>OMJT01000025.1 GCA_900299415.1 Opitutales bacterium
CGCCTTGCCCTCGAGGCGAGCGCGGCGGGTGAGCGCGTCCTGCAACGTGTTATTGAGCACGTGGCCCATGTGCAGGATGCCGGTGACGTTCGGTGGCGGGATGACGATGGTATGGGTCTCCTGACCCGGCTGCGGGTCGGCGCGAAAGCACTTCGCGGCCAGCCAGGCCGCATACCAGCGCTGCTCGACGTCACGCGGTTCGTAGCTCTTGGAGATTTCAGCCATGGTTCATCCGGAGGAACCGATGACGAAACCGGTGCCAGCGGGACGAGGCAAGCCCGGGTTCGTGAGCTGGAGGATCAGAGGACCGGAGGTCCGGAAGCCGATTCTCCGATCCTCCGTCACAATTGCGTCAGCAACCCGCGGTGCCGATCGAACAGCGGGCGCAGGGCCCGGCTGAGGTCGTCCTGCAAGCCCTGCAACTCGCGGTAGCGGGCGGCGGCGGCGTGGCGGGGCTCGCAACGGGTACGAGAGTCGAGCGCCACCACCCGCGCTGCAAGAGCTGGGAGGGAAGACTTCCCGCCGTCCTGACGGGACACGCACCAGGCCGCCTGCAGCGCAGCGCCGAGGGCGGCGCCCTCGTCCTGCTTCATCGCCACCACGGGCACAGCAAAAACATCGGCCATGATCTGCCGCCACGCGGCCGACTTGGCGCCGCCGCCGGTGAGACGGATCTCCTTGGGTCGTACGCCCAGCTCGTTGAGCCGGCGCAGGCCGTAGTTGAGGCCGAGGGCGACGCCCTCCATGGCACTCCGCGCGAGATGGCCTGCGGCAATTGTCCGGCCCGTGAGGCCGAACAGTACGCCCGTGCCATTCGGCACATTCGGGGTCCGCTCGCCGGCGAGGTACGGCAAGAGCAGCAATCCGTCAGCGCCCGGCGGCACGCCCGCCACGGCCCGATCCAGGGCGGCGTGGACGAGGCCGAGCAGGCTGCGCACGGCTTCGGTCGCGGTCGTGACATTCATCGTGCAGAGCAAGGGCAGCCAGCCACCGGTCGAGTCGCAGAAGGCCGCGATCTCGCCCTGCGGATCCACCACGGGACGGCGGGCCTGGGCGTAGATCGTGCCGCTTGTGCCAAGGCTGGCGGTCACGACGCCGGGCTGAACGTTCCCCGTACCGATCGCGCCCATCATGTTGTCGCCGCCGCCGGCGCTGACCACCACGCCGGGCGGAAGCCCATAGGCCTGGGCGAGCTTCGGCCGAAGCGTGCCGGCCGACTCATGAGCCTCGATCAACGGCGGCAGCCACTCGGCCAGCCGGGGATCGATCGCCGCGAGCGCGGCCCGCGACCAGGAGCGGCGTCGGACATCCAGGAGCGCAGTGCCCGAGGCATCACCGGCCTCCATCGTCAGCCGTCCCGTGAGGTGGAAGTTCAGGTAGTCGTGCGGCAACAGCACATGCCGGAGCCGGCGGTAGTTGGCCGGCTCGTGTCGGCGCAGCCAGAGGATTTTCGGGGCCGTGTAGCCCGGCAGGATGGCATTACCGGTCTGCTTGACCGCCGCCTTCGGCCCACCGAGGCGGGCGGTGATGAGCGCACACTCCTCGGTGGTACTGGTATCGCACCAGAGCTTGGCCGGGCGAATGACCTGATGACTGCCATCCAGCGGCACAAAGCCGTGCTGCTGCCCCGACACGCCGATCCCGCGGACGCGGCGACGGTCGACGCCCGCGGCAACCTTGCGCAGCACGCGGTCGAGGGCCGTGACCCAATCGCGCGGGTGCTGCTCCATGTGCCCGGCGGGCAGTCCGCCGATCAGCCGGTGCGGCGCGCGAGCCTCGGCGACCACGCGGCCGGAGTCGAGGTCGAGCGCGACGGCCTTGACCCCCTGGGTACCGGAATCGATGCCAATGAAGAGCGACATGGCTGGACGGCTCAGTGCAGGTAGCGGGCGAGCAGGTTCTCGAGATACTCCTGTTTGGCCGAGCGCGGCTTGGGCTCGCCGAGCTTCTTCTGCACGAGCGCGTCGAGCTGACGGAAGCCGGTCTTGCGCCGCTCGATGTCCCGGCCGAAACCGGAATCGTAGGACGCGTAGCGGTCGGCCACGAAGAGGGAGAGCTGGCCGTCGGCGATGATCCGGCGGGCGATCTTGAAGGCCAGCGCATAGGCATCCATGCCGCCGATGTGGGCGTGGAACAGGTCCTCGGGGTCGATCGAGGTGCGGCGCAGCTTGGCGTCGAAATTGAAGCCGCCGGTGCCGAGACCGCCGGCCTTGAGGATGGAAAGCATCGCGAGCGTGAGCTCGCGCACGTCGGTATTGAACTGGTCCGTGTCCCAGCCGAGCAGCAAGTCGCCGGTGTTGGCGTCGATCGAGCCGAGCATTCCGACCGCGGCGGCGGTCTCGATCTCGTGCTGGAAGGTGTGCCCGGCGAGCGTGGCGTGGTTGGTCTCGATGTTGAACTTGAAGTGCTTCTCAAGCCCGAAGGTCCGCAGGAAGGCGATGCCGCTGGCGACGTCGAAGTCGTACTGATGCTTGGTCGGCTCCTTCGGCTTCGGCTCGATGAGGAACTGGCCCTTGAAGCCGATCTCCTTCGCGTAATCGACCGCCATGTGCAGGAACGCGGCGAGGTGCGCCTGCTCGCGCTTGAGGTCGGTGTTGAGCAGGGTCTCGTAGCCCTCGCGGCCGCCCCAGAAGACGTAGTTCTGGCCGCCGAGCTCGAGGGTGACCTCGAGGGCCTTCTTTACCTGCGCGGCGGCATAGGCGAAGACATGCGCGTCGGGATTCGTGGCGGCGCCGCACATGTAGCGGGGATGGGAGAACAGGTTGGCCGTGCCCCAGAGCAGCTTCACGCCGGTGGCCTTCTGCAAGGCCTTCGCGTGGGCCACGACCTTGTCGAGATTCCGGTTGGTCTCGGCGAGCGTGGCGCCCTCGGGGGCGATATCCCGGTCATGGAAGCACCAGAACGGCGACCGGATCTTTTGGAAGAACTCAAACCCGGCCTCGAGCCGGACCTTCGCCACCGCAAGCGGGTCCCTCCCCTGCTCCCAGGGTCGTTGGATCGTGCCCGGCCCGAACGGGTCGCCGCCCGTGCCGCGGAAACTGTGCCAGTACGCGACCGAGAAGCGCAGGTGCTCCTCCAGAGTACGGCCGTCAAAGCGCTCGGCCGGGTCATAGTGGCGGAACGCCAGGGGATTATCGGTGCCGGGGCCCTCAAAGCGAATCGGGGCAATGCCGGGGAAGTGCTGGGTGGGTTTCTTCATGTCAAGGGATGGAAACGGACCGGCTCCTCAGAAGGCCGGAAACAGGGTTAGGTACGGAGGGGTGGAGGGCCTTGTCCCGGGCCCGGCGACGAAATTCCAGCGGCCGGCAGCCATGCACACGCCGGAAAAGCCGGTTGAAGAAGGACAGCTCGGAGAAGCCGTTGCCCAAGGCGATCTCCGAGATGGTGCGGCCACTCACCGCCAGCTCGTGGGCCACGGCCTCGAGCCGCACCTGCTGCAGGAAAGCGCGCAGCGACATGCCGGCGTGGGCCTTGAACTGGCGCGCAAACGTCGGCCGGCTCATCCGTGCCACGGCCAGGATCTCCGCCACCGGCACCGGCCGGCGGAAATTCTCGAAGACATGACGGATGACCGCCTGCATCGCCGCCTCGTGGCTGGAGCCGGGCCCGAAACTCACGAAGTTCCGCGTGACCGGCTGCCGCTCCTCCGCCGGCGCGGCGGCCGCCAGGCCCAGCGCGCGCAGGAAAATCGCCAGCCGCTCGATGCCCCGCGTGCCGGTGAGCTGGGCCAACTGCGCGGCGATGCGCGGCGCGGTGCGGCCGGAATACTGGATGCCCCGGACGGCCTCCTTGTGCAGGCGTTCGAGATCGGCGGATTCGGGGATCGCCCAGAAATGGGCCGACGGACTCCAGTGCCACTGCACCACCCAGCCGCTGGAGGGTCCCCGCATATGCCAGTAGTGAGGGAGGTTCGAGCCGAGCAGCACCACATCGCCCGCGCTGAGCGGCTGGATGCGGTCCCCGATGAAACTGGTGCCGGTGCCCGACTCGAAGCAGATCAGCTCGCACGCCTCGTGAAAATGCCAGTGCTGTCCCTCCCCGACCAGACGCTGCCGGCGGTTGGGGGCAACGAGGACCTCGACGTCGCGCAGGTTCTGGCGCCAGCGCAGCAGCCGGAAGGACTGCCCGGCGGGAAGGATGACCTTTTCCTGAACGATCGACATCGCTGAGGGTGCGATCCTACCGACCGCACCCTGCCCTCGCTACCGGGCGACGTCTCGAAAACCAAGCCGATTGTCTCAATGCCGGGACGAAATCCTTCCCGTGCCCGA
>OMJT01000026.1 GCA_900299415.1 Opitutales bacterium
ATGGTGGACGCTACAGGACTCGAACCTGTGACCCCGTGCGTGTGAAGCACGTGCTCTAACCAACTGAGCTAAGCGTCCGGTGGGAGGCGGAACGTGGGGTGTCCCTGCGGGTGAATCAATCCTGTTTTGGGCGCAAAAAAGGCGCGGCGGGCTCGTGTTCCGCCGCGCCTTTCCCAGGGGCCCCCGGAGGGGCCTATTGCTTCACAGCAAAGTCGACGGAGTACTCGGTGGCCTCCCACATGATGCGGAGCGTCACAGTCGGATTGGCGGGGGCTGCGCCCGCCGCGGGGGCGGCGACCGGGGCCGACTGGACGGCGAGGGTAAGTTGGTCGTTGGCCGGGCTGAGGGCGGACTTCTTGAGGTCGACCTTCGCGACGTCAGAGGCGGTGTCCACCGGGATGCCCCACTTGCCGACGTTCTTGCTGAACACCAACTGCGAGGCGCCGTTCTCAACCGGCATCATGTAGAGCGTGTAGGCGCCGGCGGGGACGGTGACGCTGCCGCCGAGGACGAGGTCGACCGGCGTGAGGAGCAGCGTGGCCTCGTCGGCGCCGAGGCGCCAGGCCTGGCCCCACGGCACGAGCGTGCCCCAGATCTTGCGGATTTCGGTCGATTTCGGCGCCTTCGAGTAGGGACGGCCGTACGTGATCGAGACAACCCGGTTGTTGATGTTGGCGCTGATCGTCTCGTGCGGGCTCGTGCGCGAGGAAACGCCGGTCTGGATGCCGACGCCGCGACCACCGCCACGCATGCCGCCGGGTCCGCCAGGGGCAGGAGGCTGGCCGCCCGGGGGTTGCGCGAAGAGGCTGGCCGAGGCGAGGGAGAGGGCGATCAGAAGCAGACGGGAGGTTTTGTTCATGAGAGTTGGGTTTGGAAAGGCGCTACACGCCGGAGTTGGAAGATGGCAGATGGGACCGGGGGTAGGGCTGGCTCGATGAGCCGGCCGGAGATGGGTGGGTTAGGCTGAGAGCCACATTAGGGCCGGGATATTTCCGAAACCGTTCCGGCCCGGGATGCGCGTGGTTTCCGGGGCGAGAGGGTGTGACAGATCTCGCAGGTGTGACCGTCGCAGCCCCGGGCGGTGCAGTGCTCGCGGCCGTAGAAGATGATCCGCAGGTGGAGCTGGTTCCAGTGGGATTCGGGGAAGAGCCGTTTCAGATCGCGCTCGGTCTGCTCCACGTTTTTCCCCGAACTGAGTCTCCAGCGCTTGGCGAGGCGGTGAATGTGGGTATCGACCGGGAAGGCCGGCACGCCGAACGCCTGGGCCATGACAACGCTGGCAGTTTTGTGGCCGACGCCGGGCAGGGCCTCGAGTTCTGCGAAGGTGCGCGGGACCTGTCCGCCGTGCTGCTCGATCAGGATCCGCGAGAGGCCGGCGATGGCCTTCGCCTTGCCTGGGGCCAGTCCGCAGGTGCGGATGAGGCCCAGGATCTCGTCCACGGGCACGGCGGCCATCTTCCGCGGCGTGTCGGCCCGGGCGAAGAGCGCGGGGGTCACGAGATTGACGCGCTTGTCGGTGCATTGGGCCGAGAGCAGCACGGCGATGAGCAGAGTGAAGGCGTCCTGGTGGTCCAGCGGCACCGGGGTCTCCGGGTACAGCTCGGCTAACCGCCGGTCCACATACGCCGCGCGGGCGGCGGGGGTGGAGTAGGGGGACGCAACGGCCATGCCTTAGGAGAAAGACAACGGCCCCCGGAACGAGAATGAATTTCGTTCCGCCGCGGCGAGAACGCGGTTGCGCGGTGGGGGCGGCGTCCTACGTTCGCCCCGCATGTCCCAGCCGACCGACCCGCTTGCTCCCACCGACAGCTTTGCCCGCCGCCACACGGGTGACAACGCAGCCGACACCGCGGCGATGCTTGCCGAGCTGGGACAGGTCTCGGTGGACGCGCTGGTGGATGCCGCGGTGCCGGCCGCGATCCGGCGCGGACCGCTGACGCTGCCGGAGCCCCTGGGCGAGAGCGCGGCGTTGGCCGAGCTGCGCGGGATCGCGTCGCAAAACCAGGTCTGGCGGAGTTTCATCGGGCTCGGCTACCACGGCACGCACACGCCGGGCGTGGTCCAGCGCACCATCCTCGAGAACCCGGGCTGGTACACGGCCTACACGCCGTACCAGGCCGAGATTTCCCAGGGCCGGCTCGAGGCGCTGCTGAACTTCCAGACCATGGTCTGCGACCTCACCGGCCTGCAGATCGCCAACGCCTCGATGCTCGACGAGGGCACTGCGGCCGCCGAGGCGATGATGATGTGCCACCGCCTGAAGGAGGGCGAGGCCGACGCCCACCGCAGCTTCTTCGTTTCCGAGCGCTGCCACCCGCAGACGATCGACATCGTCCGCACCCGCGCCCGCCCGCTCGGGGTCGCGGTCGAGGTCGGAGACCACCGCACCTTCCGCCCCGGCCCGGGCTGCTTCGGCGTGCTCGTGCAGTACCCGGACACCACCGGGTCCATCCATGACTTCGCGGAATTCTTCGCCGCCGCGCATGCCGCCGGGGCCTTCACGATCGTCGCCACCGACCTGCTCGCGCTCACTCTGCTGGGGGCGCCGGGCGAATTCGGGGCGGACGTTGCCGTCGGCTCGGCCCAGCGCTTCGGCGTGCCAATTGGTTTCGGTGGGCCGCACGCCGGGTTCCTCGCGACGAAGGATGACTTCAAGCGGCAGATGCCCGGCCGCCTGGTCGGCGTCTCGAAGGACGCCCAGGGCGACCCCGCCCTGCGCCTTGCCCTCGGCACGCGCGAGCAGCACATCCGGCGCGATAAGGCCACGTCGAACATCTGCACGGCCCAGGTGCTGCTCGGGGTCATGGCCTCGATGTATGCGGTCTACCATGGTCCTGAGGGCCTGCGCCGCATCGCCCGCCGGTTAAAAGCCCTGACCGGCCTCCTGGCGGACGGCCTCCGGGCCGCCGGGGCGAAGGTCAATGCCGAGCCGGTCTTCGACACGCTCACCGTCGGCAACGTCGCCGCCGCGCGGGTCCATGCCGCCGCCGCTGCGAAGCGGATCAACCTCCGTCCAGTTGACGATTACACCGTGGGGATCGCGCTCGACGAGATTGCGACCATCGACGAGGTGCAGGCCATCCTCTCGTGCTTCAGTGAGTCGGCCAAGTTGGCGCCGGCCAAAGCGGGCGACGCACCAAAGGCGGAATTCCCCGCGAACTTCGCGAGAATATCGGAGTTCCTTACCGCCGCCGTCTTCAATCGTTACCATACCGAGCACGAGATGCTCCGCTACATCAAGCGGCTCGAGGCGAAGGATCTCTCGCTCTGTCACTCGATGATTTCCCTCGGGTCGTGCACGATGAAGCTCAACGCCACGAGTGAGATGTTTCCGGTGTCGTGGCCGGAATTTGGCGCGCTCCATCCCTTCGCCCCGGCCGAGCAGACCCGCGGTTACCAGCGGCTCTTCCGTGAGCTCGAGATCTGGCTGGCGGAAATCACCGGCTTTGCCGCCGTCTCGCTCCAGCCCAATGCTGGCTCGCAGGGCGAGTATGCCGGGCTCCTCACGATTCGTGCATGGCACGAGTCGCGCGGCGAGGGGCGCCGCCATGTGTGTCTTATCCCGACCTCCGCCCACGGGACGAATCCTGCCACCGCCGCGATGTGCGGCTTCAAGGTCGTGCCCGTGGCGTGCGACAGCGCCGGCAACATCGACGTGGCCGACCTCACCGCCAAGGCCGCGGCGCACGCGGCGGACCTCGCGGCGCTGATGGTCACCTACCCGTCGACCCACGGTGTGTTCGAGCCGACGATCCGCGACATCTGCGCCATCGTGCACCGGCACGGCGGCCAGGTCTACATGGACGGCGCGAACATGAACGCGCAGGTCGGTCTCACTTCGCCCGGTCACATCGGTGCCGATGTCTGCCATCTCAATCTGCACAAGACCTTCTGCATCCCGCATGGCGGCGGCGGCCCGGGCATGGGCCCGATTGGCGTGGCCGCGCACCTCGCGCCCTTCCTGCCGGGTCACCCGTTGGTTTCGGTGTCCCAGAATTCAAATCCCAAATCCCCAATGGGCGCCGTCTCCGCCGCGCCCTGGGGCTCGGCTTCCATCCTCGTCATCTCCTGGATGTACATCCGCATGATGGGCGCGGCGGGCCTGACCGACGCCACCAAGGCCGCGATCCTCAAGGCGAACTATGTGGCGAAGCGCCTCGGCGCGTTCTTCCCTGTGCTCTTCCGCGGGGCGGCGGGCCTCGTGGCCCACGAGTGCATCGTCGACCTCCGCGGCTGGAAGAAGCACGGCCTCGAGGCGGAGGATGCCGCGAAGCGCCTGATGGATTACGGTTACCACGCGCCGACCCTGTCGTTCCCCGTGCCCGGCACCTTCATGATCGAGCCGACGGAGAGCGAGGAGAAGTCGGAGCTCGACCGCTTCTGCGATGCCCTGATCGCGATTCACGGCGAGATGCAGGCGGTGGCGAACGGCGAGGCCGACAAGGCGAGCAACCCGCTGAAGCTCGCCCCGCACACCGCGAAGGTCGTCTGCGCCGACACCTGGGACCGCGCCTACTCCCGCGAGCTGGCGGCGTTCCCCACGCCCTTCGTCCGTGCCCACAAGTTTTGGCCCGCGGTCGGCCGCGTCGACAACGTCTACGGCGACCGCAACCTCGTCTGCTCGTGCGTGGGCATGGAGGCTTACGCCGAGGCGACGAAGGGCTAGGCTGACCGACGGGCTCCATTCGCAGGCGAGGGCCAAGGCGGTCAGCGAGGCGGCGAACCTGGGGCCGGACTACTCGCGGGTATCGAAAATGCGCCGCCGTTAGCCGGTCAGTCATCCCCCCGACACGGCCTGCACGACCTGCAGGCGGTCGCCGGGCTTCAGGCGCACGTTTCGATCGGGCAGGGTGGCCACGTTCTCGTCGTTGAAGAAGATCAGCACGTGTTTCCGCGTGCGCATCGCCTCGTCGTAGAGGTGGGGCCGGAGCAGGGGATGGGCCTCAAGCATGGCGGCCAACGCACCGGCCAGCGTGTCGGCCTCGACGGTGAACCGGCGCTTCCCGCCAGCGGAATCGGCGAGGAGGGAGGGGAGGGAAACCTCGATCTTCATGGGCAGGGCATCGGAAGTTTAACCACGGATTTCACGGATGACACGGATTGTTGGAAAACCTCCGTTCGGGGATGCCCCAAGCTCGTTTCCAACTTCCTATCCGTGAAATCCGTGGTTAAAAACGTCTGTGACCGGCTCACCGCACCCAGGTCTTCACCGTCGTGATGCGGGGGAGGTTGCCCGGCAGGCGGGTCCAGCTGTCGCCATTGTCGGCGGAGGCGAAGACTTCACCCGAGGTCGTGCCGAGATACACGCCCGCGGGGTCGAGCGGGTCGGTGGCCATGGCGTCGCGCAGCACGCCGACGTAATGTGGGTCCGTCGGCAAGCCGCGCGCCAGCGCCCGCCAGGTCCGGCCGCGATCGCAGGTGCGGTAGACCTTCAGGGCGCCCTGGGCCATGAAGCGCTGCTCGTCGCTGTGCAGGGGCACGATGAAGACGTCGCCGCGGGCGGTGACGACCATGGGGAAGCCGAAATTGCCCGGCAGGCCGGCGGCGATCGATCGCCAGGAGTCACCGGCATCGTCGGACCGGAATACGCCGCCGTGGAACTGCTGGTAGAGTGTGCCGGGGCGATGCGGATCGAGCACCATCTTGTGCACGCAGCGGCCGACTTCGAGCTCGGCGGGCTGGCCGGTGGGCACGGTGGGAAGGCCGCGGTTCTTTGTCTCCCAGGTCTTGCCGCCGTCGTCGCTGCGGAAGACGCCGATGGCGGATGCGGCGACCCACAGCCGGAGCGGGTTGGCAGGGTCGACGAGGATCGTGTGCAGGCACATGCCGCCATTGCCGGGGAACCAGAGCTTGCGCGAGGGATGCTTGGTCAGTCCGTCCAGCTCCTGCCAGGTCTTGCCGTCATCGCGGCTGACGAACAACCCGGCCTCCTCGACGCCGGCGTACCAGGTGCCGGGTTCCGAGGGATGTCCGGGCACAATCTGCCAGATGTGCTTCAGCTCAAAGCCGGACTCGGCGGAGTAGGCGGGGCCGGCCTTGACCTGTTTCCAGGTCTTCCCGAGGTCCGAAGATTCCCGCAGGGTCGTGCCGTAGACAAAGCTGCTCGTGCCGGCGAGGATGCGGTTGCGTCGCGGATCGCCGCACAGGCTGTAGATTTCCCAGCCTGGGAGATGCGGCCCGGTCATTGTCCACTTCTTGCGGCGCGCGTCGCTATGGTAGAGGAACGCACCTTTGACGGTACCGACGAGCAGCACGACGCGGCGGGATTTGGATTTTGTCGGCATGGGGATTGGCGGGTGGGACAAGCAGGGTTTTTGACCGCTGATTCCACGGATTGCGCGGATGGTTAGGATTCCGAGCTCCTCATCCGTGTAATCCGTGAAATCCGTGGTTAAAAAAGTGTGGGATTCGGATCAGGATCGCCGCACGCGTTCCTTCTCCTCCTCGCGCTCCTCTTCGAGGCGGGCGCGTTCGCTGGCGAGTTGCTTCTGAATCTTCTCGTACTCGTCGGCCTTGCCGTCGGCGAGGGCGTCGTTGAGCTGCTTCTTCAGGAAGATCTCCCGCTCGGCCAGCTTGCCCTGGTACACGCGGTCAATCTCCGCGAGGCGGGATTTCTGCTCAGCCGTGAGGGGCTTGCCGGCCGAGGGGTCGGACTTGGCCAGCCGCTCCATCGCGAGTTCGTAGGCGCTTTTCATGGCGATGTTTTGACCACGGATCCCCGGGAAGACACGAGGAATTTTAACCACGGATTACACGGATTTCACGGATGGGAGAAGGACTCGAGACATCTCCGGGGGATTCGTGGATAAATCTGCCTGAGGGATCGATCATCGTACGATGCGTTTCCACTCCACGCTGGCGTTTTTGAAGTTCAGCAAGAGCGCGACCCGTAGCCCAGTGATGTTGAGATAGCCGAGCATTGGGGCGATGTGGGCTTCGTTGAAGGCGCTGACCACCTTTGGGTCTACGACCAGTGCGCCATCAACGATCAGGTCGGGAATAAGTTCCCCGATTTCGATCCCATCGTAGTAGACGGGGAAAACCCGCTGCTGCTCGAGCCGATGCCCGCGTTTTGTCAGCTCAATCACCATGGCTCGCTCATAGAGCTTCTCGTCGAGTCCGGGTCTCAGCTTGTTCGCCACCGTAAAGGCAGCTCCTAAGACCTCCTGCGTCAGCTTTTCATGAAAGATTGGCATCCGTGTAATCCGTGAAATCCGTGGTTAAATAAACTTCGCGCCCAGCAGCAGCACGAGTGCGACATATACGAACGGCATCCAGAAGCCGCCGTATCGGCGGCGCCAGCCGAGGGCGTAGCCGGCGAGGAGGAGGGCCAGCAAGCCGACCAGCGCGGCCTCGCCGAGCCAGGGATGCGTGCAACGGCCCTCGAACCACATCGCGGGCAGGCGCAGGGCGGCCCTGATCGCATGGTCCGAGAGCCAGAGCAGCACGAGTGCGGCCCGATTAAAGAGTGCGCTGCGCCAGTCCAGCCTCGGCAGCACGGTGAGCAGCGCGAGGAGTCCCGCCCAGATGACCGTGGTCGAAAGCGGGATCAGGGCGAGGTTCACCAGCATCGCCCCGGGGGTGAACAGGCCGAAAAAATGCAGCCCGGTGATGGTCCCCACCAGAGCGGACGACAGCCCGATGGCTACGGCGGCCCGCTGCCAGGTCCAGAGCGCACGCCCTGCGTGGTGCCACCAGCGCCAGGCTGCCTTGGGCAGCAGCTGGAAGGGTTCCCCGCGCTGCCGCCAGGCCTCGTCCAAGGGGAGTCCGAACAGGAACAGTGCGGCCACGATCCCGTAGCTCATCTGGAAGCTCGCCGTGAACACCTGCAGCGGCGCCACCAGCAGCACGAGGCCTAGCGAGGCGGTCAGCGCGGCGAGCAGATTCAGCGGGCGCCGCGCTGCGAGCGCGAGCCGCACCAGCGCCACCATCACAAACGCCCGCACCGCCGAAGGTGCCGTGCCTGTGATGTCGACGTACAGCCAGAGCGCCCCCAGCTCGATCCCGAGCCGCAGGAGCGCCGGGAGCCGCAGCGCGGCTAGTCCCGTCTGCAGGGCCAGCGCGATCACAGCGATGTGCATCCCGCTGATCGAGAAGACGTGCATCGTGCCACTCAGGCGGAACTCGCGCACCTGCTCTTCGTCGAGTTCCTGCTGCCGGCCCAGCACCATGGCACGGTACGCCGCGGCGAGCTCCGGCCGGCGGGGCTTGTCGCGCGACAGGATCGCCTCGAATCGCGCCGCCGCCGCCGCGCAGAAACGCCGGTAAGCATTGGCCGGCTCCAGCTCCGCGAGCACGGTTCCCCGTTCGAGGCGGAAGTTCACGCCGGAGTCGGCAAGGTAACGGTCAAAGGTGGCACCCGTGACGGCGGCGGGCAGCGGAGTCAGCACGCCGCGGGCGCCGACCCGCGCCGAGACGATCGGGGCCGGACGCCCCGGGGCGAGGGCGAGGGCCACGTAAAGGCGTTGGCCGCGCAGGTTGCGGAGATGCGGCTGCGTGCCCGTGACGCGCGCCAGTCCCACGAGGCGGTCCGAACGGCGCGAGGCGAAGAGCCGCTCGATCTCCAGCTCCAGTTCGGCTTCCCGCGGTGGCAGTTGTTCGCGGACCGGCAGGTGGCGTTGGTGCAGCGCGTGGCTGACATCACCCGAGAGGAACATCGCTGCGGCGAGCATCAGGCCCCAGCCGCGATGGTCTTCGCGAGCACCCCACAGCGCGAGCGCCGCCAGCACCAGCGCGCACCCCAGCAGCCCCGGTACAGGCGCGGGCAGCCCGGCCCGGCCGGCGGCCAATCCGGTCAGGAAAGGCAGCACGATCCACAGCAGTGGGGCCCGATGGCCGAGCGTGCGGTTCACGGCCCGTCGAAGCCGATCTTGCGGTCGTGGGGTGGTTCCGGATTGGCCAGCAGCAACCGGATCGCTTCGCAAAGTTCGGAAATCGCGGTGTCATGTCCCGACGACTTTCGCTCCAGCTCGCTCAATCGTGCGGCGAGTTCGTGATGGACCGCCAGCGCGTCGCGCAAATGGATGAAGGCGCGGATTACATGGACCGAGACGTCCGCAGCCCGTTGGGAGCGCAGGACATTGGCGGCCATCAGGGCGCCGTGTTCGGTGAAAGCCCAGGGCAGGTAAATGGGACTACGCTTCGACGCGGATCTCATCGCCATTTGCGATGAGATACTTTTAAGATTTTGTTTTTCAGGTGCTTCCGAAACAGCCGGGCTGGATCTGAGAACCGACGACTCGGCTTGGCTAAGCTGGAAACGGAAGTCTTCCGGAAAGCGACGGGCATTGCGTTTCACCGCTTCATTGAAGCGGTGCGTGGGCACTTCGTAGAGTGCCGCGAGGTCGGTATCGAGAATGACCCGCCGGCCGCGAACCGTGTGGATCAGGCTGCGGATGCCATCGATAGAAAGGGGCAGAGTTGGGTCCATGCTCCCTAAAACGCAAAAAACCGGACCGATCTTTCACTCAATCTTCGGAAAAGTGCCTTTTTAACTGAGGATTTCACGGATGGGGGCTCGGAACCCGGTCTGTCTTCATCCGTGCAATCCGTGTAATCCGCGGTCACAAGACCCCGAGCATGCATCCTGACGACCAGCCCTCGCTCTTTGCCGAACCGCCCGAGCCGGTGCGCCCGGCCGAGGTCGCGCCGGAGCCCGGCGTCGGCGCGCCGCTGGCGGCGCGG
>OMJT01000027.1 GCA_900299415.1 Opitutales bacterium
AAGCGCTCGGCGAAGCGCGGGCCGGCGCGTGCGTGACCTTCGCCGGCTGGGTGCGCAACCACAACGACGGCCAGCCGGTGCAGCGCCTCGACTACGAGGCCTATCCGGCACTGGCGGTGAAGGAGGGCGAGCGGGTCATGGCCGAGGCGCGCGCGAAATTTCCCGTGCTGGGGATGGTCGCGGTGCACCGCACGGGTTCGCTCGCGATCGGCGACATGGCGGTCTGGGTCGGCGTGACAGCCGAGCACCGCGACGCCGCCTACGCCGCCAGCCGCTACATCATCGACGAGCTCAAGGCCCGCGTGCCGATCTGGAAGAAAGAGCACTACGCGGGGACCGAGCCGGCCTGGATCAACTGCGCCACGCGGGGCGAGCACGCGCAGGCGGCGCCGCCGCGGTAAAAATCCGATTTATCCGCCGGCCCCGTATTTCCCGCCCCGGTTTGCGCTCGTCATGCCAAGCCGCCGGTTTATTCCTCCGGCCATGTTCCCGCTCGCCGCCACCGCGCTCGACTCGCTGAAGCAGCTGCCGCCGATCACCTGGCTGAAGATCGCGGCCGTGCTGGCCGGCTTCGTGGTCTTGGTCGTCTTCTTCCGCAAGATCGCCCAGATGAACAAGGTGGTGCTCGGCGTTCTCTGCTTCGTGATCACCGTGATCGTGCTTTTCAATTGGGTGTACGAGCGCAGTGAACCGAAGTTCCTGACTCCCTTGGTCGAGAAGATCGCCCCGTTCTTCCCCAGCAAGGGCAGCTACGGCGGTAAGCAGCAGCAGGGCCCGAAGATGTGATCGGGCGTTTGGATCTGGAATTCAGGAAATCAGGGGGCCGAGGTCCGTATGCCTGCGGCGGATTACCCCTGATTTCCTGAGTCCCAGATTACTCCCCGGTTTCAGATGGTTTTTCGGCCGCGTTTGTGGCCAACTTCCCGTCCGCCATGCCAAAGACGCATTCCGACATCGGGCTCATCGGCCTCGCCGTGATGGGCCAGAACCTCGCCCTCAACATCGCCGACCACGGTTTTCAGATCTCGGTCTACAACCGCACGACGGAGAAGACCGACAATTTCGTGGCGGAGAACCCGCACACCCCGGGCGGGCTCGTCGGCACCAAGACTCTTCCGGAATTCGTCGCCTCCCTCGCCCGGCCCCGCAAGGCCGTGATCCTCGTGCAGGCCGGCAAGCCCACCGACGCCGTGATCGACGGACTCGCCGCGCTGTTCGAGCCGGGCGACATCATCATCGACGGCGGCAACGCGCTGTGGACCGACACCATCCGGCGCGAGAAGGCGCTGCGCGAAAAAGGACTGCGCTTCATCGGCTCCGGCGTGTCCGGCGGTGAGGAGGGCGCGCGCTTCGGCCCGTCGCTCATGCCCGGCGGCGAGTTCGCCGCGTGGCAGGAACTGAAGCCGATCTGGGAGGCCATCGCGGCCAAGGTCGATGCGAAGACCGGCCGGCCGATCGCCGGCGCCAAGCCGGGCCAGCCCGTGTCCGGCGGCGTGCCCTGCACGACCTACATCGGCGAGAACGGCGCGGGCCATTACGTGAAGATGGTCCACAACGGGATCGAGTACGGCGACATGCAGATGATCTGCGAGGCCTACGCGCTGATGTCGGGCCTCCTTGGCCTCAAGCCCGCCGAGATGGGTGAGATCTTCGCCGAGTGGAACCAGGGCGCGCTCGACAGCTTCCTGATCGAGATCACCGCCGACATCCTGAAGCAGAAGGACCCGGCGACGCGGAAGAAGGCGTTCGTGGACGTCGTCCTCGACACCGCCGGCCAGAAGGGCACGGGCAAGTGGACGTCGACCAACGCCCTCGACATGGGCGTGCCGGCCCCGACGATTGCCGAAGCGGTGTTCGCCCGCTGCATTTCCGCGATCAAGGATGAGCGCGTCGCCGCCGCGAAGATCCTCAAGGGCCCAGGCAAGAAGTACCGCGCCTCGAAGAAGGCCCTGGTCCAGGCGATCCACGACGCGCTCTATTGCTCGAAGATCTGCTCGTACGCGCAGGGCTTCCAGCTGATGCGCACCGCCCAGCAGGAGTACGGCTGGAAGCTGAACTTCGGCGAGATCGCCCAGATCTTCCGCGGCGGCTGCATCATCCGCGCCGCCTTCCTGCAGAAGATCACCGAGGCCTATGTCCGGAACCCGAACCTGGCGAACCTGCTCCTCGACCCGTACTTCAACAAGACGGTGAAGCAGGCACAGGCCAACTGGCGCAAGGTCGTCTCCCTCGCCGCCGAGTGCGGCGTGCCGGCCCCGACCTTCTTCTCGGCCCTCGCGTACTACGACAGCTACCGCTCGGCCCGCCTGCCGGCCAACCTGCTCCAGGCCCAGCGCGACTACTTCGGCGCCCACACCTACGAGCGCACCGACCAACCCCGCGGGAAGTTCTTCCACGTCGACTGGCCCGAGCCGACGCGGCCGCAGGTGCAGGCCTGAACGCCATCAGGTTCGGCTCGCGCGCAGCTGCTTCCAGTTCGCCAGGCAGCGCTCGGCGCTTTCGAACTCCGAATAGCGGCTGCCTTCCTGTTCCATGAGGTAGAATTCCACGCCGCCGGATTCCTCCGCGGCGGTGCAGATCTCGCGCCAGCGGGCGGCGCCTTCGCCGAAGAGGACGCGGTAGCCTTTCTCGTCCTTCGTCTCGCCCGGCGCCCAGTCCTTGAGGTGGACACTGCGGATGCGGCCGGGGTTGGCCTTGATCCAGGCGATCGGGTCGGCGCCGGCCTCGAGGCAGGTGCCGACGTCGAACTGGAGCATGAATTCCTTCGGCGTGTTGGCGGCGAGCACGTCCATCGTGCGCTGGTTGCCATCGAGGAGCGCCCACTCGGTCTGGTGGTTGTGGTAACCCGCGGTCAGGCCATGGGTCTGGAGCCTGGTCGTCGCCTCGGCGAGCTGGCCGCAGAGCTGCTTCCAACCCTCGAGCCCACGTGCCGTGTTGGGTGGGCTGGCGAGCACGACGTAGCGCGACCCGAGGATCTGGTTCAGCTCGACGGCCTTGTCGAAACCGGTCGTGAACGAGGTGAAGTTGTTGTGGGTGGAGTAACAGCGCATCCCCAAGTCATCGAGCAGCGAGCGGACATCCTTCGCCTGCGGGAAATTCCAGTTGAAGTAGGGCGCGTAGAATTCGACGGCCTCGTAGCCGATCTTGGCCACCTGCCGGAGCGTGTCCGCCAGATCGCGCATCAGGGCCCCGCGCACGGAGTAGAGCTCGAGCCCGAGGGGAATTTTCCCCTGCACCGGCGGCGCGGCCGGGGTCGGCGCCGCGGCGGAGCGCAGCAGGGCCGGGGCAGCGAGCGTCAGGGGCAAGGCAGCGCCGGTAAGCGTGAGAAAACGCCGGCGGGAAAGCGGGGAGTTCATGGCAGAAACCCGGCACAGGGCCGGGGCGGGG
>OMJT01000028.1 GCA_900299415.1 Opitutales bacterium
GCGGTGCAGGCGCGCGACCTCCGCGAGGTCGACCTCGGCCGCCTGCGCGAGGAGCTCCGTGCGCTGCGCGGCGTCGAGCCGGTCGAAAAACGCGAAGACCCCGCCTTGACCGGCGGCGCGGAACCGTTCGGGGAGCGGGGAGGAGGACGGGGCGGTGTTCATTCCACGAAGTCGAAGACCCACTCGTTCGGGCGCGAATACTTCAACCGCTCCCGGAGCAGGCGGTCCACCAGCACGGGGTCAGTGCGGAGGCGCTCAAGGTATTTTTCCTGGGCGGCGACCTTCCCGCGCAGCTCGGCCACGTCCTTCCGCAGTGCCTCCTGCGCCCGCCGCTGCCGGTCGTAGCCCTGCCGCAGCTTCAGGTACAGGGTGCCCGCGCCCAGGCTGAGGGCCAGGAACAGGAGGACGTAAAGGCCGGCAAGGAGGCGGCGTGAATTCACGGCGGAGACAGGGGCAAGAAACGTGGTGCCGGCCCGGCGAGTAAAGCAGATTTCAAAATGCGCGGCGCCCCGTTTTGGCGTGCGTTTTGGCGCCGCCGCGGCGTAATCCGGTCCCGCATGTATCAGGCATTCTGCGGGTTCAATGAGATGCCGTTCAACATCACCCCGGACCCGAAATTCCTCTACCTCAGCCCGACCCTTCAGCCCCGCTTCGCCGCAAAGTATTTCGCCACCTGCGCCTTCGGCCGCGTGTTAAGCACCTGCTCCTTTCGCAGCCAGCCCTTGCGGGCCGCATTGATTCCGGCGCGAACGTGCTCGAGACCCGCGGTCTCGTGGGCGTCGGGATTAATGGAGGTGAGCAGGCCCTTCTCGGCCGCCTTGCGCCAGAGGCGCCAGTCCATGTCGAGCCGCCAAGGGCTCGCGTTCAGCTCGATGATCACCCCGTTCGCGATGGCGGCGTCGATCACCTTCGCGGCGTCAACCTTGTAGCCCTCGCGCCGCAGCAGCAGGCGGCCAGTGAGGTGCCCGAGCATCGTCACATGTGGTTGCTCGATCGCCTTGATGACTCGGGCGGTCATCTTTGCTTCGTCCTGCGCAAAGGCGTTGTGGACCGACACCACGGTGTAATCGAGCTGGGCGAGCACATCGGCCGGGAAGTCGAGGCGGCCATCGGCGAGAATATCGCATTCCGTACCGGCGAAAACGTGGGTCTTGAACCGCTGGGAGGCATTAAGCTCCTGGATTTCCTTCACCTGCGCTAGCAGGCGTTCCTCGGAGAGGCCGTTTGCCTGGAAGCTCGCCTTCGAATGATCGGCGATGCCGAGGTATTCCCAGCCGAGTGCCTCGGCGGCGGCGACCATCTCAGCCAGCGTGTTGCGGCCGTCAGACGCCGTCGTGTGGTTGTGAAACGCACCGCGCAGATCACCTGCCTCGACCAATCGGGGCAATTCTCCCTGCTCGGCAGTTTCGATCTCGCCAATTCCCTCCCGCAGTTCCGGCGGGACGAAGTGCAGGCCGAGCTTCCTGAACAGATCCTCCTCGTTCCGAACCATGACCCGATCCTGCGCTGCCGTCTGCGCCACCTTCGCCTTGACCGTGGCGGGCCGCGCCGCCGCGGTGACTGAAACCGCGCCACCCTCCACCGTCTTGCCGCCATCGTCGGGCCCATCGTCCGCCGCCAAGCCCCACTCGCTCAGGCGCAGCCCGCGGGCAAGGGCCCGCTGGCGCATCTGCACGTTGTGGTCCTTGGAGCCCGTGAAATGGTGTAGCGCAAAGACAAACTGCTCCGCCGGCACGAGGCGCAGGTCGGCCTGCAGCCCGCTCGCGAAGCGCACGCTGGCCTTGGTCTCGCCCTTGGCGGTGACCTCTTTCACCCCGGGCTGGGTCGTGAACCAGTCGACCACCGGCACCACGTCCCGCGCCGCCACGATAAAATCCAGGTCACCCACGGTCTCAAGTCCGCGGCGCAGACTGCCGGCCGCCTCGGCATGGGTGACGCCCGGCAGTGCGCGCAAGCCGGCGACGATCGGCTGCGCCACTTCCCACGCTTCCCACCAGAGGTGTCGCTTGCCGTAAGCCTCGCGGTTGGCGATGCCGGCGAGGATTTTCTCCTGCGTCTTCTCCCCAAAGCCCTCGAGGGCGGCGACCCGCCCGTCGCGGCAGGCCGCGGCCAGCGCGCCCAAGTCGGCGATGCCGAGCTTGTCGTGAAGCGCCTTGATCTTCTTCGGCCCGAGGCCCGGCACTTGCAGCATCTCGACCAGGCCAGGTGCGACCGAGGCGCGTAGCTTCTCGAGGAACTCAAGTTTGCCCGTGGCGTGCAGCTCGCCGATCTTCTGCGCGAGGGCCTCGCCGATGCCCTTCACGCTCTCGAGTTCATCCGCGGCGATCAGCCGGGCGAGTTCCGTTTCCTCCAGCGCCTCCAGCACCCGAGCCCCGGACTGGTAGGCGCGCACCTTGAACGGGTTCTCACCCTTGAGGTCGAGCAGCGTGCCGATCTCGGTCAGCGCGTCGGCGATCTCGTTCTTTGTCATGGACAGCAGGGAAACGACGGAAGGCGAGGAACACACGGAAAAATGAATTCCTCTTCCGCGGGTTCCGTGTATTCCGTGGCTTCCCCTCCGGATGCCTTTCACTTACGAGCGCACGATTCACTTTGCCGACACGGATGCGGCGGGAGTCGTGTTCTTCGCCAACTACCTTCGTCTCTGCCACGAGGCCTACGAGGAAGCGCTCGGGGCGGCGGGAATCAACCTCGCGAGGTTCTTCGCCGACACTGGCACGGTCGTGCCCATCGCGAAGAGCGAGGCCGAGTACCTGCGCCCGCTGGCCGTGGGCGACCGGATCCGCGTGGTGGTGACGCCCCGTGGACTTTCAGAGAACTCGTTCACGCTCGCCTTCGAACTCACTCGCGTCGGACCACCGGCCAAGCTCGCCGGCCGCGCTAGCACGGAGCATGTCTGCATCGCCACCGTCACCCGCCAGCGCGTCGCCCTCCCGATCGCGCTCGCCGCCTGGGTCCGGACCGGCTGAATCCCCCCCCCGCCTGCTTTTTGTCGCCTTGGCACTGCGGACCCACCCTATGGCACCATCGTGCAAGATGGCTCCGGGCGTGTCTGCTAGGGTGGCTGGACCCATTTCCGTGCGCCCTCCGCGCCGGCGTCTGCTTTTCACCGCAGTAAACCCAACCTCCCCATGATCATCGCTCGCCTTGCCACTCTCACCGCCGTCTGTGTCGCCGCCGCGACGCTTTCGGCCCAAGCTCCCACGCCGGCGCCGGCAGCGGCCGCCGGTCAGGCCCCTGCTGCCGGCCGCGGTGGTGGCGGTGCCGGTCGCGGCGGGGGCGGCCCCGGGGGGGGCCCCCCCC
>OMJT01000029.1 GCA_900299415.1 Opitutales bacterium
GCCGATATGATAGGGCAGCGACATCGAGGTGTAGCGGATGCGCGCCGGGAACAGCTCGACGAGGAAGGCCGCGATCGGGCCGTACACCATCGCCACGTAAATCATCAGCAGCGCCAGGAGCGCGACGACCTTCACCTTGTCGACCCGCGCCGGATCCGCACTTGTGGGATATCCTGCCGGGGCGAGCGCCTTCTCGTAGGCCGTCTTGTCGAAGCCAGTCACCGGGGCTCCGGTCCCGACCGTGAGCACCAGTGGCGCCTCGGCCCGGGCCGGCGCGAGCGTGAACGGCGTGCCGCGCCCGTTGAGAAAGGCCCGGGCCTTCTCCGTGTCCGTCGCCGCCGCCTTTGCCGGCAGCACGATCTTGCGCGCTGCGTCGCCCAGAGCCGCCGCCGTAAGCGCGCCCGCCCCACGGTATTCAGCGGTGTGCAGCACCACGGGATGCGCGGCCATCGCGTCCGCCAGCGCGGGATTCGCGGCCCGGGTTAGTCCCGTAAAGATCGGCTGGTAGGTCAGGACCGCGAGCAGGCAGCCCGCGAGCATGATTGGCTTGCGGCCGACCCGGTCGGAGAGGCGGCCAAAGATGAGGATGAACGGAGTGCCGATCACCAGGGAGATCGCGATCAGCTCGTAGGTGCCCGCGTAGTCGAGCTTCAGCGTCGTGCTGAGGAAATAGAGCGCGTAGAACTGGCCGGTGTACCACACGACGCCCTGCCCGGCGGTGGCGCCGAGCATGGCCTTGAGCACAATCTGGGCGTTAGGCCAGTGGGCGAAACTCTCCCGCAGCGGCGCCTTCGAGGTCTTGCCCTCGGCCTTCATCTCCGCGAACACCGGCGATTCCTCCAGCTTGAGGCGGATGTAAACCGAGACGCCCAGCAGCACGAGCGAGACGAGGAACGGCAGGCGCCAGCCCCACTCCTCGAACTTGGCCGGCGTCATCGCGTGCCGCACGCCGTAGATCACGGCCAGCGAGAGGAAGAAGCCCAGCGTCGCAGTCGTCTGGATCCAGCTCGTGAATGCCCCGCGTTTCCCCTTCGGCGCATGCTCGGCCACATAGGTCGCCGCCCCGCCGTACTCGCCGCCGAGCGCGAGGCCCTGCGCCATGCGCAGCACCACGAGGATCACCGGCGCCCAGAACCCGATCGCCTGGTAGCCGGGCAGCACGCCCACCAGCGCGGTGGCGAGGCCCATCACCAGGATCGTGACGAGGAAGGTGTACTTGCGCCCCACCAGGTCGCCGATGCGCCCGAAGACCAGCGCGCCGAACGGCCGCACCGAGAAACCCACGCCGAATAGTGCGAGGCTGGAGAGGAACGCCGCGGATTCGTCGCCCGGCGGGAAGAAGTATTTCCCGAAGAAGGTCGCGAGCGTGCCGTAGATGTAGAAGTCGTACCACTCGAACACCGTGCCCAGCGAGGAGGCAAAGATGACGAGGCGGTGCTTGCGATCGAGGGCGGAGGAGTCGGCAGGGGTGGACATGGGAACAAGGGGTGCGTGGGGGTCGGCGCCACCGGCCGGATACTGTCCTGTCCCAGGCCGGGTCAGCCAAGCGGAGCCGCAGCGGGCGGCATGGTCAAGGGGGGAGAAACGCCCCGCCCTAGCGGGCATTCAGGATCGCCCGGGCCGGGGCGTAATTCGGGTTGATCGCGAGGGCCCGGCGCGCGGCGGCCTGGGCGGCGTCGCGGTCGTTCACCCGGAGCAGCACCGTTGCCAGGGCGTAGGGATAATCGATCGCCGCCGCGTTGATCGCCTCCGCCTTCTGCAGGGCCGCGATCGCCTCCGGCAAGCGCTCGGTGCGGGCGAACAGCAGCCCGAGGTTGTACCAGGCGCGGTCGAAGCTGGCGTCGCGGGCGACGGCCAGCCGCAGCGCGGACTCGGCCGAGGCCAGCTGTCCGGCGGCGGCAAAGGCCAGCGCCGCACGCGCGGCCGAGGCGGAATCGGCGGGTTGCAACTCGGCCGCACGGAGGAATTGCCGCGCGGCGGCCAGGGTCTCGCCCTGCTCGTTCAGGACGAAGCCCAGCTCCTCGTGGATGGCCGGCGAGAAGGCATCCCAGGCCGCGGCGATCTCCATTTCCTTCCGGGCCTCCGCCAGTTGGCCGCGGTTCGCGAGGTCCCGGCCGAGACGGAGGCGGCCGGCCGGCTGGTCGAGGGACACGGCCAGATAGGCGTCGAGCTCACTGCGCTCCTTCGAGCCGGACGCGAGGGAAGGCGACAGCGCCAGTTCGGCATCGAGCCGGACGAGACGGACGGGATCACGGAGCAGCGGGCGGAGGTTTTCCTGCTCGCCGGTTTGCCGGGACAGCAACCGCACCGCCGCGGCGCGCTCGATTGGATCCGCGGCCCGTAGCGAGGTCCGCGCGACGGACAGGATTTCCGGCGAACGCTCCAGATAAGGCACCGCCAACTCGAGCAGGGTAGCGCGCCACGCGGGGATGTCTTCCTTCTGCAGCACGGCCAGCAGCGCCGCCCCGGCCCCGGGCTGCGCCGCCTGCGCGGCAGCCACGGCGCGGGTCCGGGCCCGCTGCGAGGAGTCCAGCTTGGCCCCATACCAGTTGGTCGCGGCCGTGTCCGCCCACTCGGGCGACTTGTCGGTGTGGCACCGGTTGCACGCGTTTGGGATGCCAAGCTCCTTCGTTAGCAGCGGGTCGGGCTTCAGCCAACCGTGGTCATGCCGCGGGGCCCGCTGCATGTAGGTGGTGGTCGGCATGTGGCAGGCGACGCAGGAATTCCCGGTGCTACCGGCGGCGTGGTGCGAATGGGCCGTGGGGTCGATCACAACCGCCCGCGTCCCGCCCGGCAGCACGCGTCCCGGGGCCGCATGGCACTGCAGGCACAGCTGGTTGTTGTCCGCGGGAAGGATGGTCTTGGTCGTATGCGGGTCGTGACAGTCGAGGCAGCTGACCCCGGCATGCCCCATGCGGCTGAGCCGGAGGGACGTGCCGTTGAAATCCTCCTCCCGCTGCTGGCCGTCGGCATAGAACGTCGCATCCACCGGCAGGGCCAGGCGGTGGTGGTCAGCGAAACTGTCGCCCGGCTGGAAATCCCCGGTGAGCTGCTCGGACCGCGCGTGGCAGGTCAGGCAGGTCTGCTGCGACTTCGCCCGGTCCGCCTTAGCAACGAGGTTGGCTCCGGGCTTGGCATTCGCGCCATGCCCCGGGGCGGTCGGACCGTGGCATTGGATGCACCCCACCCCGTGTTCCACCCAAGTGGATTGGTAGCTGTCGGCCGCGGTATCGTAGTGCTTCTGGTAACCCGTCAGGTGGCACTGCGCGCACATGGAGTTCCAGTTCATGCCGCGGTTCGTCCAGTGGCCCCACTCTTCCGGCCGGCGGTTCTCCTGGCCAAAGACATTGAACCACTCGTGCTTCGCCGGATCGTAGGCCAGGTCGGTCGGCTGCCACCGTCCGCGTCCGACCGGCAGCACCGGCTGCCAGAGCGGCTTTGAGCCGAGGATGAAATCCGGAGCCACGGCCTGAATGCCGGATCCGGCCTGGGTCATCACCGGGTGATCCGCCGGCCACGTTACCTCAAAGCGCGAGCCGCCATCCTCGATCGCGGCGGTCGCGGTAAAGGCCGCCCGATCCCCCGCCGCCACGGGCCGGCTCGCGAGCGCATGATCCGTCCCCTGCCAGGCCGCGAAGATCGCCGCATGGCAATCCGCGCAGGAAGCCGAAGTCTGTGCCTTCGCCTGCGCCACCGTGGCCAGCCGGGCCGGTGCACGCCGCGCGCAGCCCACGACCCCGATCGTCAGCAGGTACGCAAGATAGCCCAGCAAGAGGGCGGCACCCAGCCGGGGTCGTTTGAGGTCCATGGAGTCGGATCGGGGGTTGGATGGCGGGCCCCAGCCAAGGCTGGCCCGCCGCCATCAGCCAACAGCTACAACCCCGGCGCCGCAATTCAACCCCCGAGCCAGAGGCGGACTATCGCCCGTACCGTTCCCGGTATTCGCTGGGGGTCATACCCAGCACGCGGCGAAAGGTCTTGGTGTAGTGGCTTTGGTCGGCAAAGCAGTATTCCTTCGCGATGGACGCGACCGGGCGGTCCGAGAATACCAGCGTCTGGCAGCTCAGACGCACCCGCAGCTGCTGCAGATAGGCATGGGGCGCGCAGTGGTAGGCCTCGATGAACTGGCGGTAGAACGCACGGAGCGACATGCCCGCGGCCCGCGCGATCCGGCCGTTGTCGAGGGGCTCCTTGCAGTGCTGGCCGATGAAATGCATGGCCTGGGCCAGCGGCGTACCGGCGCTGGATTCGGTTTCCTTGCGAGGCATCGGAACGGCGATCCCGACGGTCCCGACAATCCGGGTGCGGATGTTGTGCAATGGGAGCTTGGTCGTGGAATACCAATGCCCGATATGGTTGAAGACGATTAGCTCCACTCGGCCGACGACGGGCTCCCCGGCCAGGGCCTTGAGGTCGTCGTGGTAGAACTGATTCGCCCGGTCCAACTCGGAAAAATCCGTGTCCGACTGCCCGATCAGGTCCCACCGGCTGCCCCGGCCGTTGAGCATCACCAGCGCCCGGTTCGCCCAGCGGAAGCGGCAGGCGGCGTCCTTGATCCAGAAGAGTGTGTCGGGCAGCTGGTCGAACAATTCGATGGCCGGGGTCGGCACCGCCCCGAGCGCCCGCAACTGCGAGACGAGGTCCGGTTCCGTAGTTTTGCCCCGCTTCATCGCATATGGATGTAGTAAGCGCAGGTCGCGGGGCACGCCTAAAAGACGGCAGGCCCGTCAAAATCCATTATGGGAAAATGCCGCTCGGCCCTCGACTCCCGCCGCCGCGGCTCCCTAGGGTCCGCCCATGAGCGGGCCCGGGATGGAGCCTGCCGACGACCCCGCCGCCCAGGACCGGGCCGAAGCCCGGCGCCGCTGGCTCTGGGCCACCGGGCTGCTCGCGGCCTTCGCGCTGCTGCTAGCTTTCATGACCCGGGACGAACCCCCGCGGGCGCCCCGGCCGAAGCTGGAGGAAATCGTCCCCTCGTTCCCGGGCGCGGCGGAAAGCCACCGGGTGCTGATGCGCTTGGTCGACGTCAATGCCCAGGCCCTGGGCCTCGGCAACCGCAGCATGTGGCAGGGCAGCGCGCCCAACCAGTCGCCCAGCCCGGAGGACCCGGTCAAGTTCCGCAATTTCCTGCTCGCTCGCGCCGCGGACGTCGAAGCCGACTGGAACGACCTCGGCCCGGTTCGCGCCTGGTGGAACGAACTGGCGGCCTTCGACAGGCTGGGCGACACCGGCTCCGGCCTGCCGTCGGACCCGTCCCTTCCGTTCACCCCCATCCGCGCCTACTATCAATTGGCCGCGGCGATCGCGGGCCTGGAGGCCCTCGACGGGAATGGCGACGCGGCGTTCGCGATCCTGCAGCCCGCCCTCGAGGTGGCCCGCAAGCTGGAGCCGTCCTCCCGGTCCCTCATGCGCTCGATGATCGCGCGCACGGCCCAGCGCGAGCTCATGGCCGCCGCCAACTTTGTCCTCGATACGACCGCGGTGTCCCCCGAGGCCCGGGCCCGGCTCGCCGCCGCCCTGGCCCTCGGCAACAGCGGCGCGGCGGGCATCCGGCAGATGCTGGCCGTGGAGACCACGGCCGTCGCCCGCTTCCTGGGGGATCCGCAGGCGACCCTGACCGGCTGGGGCGAGTTTTTCCCACCGAATTCCTGGCAGAGCTCCCTCGCGCTGACTGCGGGTCCGGTCCTCTAAAATCCGCAGCGCACCGTGAACGCCTACCTCGCGTGGAGTGCGGAGCTCGAGGCGCTGGCGACCCGGCGGGAAACCGCCCGGATGGAGGCCATGACCCGGCAGTGGCTGGAGAAAAACGCCTCGCTCAGCGTGCGGAACCCCGTCGGTGGCCTCGTGCTCCAGGAGACCGTCTTCGCCTTCGCGAAGGTGACCGAGAGCTACTGGGCGGCGGAGGACCAGCGCACGGCGCTCCTCCGGCGGCTGGAAACCGCGGCGGGCGCTCCACCCGCTCGGCCCTCGACTCCCGCCCCGCCGGCTCCCTAGCGTCCCGGCCATGATCGAGGTCGAGAACCTGACCAAGCGTTACGGAGATTTCACGGCGGTGAGCCAGCTGTCGTTCACCGTCCGGCCAGGTGAGGTGCTTGGCCTCGTCGGGCCCAACGGCGCCGGCAAGACCTCGACCCTGCGCTCGGTCGCCGGCATCATCCCGCCCAACGGCGGCGCCATCCGCATCGCCGGCGTGGACCTCCTCGCCGACCCGGTCGGGGCCAAGCGCAAGCTCGCGTTCTTTCCCGACGAGCCCCGCCTCTTCGAGTACCTCACGGTCCGCCAGCACCTCGCCTTCGTCGCCCGGATCTATGGCGTGGACCACCATGAGGAGACAGCGGCGCCGTTGCTGGAGGAGCTCGAACTGGCGCCCAAGGCCGACGCCCTACCCTCCGAGCTCTCGCGCGGCATGAAGCAGAAGCTGGCGATCGCCTGCGGCCTGCTGCACGGGCCAGCCGTGATGTTCTTCGACGAGCCGTTGACCGGCCTTGACCCGCTCGGCATCCGGCGGATGAAGGACTCCATCCTGCGCCGGGCGCGTGAGGGCGCCGCGATCGTGCTGAGCTCCCACCTGTTGCACCTGCTCGAGGAAGTCTGCTCGCACGTCCTGATCCTGAAGCAGGGGACCAAGATCGCCGACGGCACGATCGCCGAGGTCTCCGCGCAGTTCGCTAACGGGGAAAGCAACGTGAGCCTGGAGGAGATCTTCATGCGCGCCACCGGCGGCTCGGAGACATGATCCGGGCCCTGCTCTACCTCCGCGCCCACTCGCTGCTGAACCTGCTGCGCGTGCGGGCCAAACGCCTCCGCCAGCCGAAGTACCTTTTCGGCCTGTTCGCGGGCATCGCCTACTTCTGGTTCTTCTTCTTCCGCCACCTCGCCGGGGCCAATCTGCCCGGCGCCGGCCGCGGGGTCGATCCGGTGCAGTTTATCTTCGTCGCCTTTGCCGTGCTCGGCCTGATCCGCATCGGCTCCGCCTGGCTCGCGCCCACCCCGAAGCCGAGCCTGGATTTCAGCGAAGCCGAGATCGCTTTCCTCTTCCCGGCGCCGGCCACGCGCCGGCAAATCGTCCATTTCAAGCTCCTCGGCACCCAGGTCACCATCCTGCTCTCCTCGCTCCTGCTTACCCTCATCACGCGGCGGGGCGCCGCGCTCGGCGGTAACCCGGTTACCCACGCCGTGGGCTGGTGGCTCATCCTCTCACTCGCCCAGCTGCACGGCCTCGGTGCGGCCTTCACCGTGGCCCGCCTGGTGGAGGGCGGCATGAGCCGCGCCCGCCGTCAGCTGCTCGTGGGAGGTGTGATTGCGCTCCTCATCGGGGGTCTCGCCTGGGGGGCCTGGACCACCGCGCCCGAAGCTGGCGCTTGGATGTCCGACTGGCAGGACAAGCATCCCGGCGATCCGCTCATCACCGCAGGCACCGCCGCCTACATCCGCGAGGTTTCCGGCACCGGCATCATTGCCTGGTTGCTGCTGCCCTTCCGCATTGCGCTCGCACCATTCTTCGCGCCGGACACCGGTGACTTTCTCGCCGCCCTCGGCCCGGCGCTGCTGCTGCTGGCCGCCCACTACCTCTGGGTGATGCGCAACGCCGTCTCGTTCGAGGAGGCCTCCATTGCCGCCGCCGAGAAGCGCGCGGCCTTCATCGCCAAGATCCAGTCCGGTCAACGCCCGGTCTCGCTCCGCGCCCCGAAGGCCCGAAAGGCCCCCTTTCCGCTCCGTCCAGGCGGTGGCCGGCCCGAGACGGCCTTCCTCTGGAAGAATCTACTCTCGACCCATCCCTGGCTCGGTCCGCGGTCCCTGATTCCGGGGGCCATTCTGACTGTTATGCTCGCGACGACCCTCTCGCCGCGGCTCTCGTTCCTCCCGGTCGTCGCGGCCATTTACTTCATCATGCTTGGGCCGCAGCTTGCGCGCCAGGACCTGCGCAGCGACCTCGTCAACGCAGACCTGCTCAAGAGCTATCCGCTGTCCGGCTGGCGGATTGTCCTGGGTGAATTGCTGGCACCGACGGCCATCCTCAGCGGCCTGCTCTGGCTGGCGCTCTTGGCCCTGTTCGTCATGACCGGCCGCGCGGCCGACCTCCCGGGCTGGCTCACCCCCACGGTTCGGCTTGCCGGCACCGCGTGCATCGGGGTCCTGATTCCGCCCGTCTGCATGTTGCAGCTCCTTGTGCCCAACGCCGGCACCGTGCTTTTTCCCTCGTGGTCGCAGGCGGGGCGTCCCACGCGGGGCGGCGGCATTGAGGTGATGGGCCAGCGCCTGATCTTCGTCGCCGGCCAGCTGCTGGTGCTGCTGGCCGCCGTCCTGCCCGCCAGTGGGTTTGCGGTGTTGGCCGGGTTCGCCGCCAGTCTCACCTCGGGGCCCGCCGTTTCCTTCGCCATCGCGGCTGCAACCCTTCTGCTCGCGCTCGGCGCGGAGATCGCGGCCGGAGTCTACTGGCTGGGTCACCGCTTTGAACGTTTTGACCTCTCCGCGGAGGCCTTGAAGTAAGTTCCCCCTGTGTCGCCCCGCGAACGCCTCCGTCTCGCCACGGACACCGTGGCCGCCACCCAGCGCCAGTTGCCGGCGACGATCCGGCCGTTGGCCGCAGGCGTGCCGGTGCACTTCGATGCGCTCCCGACCGCGGACCTGCTGGATGACGGGTTTGAGCCCGACATCCTCGGACTGTTCAGCGGCGAGCCCCACGGCGAGACCTCGGATCACCCTTTGCCAGCCCAGATTCACCTCTTCCTCGATAACCTTTGGGACTTCGCCGAGGGCAATCCAACCGTCTTCCGCGACGAGGTGCGCCTGACCTATCTACACGAACTGGGACACTATCTGGGGTGGGACGAGGACGACATTGCCGAACGTGGACTGGACTGACCACGGAACACATGCGAATCCGCGCTTTCCAACCTCCCCGGCGCGTGTTTACGTCGCGGCCTGTCCATCTTTCCGTTTCCCATGAAGAAATTCCTGCTGCTGTTCCTTGCCTTGTTCACGGGTGCCCGCCTGTTTGCGGCCAGCGAGGCCGACAAACGCCGCGACTACGTCACCCGCGTCGAAACCTGCGAGGCCATCCTCCAGGAATTCATGATGCGCCCCGACACCGCCATCCCCGCCTCGGTGCTGCGCCAGGCCAAGGCGATCGTGATCGTGAATCAGTTCAAGGCCGGCTTCCTGTTTGGCTTCAAGGGCGGCTACGGCGTCGTCTTGGTCAAGAAGGCCAACGGCCGCTGGAGCGTGCCGGTGCTCATCAGCGCCACCGAAGCGAGCGTCGGCCTGCAGGTCGGCGCCAACACGGTTGAAACGATTTATGTGATCACCGACGACGCCACGCCGAAGCTGCTGTTCAACCGCCGCTTCAATGTCGGCGTGGACGCCAAGGCGGTCGCCGGTCCAAAGGTCGCCGAGAAGGAAAGCAACGCCGAGCCCATCATCGCCGCACCCGTCCTGGTCTACTCCAAGGCCGTCGGCCTCTATGCCGGCGCCACGATCAAGTCGGGCCAGCTCGCCCGCAGCGACGACGTGAATTTTGTCCTCTACAATACCAAGTACACCATGCCCGAGCTCCTATACAGCGACTGGGTGCAGCCGCCGCGTGAAGTGCAGCCGCTGATGGCGTACCTGCAGAAGATCGCACCCTGAAGCGCGGATCCTCTTCCCCTTCCTGCCCGCCGCCCAAACCGCGGCGGGCTTTTTGTTGCCGGCCCAGCGGCCGCAGGGCCATCTCGGCGTGACACCATCCGGATGATCGCGGCCGACCGAGCGGGTCGGTCCTACCCTCGAACCATCCGCGGTTAAAAAGGGCCGGTCCGGATTCAGCCGCAGGAGCAACCTCCGCCGCCGCAGCCGGCGTGGCCGTGGGCCGCAGCCGCCGGATACATGGTTGCGATGCCCGTGCTGACCATGTCGGCCAATTCGCATAGCTGGTCGTGATAGTCCTCTCGGTCGATGCCGAGCACAGCCGCACCGAAGGTCTCCGCGTCCTCGGGCGAGGCAAAGTCGCCGTAGTTCACAAGCACGAGCTGGTAAAGCACCAGCGCCGGTACCACAGCCGGTTCCGTCGCAAAGAAGGGGTGCACGCGCATGACGTAGCCGTCGTTCGGGTCGTCGGACTTCGCGAACGGATGTGCGAACTCGCCGTCCTCCAAGCCTTGGTCGGAAAAGACGATCTCCACCGGATAGCGGCAGCACTCCTTGTCCTGCAGGAGTTGGTGGAGTTCGTTCCAGCCGACGCGCGGGCCATACTTGGCGTGAATCGCCGCGCCGCGGTCGGCGAGGTGGCCGGCCAGAGAACGGCGGGCGTCGTCGAGGGTAAGCTGCTTAGGCATGTTATTCGTTCTCCCGGTTAAGCGAACCGTTCAGGATCGCCACGGACATGCGGAGGAAGCAGGTGTACACGAGCAGGCCGAAGGCCCAGATACCGAGGCAGACTAGCGTCTCGTTCCAGGTCCGGAGATATTCCACGACCTCGCCGAGCGGCGAGGGCACGAAGCCCGGAACCACCAGGCCCATGCCCTTCTCGATCCAAATGCCGACGATCGCCAGCACGCAGGCCACGTCGAGCCAGAGAATGCTGCGGCGGGTTAGCGGCATCGCGAGCAGTGTAATCGCGATGCAGTTGAGCGAAATCGCCGTCCAAATCCACGGCACGAGCGCGTGATGGCCATGCAAGCCGAAGAACAGGTACTTCGCCGAGGCCACGTGCAGGTTGTCGGTGTAGAACTCCTTGAAGACTTCGTTCGCGAGGAGGAACAAGTTGATCAGCATCGAGACCTGCACGATTGAACGGAGCGTCAACAGGGCCTTGTCCGAGACCGCGTAGATCGTCACGCGCCGAATAATCTGCAGCGCGAGGATGATGATCGCCGGGCCGGCCGTGAAAGCCGAGGCGATGAAACGCGGGCCCACGATCGCCGAGTTCCAGAAGGGACGGCCGCCGAGGCCGACGTAGAGGAAGGCGGTCACGGTGTGAATCGAGATGGCCCAGCCGATGCCGACGAAGACAAAGGGAATGTAGAACCACTTCGCGGGTTTCATATTCCGGTAGCGGCAGTAGAGCAGGTAGCCGCAGATGTAGATATTGAGCGCGAGGTAGCCATTGAGCACGATCACGTCCCAGCTCAGCATCGATCCCGGGAAATTGAACTTCCCGATGCGAGGGATCAGGTGCTAGAAGCGCTCCGGCCGGCCGAGGTCGACGGTGACGAACGCCAGGCACATCAGGATTGCGGCCACGGCGAGCAGCTCGCCGAAGATCACGAGGTCGTGCAGGTCCTCGTTGTGGTAGATGTAGACCGGGATCACGAGCATCACGGCCGCGGCGGCGACGCCGACGAGGAAGGTGAAGTTGGCGATGTAGACGCCCCACGAGACGTGGTCGGTCATGCCCGTAATCGCGAGGCCGTGCACGAGCTGGCGGGCATAGGCGTTGAGGCCCAGGGCGCAGATGGCGGCAAGGGCACCGACCCAGAGGAAATAGCGCCAGTCGCCCTCAAACAGGCAGGCGAGACACCGGCCGACAAACCGTGAGTATTTGCGGGCGGCGGCGATCATACGTCGAAATAATAGAAGAACCGCGGGAGAGTGCCGACCTCCTCCTTGAGGACGAAGACGCGCTTCTCGCGCAGGATGTGGGCGACCTCGCTGCTCGGATCGAGGATGTTGCCGAACTTGCGCGAGCCGGTGGGGCACACCTCGAGGCAGGCCGGGTAGCGGCCTACGCGGGTGCGCTGGATGCAGAAGTGGCACTTCTCCATCACGCCCTTGTGCCGCGGCTGGTTACCCAGGTACGACATCTCGGGGTTGAGTTTTTCCTTCGGGATCGTCGGCTCCGAAAAATTGAACCGGCGGGCGAAATACGGGCAGGCGGCCTCGCAGTAACGGCAGCCGATGCACCAGTTGTAATCGATCACAGTGATGCCGTCGGGCTCCGTCCAGGTGGCCTTCACCGGGCAGACCTTGGTGCAGGGGGGATTCTTGCACTGATGGCACTGCACCGGCATGTAGAAAAAGCCTTTCTCGGGGACCGACTCCGGCGCGTAATTCACATCGCCCTTCTCCACGTCGAAGGTGCCGTTGGGCATCTTCAGCACCCGGATGTACTGAATCTCGGGATCGCGCGACTGGTTATTCTCCGCCACGCAGGCGTGCACGCATTTGCGACACCCGACGCAGCGGGTAACGTTGAGCGCGTAGACGTACTCGACGCCGTTCATCGGCTTGTAGTCGCGGACGTGGGGCCGCACCCCGTACTGGCGCTCCACCTCGTTCTCGATGCGGCGCAGGACCTTGTCCATGTCGGCCGGCGAAAGCTCCTTGTAGTGCTGCTGCAGGAACTGGTCGACCGAGATGGCTTCGCCAAGCTTGCGCAGCGGCGCGAGCCCGGCGGCCATGGCGGCCACACCCGCCGCCGCCGCGGTTGAGCCGCGGAGGAAGCTCCGGCGCGACATGCCATCGCGTGATTCAGGGGGAGGTTGAGCAATCATGGGTGCAGGGTGCGGTTTGCTGCGAAGCCAGAGGACAGCGGGCGGAAGACAGTGGGTTGGCTCCGGAATCTATTTGGTCTCGGGCTTCGGTTGTGCGCCTTCGCTCTTCGGCGTTCCGACTTCAGCCGCCCCGTGTTCAGCGGCCCCGGCCGAACCCAACCCATGGGTCAGCACCGGCTTGGGGCCCGGGAATGGAATGATTTGGGGAATCGCCGGCCCGTGCGGGTCGTGGCAGGCATTGCAGTCCTGGCGCACGGCCTTGCCCTGGCTGGTGTCCCAGTAGCCGTTCGTGCGGCCGTGGACACCCAGCTCCCAGTCGCGGTAGGTCGGGCCGTGGCACGAGGCGCACAGCAGCGGGGCCTGGGCGAATGTCAGCCGGGTGCCGTCGCGCGTGACGAGCTCGTTGAGCTTCGTCTGGCTGTGGCAATTGAAGCAGTTCGTGTTGCGGTTGTTCCGCCCGTGGCCCATCTTGAGCAGGTCCTCATGGGCCTTGGGCATCACGACGTCGCCATTCTTGGCGTACTCGACCTCAAGTTTCTTGCCCACGTGGCAGGTCGAGCAATTCGCCATCATCAGGCGGAGGTCGGCGTGCTCTTTGGGAAAGACGATGGCGCCGTCGGCCCCCATCTTAACCGTCGGCGACTTCTTCTCATCGTGGCACGCGTAACAATCGAGGATCGAGGCGTCGCCCCCGCCGGCGGCGAGCTGCGGGGCGGTCATCCGCAGGGTGGCGACCTGGGGAGCCGGCGCGACCACCCGGGTGAGCGCGGGGTCCTGGCGGACCGGCGCCGGGTTGGGCGAGAACGCAAAGCTTGCGGCGAGGCCGAGGAAGAGCACGACGAGTCCGCCGATGACGAGATTGGTCTTCTGGCCGGGACGCATGCTCATGGATGACGCCGGCCAGCATAGCGGTCCGCGGCCAGGCGGGCGCTCCGTGGATTGCCGAAACCTGCGCATATCTTGCCCGGTACATCCGGCCGGCCATGCCACGCACCCCCGCCCTGTGCAAGATCTGCACAATGCCCAGCAAGCCGCGCGTTGCCGAAAACCATGGTTTCAGGCAGACTGGGTGACGTAATCGCAACCACACCCTGACATGAAAAGCTCACCTTGCTCACCGCTCTCCTCGCCACCGCAACCGTCCTTTCGGCCGCTGACGTGGCCACGAATTGGGACGCCAACTGCGCCTCCTGCCACGGCAAGGACGGCAAGGGCGCGACCCGGGCGGGCCGCACCGCCGGCGTGAAGGACTTCACCGATCCCGCCTACCAGAAGGAGATCACCGATGCCAAGGCCATCGACCAGATCAAGAACGGCATGAAGGACAAGGATGGGAAGGAGAAGATGAAGGCCTACGCCGACAAGCTGAACGACGACGAGGTCAAAGCTCTGATCGCCTTCATCCGCACGCTCGCGCCGACGAAATAAACGGCCGCCGGGCCGACCCCGCCAAGCCCAACATCGGGCTGGCGCCTCGCTTCGTTCGCGCCACGTTGGGCGCATGGCCTCGTCCGCCCAACCCACGGTCGTGCCGCCCCCGGGCCAGCCGGCCCTGCGGCGGCCCGAGCTGCTTGCGCCCGCGGGGGACTGGGACTGCGTCCGGGCCGCGGTCGAGAACGGGGCCGACGCCATCTACTTCGGGCTCGAGCGCTTCAACGCCCGGATGCGGGCGAAGAACTTCACGGTCGCCGACCTGCCGGCCCTCATGACGTTCCTGCATCGCCGCGGCGTGCGGGCCTACGTCACGTTCAACACGCTCATCTTCACTAACGAACTGGCAGAAGCGGAGGCGTACCTGCGGAGTATCATCGTGGCCGGCGTGGACGCGGCGATCGTCCAGGATGTTGGGGCGTGCCGGATGATTCGCGCCCTTTCGCCGGACTTCCCGATTCACGCCTCGACGCAGATGAGTGTGACCAGCGCGGCAGGCGTGGACTTCGCCCGCGAACTCGGTGCCAACCTCGTCGTTCTCGCCCGCGAGAACTCGCTCGTCGATCTGGCGCGAATCAACGCCGCCCAGGCCGACAGCTCCGCGCCGTTGCCGCTCGAGGTGTTCGTGCATGGCGCGCTCTGCGTGGCGTTCTCCGGCCAGTGCCTCACCAGCGAGTCGCTCGGCGGCCGCTCCGCCAATCGCGGGGAATGTGCCCAGGCCTGTCGCCTGCCTTACGACCTCGTCTCTGACGGCCGCCCCGTCGCGCTCGGCGACCGCCGCTACCTGCTCAGCCCGCAGGATCTTTCCGGCCTTGAGGTCCTGCCCGATCTCGTCCGCACCGGCGTCGCTTCCCTCAAGATCGAGGGCCGGCTGAAATCTCCGGAGTACGTCGCCAGCATCACCCGCGTCTACCGTCAGGCGCTCGACCGGGTAATGAGCGAAATCACCGGAGCCGCCCCGGCGCCGGGGTCAGAACCCGCCCGCGCCAAATACGAACTGGAGATGAGTTTCTCGCGCGGGCTGTTCACCGGCTGGTTTCGCGGAATCGACAACCGCGAACTCGTCCACGCCCGCTTCGGGACCAAGCGCGGCGTGTTTCTCGGCACCGTCGAACGCGTCGCCGCCGAGTCGGCTAGCCTCCATCTCGAGTCGGCCCTGCGTCCCGGCGACGGCGTGGTCTTCGACCGCGGCCGCCCCGAGGAGGGCGAGGAGGGCGGCCGGGCTTACCAAGTAAACGTCGAGCGCGACGGGCTCACGACCGTGCGCTTCGGGCACGGCGACATCAACTGGCGCCGCGTGCAGGCCGGGCAGCTCCTGTGGAAAACCAGCGATCCCGTGCTGGAGCGGGAGGTGCGCGCGACATTCGCCGGGGAAAAGCCCGCGTTCACGCGTCCCATCCGTCTTGAGGTCCACGGTACCGCCGGCACGCCCCTCACGCTGCTCGCCGATGATGGCGCCGGGCACGTTGCGCGAGCCGAATCTTCCGTTCCACTCTCCGTCGCCACCTCCCAGCCGCTCACGGCCGAAACCCTCCGCGCCCAGCTCGGCCGGCTCGGCGGCACGCCCTTCCATCTCGAGGAACTCGAGAACCGGCTCGAGGGGGAGTTGCTGCTCCCGTTCAGCGAGCTCAACCGGGTCCGCCGCTCCGCCATCACGCAATTGGAGGAGCTTCGGGCCACCCCGCCCCGCTGGGGCCTGCGCGAGCGCGCCATGCCGCCGTCGCTCCCCCCCCCGCCCCCCCCCCCCCCCCCCCCACTGGACCCCCCGGA
>OMJT01000030.1 GCA_900299415.1 Opitutales bacterium
CCTGGTCGAATGCCGGCGATCGGGCAGCTTTAACGGTTCGACCGCGAAGACTACCAGCACGACCGCGATACCCAAACCGACGATCCTGAACCACAGGTTTCGGTATCGGCGCTGCTGCTCGCGTACGGATTGCCCGGCTTGCAGTTTCCGGATTTCGTCCAGGAGGGAGGAGCCGTCGGCGTAGCGTCGGGCGGGCGATGGATTGCAGGCTCAGGTGATGATTTCGTTCAGTTCCAGAAGAATCATGCGGTCCGGCAGACGCTCAAATCCCTCGGGCAACCGGGGAAAGTTCGTCCGATCGAGGCCCATCAGGATCTCATAGGCCACCTTGCCGAGGCTGAAGATATCCGCGGCCGGTGTGCCCGGCCCTTCGAGTGGTGCGTAGCCCGGCGTTCCAGTCGCGCTGCGGGCCGAGGAGATGCAACCGACGGTGCCGATATCAGCGAGTTTCGCGGTCCCGTTCACGAAGATGATATTCGAGGGCTTGATATCCCGGTGGACGAGGCCGCGCGCGTGCAATCCGGCCAATCCCTCGGCGAGCGAAGCGGTGATAACGAGGGCTTGGGTGGCCGGGATGCGCTTCCGCCGGCGCAGGGCCTCGGACAACGTATTTGGAACGTAGGTGCGGGGATCGATCGGTCCGCCTCCAGCATCGTCCGCGGCCTCCATCACGTAATAGAAAAAGCCCGCCGCTTCGTTGTAACCGGCGTGCAGCAGGGCCAGCTGGCGGGCTTCGATCAGTGAAACCGCAGCGAAATGCTGCAGGCCCAGCAGTTCGCGGAGAAAGGGGTTATCGTTCTTAAAGCGCCGGCGCCAGACAACCTTGATGGCGCGGTGGGGGCCGGTAATGCCGCGTGCCAGCCAGACGTCGCCGTAGCTGCCCCGCCCGATCAATGCGAGCAGGCGGTAGTCTGGGATAGAGGGAGGATCCAGCGGCGGGTGGGACATAGTCTAGGGAGGGTGGGGCCGCTCGCGTTGATGGGTTAATGCTAGCCAATCTGTTGAGACAGGCGGGCTACCTCCTTCTTCAGTCGCCGCGTCAGACGGTAATTTAGGAGATATATGCTGGCCGGGTTGAGCCCAAGCTCCTGGGCGATCCGGGCGACGGGCCAGTTGCGGCGATTGTAAATGTCGAAGGCCTGAAATTTCTTAGCGGGAACCTTTTTTGCGATCTGCTCCATGGCCGCCTCAAGTACAGCCGAGCGCCAATCGACTTCCCATGACTCCTCCTCGACGACGGTGGGGTCGGGCAAGGTCTCGATCAGGGCAGGTCCCGTATTCTCGAGTTCGGGTAGACGGGCTCGGACGCGTGGAGCCATCACGTCATCCTGCCTCCGATAATCGATCACCCGCCAGCGCGTGAGGTTGAGCAACCAGCGTCGGAACGAACCCCGCCGGGGCTGCGGGGTGAATTTCCCAATCGACTCGGCGACCCCACGGAAAACGTCCTGGGCAACCTCCTCAGCTTCGCCGTGGTTGAGTCCGGCGCGGCGACAATAGCGGTGGATCAACTTGAAATAGAGCCGATAGAACTCCGCCCAGCTGACAGTGTCCTCCCAGTTGCGGAGGCGCAGGAGCAAGCTAGCGCGGGTGAGGGGTGAGGGCTGAAATTCGTCTGGGGGCAGATTCATCTTTAAGCCCCTATAACGTCAGAATCCGGTCAAATCTTTCAATTAATCTGTATCCACAATAAGATTTAGTGCGGAGATAGGACCTGGGTCAACATCTGGACGCTGACGGGTGGCGCCGGGCGTCATCCGTTGCTGTTACAAGCTCCCTGCTCCGCTCGCTAGGGTCGTCCGCAGCGACCGAGGCCGGTATCTGGGTCCTGCACGGCGCGCTCCAGCCAGGCCTGCGCAGCGGAGGGGTCCGAAAACGCGCCGTCGAGCTGGGCCTCGAACGCGCGGTTAAGGAGCGGTCCGAATGCCGGACTCGGTTTAAAGCCGAGCGCAAGCAAATCACGGCCTTGGAGAAGGGGTCGCGGGGCTGCCTTCGCCAAGGCCAGCGCGGCGGCCCGGGCCTTCAGCCGACCGATCAGCTCGAGGGTTTCCGGCGAGCGCAGGGGAGGGCGGCCGAGCGAGTCGGCGGTCATGACCAACGCGAGGTCGTCGATTGTGGCGGGATCAAGCTTGCGCGCGAGGCGCCGCACCTGGCTGTCGCTGTAGTCAGCCTTTGCCCCGTGGTGGTGCACGAGGTGAGAGATGACCAGCGCTACCACCGGGGCGGTGAGTTCGAGAGGGGCCCCGATCCGGCGGAGGAAGGACTCGGCCAGTGGTCCGCCGGCGGACTCGTGCCCGGGGCTGGTCCAGCGCAGCACGCCGCGGCGCTCGGCGCGCTCGGTCGTGGCCGGCTTGCCGAAGTCATGCGCGAGCACCCCTAACATGAGCTGGCGCCGCCGGGGGGCCTCGACCGCAGGCCATTCGGGGAGCCCGGTCAGGGCATCGAGGCAGTGCTGGGTGTGGGTGAAGACGTCGCCTTCCGGGTGCCACTCGGGCTCCTGCGGCGTGCCGCGCAGGGCGGCAATCTCCGGGAAATGCCGCAGCCAGCCGCTTTCCTCGAGCACGGCAAGGCCGCGCGAGGGGCGCACGGCCCGCCCCGCCCACTTTTCCCATTCGCCCCAGATGCGCTCGACCGGCAGTTCGACAAATGTGTCCGCGATCGAGCGCGCAAGTGTGGCGGTCTCGGGAGCCAGCTGCAGGTCAAAGCGCGCGGCCAGCTGGAAAGCCCGGAGCACGCGCAGCGGGTCGTCCGCGAAACCCGGACCGGCGTGTCGCAGACGGCGGGCCTGCAAGTCGGCCTGGCCGCCGAGGGGGTCGATCAGCCGGTCGGAAACGGGGTCGTAGGCGATGGCGTTGAGCGTGAAGTCCCGCCGCGCGGCAGCCTCGGCGTCGCTAAGCGTGGGGTCGGGCGCGACCGCGAAGCCGCGGTGACCGGCCCCGGTCTTCGACTCGCGCCGCGGCAGGCTGAAATCCACCTCGCGATCACCGAGGCGGAGCTTGATCACACCGAAGCTGCGCCCGACCACATCCGTGGCCCCGAAGGGCGCGAGCACCCGGTGCATCGTCTCGAAGTCGATCCCGGCGACCTCAATGTCGTAGTCCTTGGTCGAGAGCCCGAGCAGCCAGTCGCGCACGCAGCCGCCAACGAGTCGCGGGCGCCCGGCCCGGCGCAGGGCCTCAAGGACCGCCCGCAGGTTTTCCGGCAGTTGCATCAGGAGCCTTGGCCCGCGGCCGGGGCCGAGCGGGCGTGCAGGAAGACTCCGGCCCAGCCAACGATGAAGCCGAGTCCCCCGAGCGGGGTCATGGGCCCGAGCCACTTCGGCCCGCCGAGCGCCAGCAGGTAGAGCGAGCCGGAGAAGAGCACGATGCCCGTGCCCCAGGCGATGCCGGCCCGCCGCAGCCAGGGAGCCGGCCCCGCGGGCCGGGCCAAGCCGAGGATCAGCAGGGCGACGGCGTGGAAGAGGTGGTAATGCACGGCGGTCTCCCAGGTGCCGGTGCTACCATGGGTCACGAGCGTGTCGTGAAGGGCATGGGCCCCAAAGGCCCCGAGGACCACGCCGGTGAGGCCGAAAATGCTGCTGGCAAGGAGCGGATTCCGCATCTCTGCATCGTTGCTTTCCAAGCCGGGGAACGCGATGCTCTTTCTCAGGTCAGGCAATGGCCGGGCCCGTGGGCCCGCTGCAGCGAAACCACCCGAACACCCATGAAAAAGCTCCCCGTTCTCCTTGCGGCCATGGCGTCAATTGCCATCGCCGGCGCCGCCGAGTCCAAGTCGCCCTACACCGTGACGACGGACTTCAGCTACACATCGGACTACGTTTTCCGCGGCCTGAAGTCGGCCGGGAATTCCTTCCAGCCCTCGGTCGAGGTCGCCGTGGGAGATTTCAATGCGGGGCTGTGGACGAACCAGCCGATCAACAAGGGCGAGAATAACGAGATCGATCTCTATGCGGGCTACCGCTTCAACGTGAACAGCCGCTTCGCCCTCGAGAGCGCAGCCACGTACTACCTCTATCCCGAGGCTCGGGCCAGCCTCGGCGAGACCAAGCGCAGCTACGAATTGTCGGCGGGCGCCTCGTACGACATGGCCCCGCTCACGCCGAGCCTGTTCTATTATCACGATTTCCGGCTGAAGTCGGACACCCTCCATGCCTCGATCGGCCACAAGATGCCGCTTGGCGGCGTCAGCGCCGCGACCTTCGAGACCAGCGTCTTTGCCGGCAACGTGCACCTCAAGGACGCCTCGCCCGATGCCGCCGGACCAGCGGTTCAGGAGTCCTACAGTTACTACGGTGTCGACATCAGCATCCCGTACAAACTGGCGGCCAACGCGACCTTTACGGTGGCCGGCCACTATGCTCGGAACCAGAATTTGACGCCCGTTTCCGGCATCCCGAAGGACAAGACTTGGTTCACAGCCGGGGTCACCATTGGCTTCTGAGGCGCGCCTTCCCGCCTGTCCGACCCGCTCCCGCCGCTGGGGGCGGGTTTTTTGTCGGAACAAAGGGTTGACAGCATTTCCACAGACCCTAGCTCTTGGCCCCTTTTCCCATGAAAACCTTCCTTGCCAAAAAGGAGACCGTGCAACCCAAGTGGTATCTCATTGATGCCGAGGGCAAGGTTCTCGGCCGCATCGCCGTCAAGGCCGCCAACATCATCCGTGGTCGTCACAAGGCCTCTTACACCCCGTCTGTCGACACCGGCGACTTCGTCGTGATCATCAACGCCGAGAAGGTCGCGGTCACGGGCAAGAAGGACGAGCAGAACGAGTACATGTTCTTCTCCGGCTTCGTCGGCGGCGAGAGTTACCGTTCCCTCAAGCTCCAGCGCGAGCGCAACCCCGAGTTCATCATCAAGCACGCCGTCAAGGGCATGCTCCCGAAGAACCGGATCGCCGCCAGGATGCTGACCAAGCTTCGGGTCTTCAAGGGCGCGAAGCACGGCCACGAGGCCCAGAATCCGGTCAAGGTCGCGGTCTGATCCCTTTTTTCCTCCGTCCATGAGCACTCCCGCGAATGTTTTCCTCGGCACCGGTCGCCGTAAGACCGCCACCGCCCGTGTCCGTGTCACCGAGGGCACCGGCAAGCTGACCTGCAACGGTCGCACCTTCGACAGCTACTTTTCCCACGAGAACTTCTCCAAGCAGGCCTACGCGCCGCTGCTGACCGTCAGCCTCCGCGAGAAGATCGACGTGACCGTGAACGTCTCGGGCGGCGGCGTCGCCGGCCAGGCCGGGGCGGTTGCGCACGGCATTGCCCGGGCGCTGCAGAAGATGAACGCCGAGCTGCGCATCCCCCTCAAAAAGGCGGGCCACATCAAGCGCGATCCCCGCGCCAAGGAGCGTAAGAAGCCCGGCCAGCCCGGCGCGCGCAAGCGCTTCCAGTTCTCGAAGCGTTAAACCTTCGAACCCTGGGGTCCCTTCCACCGCCGCCGCTGTCCAGCGCCGGCGGTTTTTTTTGCCCCGACACGGCCATCGGCATCCGCCAACGTCCCTCCCACATGCCCTCCCGACTCTCCCGGTGCTTCGCCACCCTGCTCCTCGCCGCGTTTTCCGCGGGCACGGCGCTCGCGGCGGACGTGGCGACGAGTGTCAGCCCCGCCTGGGTCTCGACCGCGGTCTTCCGCGGCCAGCAGCGCGGCGGATCGGCCCTGCAGACGGTGCTCGAGTCCGTGGGCGGCGACCTCGGTGGCGGGATCTGGACGAGCCTCCCGCTGGAAAGCGCGGGGGCCTTCGCGCCCGGGACCGAGGCCGACCTGTATCTATTCCGGACCATGCCGGTCCCGGGCCGGCTGACGCTTACGCCCGGGGCGACGCTTTACACCTATCCCCGCGCGGAAACCGGATTCCGCCGGGCGACCTTTGAGCCGAGCCTTGCGCTCAACGCCACCGTGGCGGGTATGCGGCTGACCCCGAAGATCTATCAGGATCTCACACTCCGGGCCACGACCCTTGAGTTGGGCGCGGCGTATGCCATTGCCCTGCCGGCGCTTGGCACCGAGCTCGACTGGGCGGGTACGGCCGGCACCTATCTGCGGCGCGATGATGCGGCGGGCCTCGGCGCTGCGACCCGGGCCTGGGGCAACTACTGGCAAGCCGGGGTGAGCGTGCCTTATCAGGTCACCGCCCGCACCCGGCTGCTCATCGGCTGGACCTACGCCGCGGCCTCCGGCGCGACCGTGAAGATCGGCGGCGGGCCCCGGCTTGCCGATCCGCGCACGGGGTCGCGCGGGTTTGTTTCCGTGGGTTTTTCGTCAACATTCTGAAACGTCCTCATTTCCCGCTGGCCTCGCGCCGGCTCCCTCCAAACCTCCTACCAATATGAAAGTCGGTGTCATCGGTGCGTCCGGTTATTCGGGCGAAGTCCTCGTAAAGCTCCTCCTCGCGCATCCGCAGGTGGAATTGGCCGCGGTCACCTCGCGCTCGCAGGCGGGCAAGCCCTTGGCGCAGGTGATCCCGGCGCTGCGCGGGGCGGACAGGGGCCTGAAATTTGTCGACTCCGACGTGACGGCGCTGGCGAAGTCCGACATCGCGCTGTTCTTCCTCGCCCTCCCGCACGGCGCCGCCGCCGAGTACGCCAAGGCCCTCGTGCCGGCCGGCAAGCGGGTGATCGACCTAAGCGCCGACTTCCGCATCGCCGACCTCGCGACCTACGAGAAGTACTACGGCAAGCACCACGCCCCCGAGCTGTTGGGCTCCGCGCGCTTTGTGCTGCCCGAGCTCACCGCGCCGGCGTGGAAGACCGAGGCGAAGCTTGTCGCCGCGCCCGGTTGCTATCCGACGAGCATCCTGCTCCCGCTCGTGCCGGCCCTGAAGGCTGGCCTCGTGGCGCGCGAGCACATCGTGGCAAACTCGTTCAGCGGCGTGAGCGGCGCCGGCCGCAAGGTCGACGAGATGTACCTCTACGTCGAGCGGGCCGAGAGCGCCAAGGCCTACGGCCTCGTGAAGCACCGGCACCTCGCCGAGGTCGAGGAGCAGCTCGCGATGCACACCGGCGCCAAGACCATCATCCAGTTCAACCCGCACCTCGCGCCGATGCGGCGCGGCATCGCGACGACCACCACGGTTCCCGCAGCGCCCGGTGCCACGATCGAGAAACTCTATGCCGCGTGGAACGCGGCCTATGCCGGCCGGCCCTTCGTGCAGGTGCTGCCGAGCGGCGAGACGCCTGACACCGCGGCCGTCGTCGGCACCAACCGCTGCGACCTCTCCGGCGTCCACGATCCGCGCACCGGCAACTTCGTGCTCACCTCCGCCGAGGACAACCTCGTGAAGGGCGCCAGCGGCCAGGCCGTGCAGATCATGAACCTCTGGTGCGGCTTTCCCGAGACTGCCGGGCTGGCCTGAGGCAGGCGCCGGCTGCGGGGGTTCGGGTTCGGCCTGCGGGGGTGGAACCGCGCCGGTTTCACGATCCGCCCGGAACGCCGCCACGGCGTCGTTACGCCCTGCGGCAGAACCGGTCTTTTCCCTGCGCAAAAACTCTTGTCAGTCCCGAGTGATTGCCGCTCTGTTCGTCCACAATTCGCGCGCGCCGCGAATCAGATCCGGTGCCTAACCCGGACCCGCGGTGCGCCAGAAAACGTCCGAGACATCATGATTGAATTCAAAAACAAGGTCCTCTTCGTCGGCTATGGCGCGGTTGCCGAGTGCACGCTGCCCATCCTCTTCAAGCACATCAAGGTGCCGGCGGAAAACGTCACGGTGATGGATTTTGAGGACCGCAAGGCCAAGCTCGCCCCCTGGATCAAGAAGGGCGTGCGCTTCGTCCGCGACCGCGTGACGGAGAAGAACATGAAGTCGCTGCTCGCGAAGCATGTCGGTCCGGGCGACATCCTCATCGACCTCGCCTGGAACATTGACGCCTGCGAGATCCTCCAGTGGTGCCACGACCACGGCGTGCGCTACATCAACACGTCGACCGAGCTCTGGGATCCCTACAAGAGCGGCAACCACCCGACGACCAAGACCCTTTACTGGCGCCACATGAACCTGCGGCGCATGATCAAGAAGTGGAAGACCAAGGGCCCGACCGCCGTCATCGAGCACGGTGCCAACCCCGGCCTCATCTCGCACTTCGTTAAGCAGGGTCTCATCGACATCGGCAACCGCCTCATCAAGGACAAGAAGGCCAAGGGCGCCCGCGCCAAGAAGATCCAGGGTCTCATCGCCGAGCGGAAGTTCAACCTCCTCGCCCAAGAACTCGGCGTGAGGGTCATCCACTGCTC
>OMJT01000031.1 GCA_900299415.1 Opitutales bacterium
CTTGAAGGTGATGAGCGTGCCGGTGCCCTTGGCCTTGCCGATGACCTCGAGCTTCTTGGTCGTCTTGCCCCGCTCGAAGGTCATGTGGTGGATCTGCCCGCCGCGGGAGACCTCGACTTCGAACCACTCGGAGACGGCGTTGACGCACTTGGCGCCGACGCCATGGGTGCCGCCGGAAAACTTGTAGCCGCCCTGGCCGTACTTGCCGCCGGAGTGGAGGGTGGTGAGCACCATCTCGACGCCCGGAATTTTGTACTGCGGGTGGATGTCCACCGGGATGCCGCGGCCGTCGTCGCGGATGCTGATCGACCCGTCGACGTGGATGGTCACATCGATGACCTTGCAGTGTCCGGCGAGGTGTTCGTCGACCGAGTTATCGAGCACCTCGGAAACGCAGTGGTGAAGCGCCCGCTCGTCGGTGCCGCCGATGTACATTCCGGGCTTCTTGCGGACGGCTTCCAGCCCTTCGAGTTTGCCCAGCTTGGACGCGTCGTAAGTCTCGGCGCCGGGCTTGTTTTCAGAGGGAGTTTCCGGGTTTTTTGGGTCGGACATGAAGGGTGTCGGAAGGAGGAAAAAGGAATGAAAAAATCTCCACGGAAACGACCCTCCAAGCGAGGGTTTTTTTGGAAAAAATGAGCCTGAAATCGGGCCTTTTTTTGGCCGCCACGGCCCGGGCCGGCCGCCCCCGCTGTCCCCCTCCGGGGATGGCCCTGGTTGGACCCGGACATTTACGTTTGCCGGGGCCTTTCTGCGCCATACCGTCCCACTCCGACTGCCCCTGAACGCCCCAAAATCGTGAAATTGTCCGTCAAGACCGTCTACGCCTGCCGGGTAATGGCCCAGATCGCCCGACTGCACGCGGCCGGAAAGCTGGCCCATGTGGAAAGCCTATCCCGGTTTGAGGCGGTGCCGCCGAAGTACCTCGCCCAGATCATGAGCGAGCTCCGGGAGGGCGGCCTGATCACCAGCCGGCGCGGCAAGGCCGGTGGCTATGCGCTCGCCCGCCCGGCCGAGGAGATTTCCCTGCACGACATTGCCACGCTCATGGAGGGCGACTTGCTGGAGGCCGGGCGGGACTCTGCTGGCCATTCCGGCCGGCGCGTGCTCCAAGCCTGGAAGACGGTCCGCACAAAGCTCATCGCCGAGGCGAAGCAACACACGCTCGACCAACTCGTCACGGGCGAGGTGGAGGAGATGTATTATATCTGACACCGGACACTCTTCGTCGTAGCACGTCACCCGGTTTCAGCCAGGTGGCTTGTGCCAGGTGAATTGTCTTCGCTCTGGACTCCCGGCCCCCGACTCCTGACTTTCAGGGGATGCTTACCCCCGCGCTGGAACAGCTCCTCATTCTGCAGGACCGTGACGCGCGGCGACTGACGCTCGAGGCCCAGCTCAAGGCCGTGCCGCGCGAGGTCGCGGCGGTCGAACAGAAGATCGCCGGCGAGAAGGCGGCCATCGAGGCCGCCCGCACCGAGCTGAAGGATCTCGAGGTCCACAAGAAATCACTCGAGACCGACATCCGCGCCGGCGAAGATAAGGTCGCCAAGTACAAGAACCAGCAGATGCAGGTGAAGAAGAACGACGAGTATCAGGCGCTCGGTCACGAGATTGCCACAACGCAGGAGGCCGTCGGCGTGCTCGAGGAACAGGAACTGCAGGTGATGTACGCCATCGATGAGGCGAAGAAGAAGTTCGCCGCCGCTGAGGCCGTGCTGAAGCAGAACATCGCCGGTCACGAGGCGCGCATCCGCAATCTCCGCGAGAAAGAGAAGAACACCGCCACCGAGCTCGAGACGGCGCGCGCCGAGGTCGCCGCCGCTCGCGCGCCGATCGAGGAGTTTGCCCTTCGGATTTACGACCGCGTCGCCCTCCACAAGCAGCCGGTGTGCGTGCCGATCCAGGCCGCCAAGTGCGGCGGCTGCCACCTCAAGGTCTCCAGCGAGGTCGAGTCCGCCTCCCGCGGCAAGGACCCCAACGTCAAGCTCGCCACTTGCGACCAGTGCGGGCGGATCGTGTTTTGGCAGGCGTGATCGCGGGCCGCGGTTTCGCGGTCCGTCCGTCTCCATGCTTGCCCAGAACCTCCGGTCCGCGCAGCGTGCCGGCGGTTTTGGGGCCTGGTCGTCGCTCCGAGTTCTTTGATCCCAAGGCGCGGGTAACGCCGCGCCCGATTTGAGTTCGGAGAGGAAAGTCCGGACACCACAGGGCAGGATGCCGCGCAAGGTTCACCCCAAGCGCGGGCGGCACGTTTCAAGGCGTGCTGACGGACAGTGTCACAGAAAACATACAGCCGATGGCCGGGCAACCGGCTCAGGTGATGATGAAAAGGTGGGGTAAGAGCCCACCGCGCCGCCAGCAATGGCGGCGGCAGGAAAAACCCCGTCTGGTGCAAGGCAAAATAGGCGGCTGGGCGGCCCGTCCAATAGCCGCGGGTATGCCGCATCTTCCGTCGCACGTGGGCGCAAGTTCGCGCTCGGCGGAAGGCCGGTCCGTCGCAAGGCGGACCTGAGAGAAATGACAACCGAACCCGGCGAAAGCCGGGGGAACAGAATCCGGCTTACCGGCCCCAAAACCACTATTCTTGAAGTCATGGTCGCCGGTTCGAGGTAGGGCCGGGCCGCTGGCCCGGCCGGGTTTAGGGTTTCGCGGATCGGCTCCGGTGAACGATGTGAGGGTTTCGGGTTTGCCGCGTGCACGGCCGCCTCGGCGATTCGGCCCGACCATCGGGACTACGGGCCGCTAATCCTTGGTACTTCCCCCGCGATTTGCGGCAAATTCCCGCATGGATGGCTCCCGCGTTGACAGGGTGGGGCGGCGTCCTATGCCCTAGGGCCCTTTTTTGCGCCTCCGACCGGCGCCCGTTTCTCTCACCCAGAACAACCCACATCCATGGCCGCCAAATCCAAAGCCAGCCGTTCCGCCAAGAAGCCCGCCAAGGGCAAGTCCGCCCCGAAGAAGGGCCCGAAATACGTCTACACGTGGGGAGCCGGCCGCGCAGACGGCAACGGTTCCATGAAGCCCCTCCTCGGCGGCCAGGGTGCCAACCTCGCCGAGATGACCCGCATCGGCCTGCCGGTGCCCCCGGGATTCACCATCACCACCGAGGTCTGCACCTACTTCTACGCGAACAAGCGCACCTACCCGGCCTCGCTGCAGGGCCAGATGGAGGCCGGCATCGCCAACATGGAGGCGATCATGGGCACGAAGTTCGGCGCCACCGATGGCATGCCGCTCCTCGTCGCCGTCCGCTCCGGCGCCCGCGACTCGATGCCGGGCATGATGGACACCATCCTCAATCTCGGCCTCAACGACGAGAGCGTCATCGCCCTCGAGAAGGCCACCAACAACCCGCGCTTCGCCTGGGACTGCTACCGCCGCTTCATCCAGATGTACGGCGACGTCGTACTCGGCGTGCAGAAGCGCGAAGGCGAGGACCATGAGCCGTTCGAGACGGTCATCCACGAGTTCAAGCACGAGACCTACCACAAGGACGTTGTCGACTCCGAGCTCACCGCCGCCGACCAGGCCGAGCTGGTAAAGCGCTTCAAGGCCCTCGTCCTCGAGCGCACCGGCAAGTCCTTCCCGAACAGCCCCTGGGACCAGCTCCGCGGTGCCGCCGGCGCCGTCTTCGGTTCCTGGATGAACGACCGCGCCAAGGTTTACCGCGCGAAGTACAACATCCCCTCCGAGTGGGGCACCTCCGTGAACGTCCAGGCCATGGTGTTCGGCAACACCGGCGAGACCTCCGGCTCCGGCGTCGCGTTCACCCGCAACCCGGCCAACGGCCTCAATGAGTTCTACGGCGAGTTCCTGATCAACGCCCAGGGCGAGGACGTCGTCGCCGGTGTCCGCACCCCCGAGCCCGTCCTCGAGCTAAAGAAGCAGATGCCGAAGTCGTACGCCGAGCTCCTCAAGGTCCGCGCGACCCTCGAGAAGCACTTCAAGGACGTGCAGGACGTCGAGTTCACCATCCAGGACGGCAAGCTTTTCATGCTCCAGACGCGCAACGGCAAGCGCACCGCCGCCGCCGCGCTGAAGTTCGCCGCCGACATGGTCAAGGAAGGCCTCATCGACTGGAAGACGGCCGTCACCCGCAATCCCGCCGACCAGCTCGAGCAGCTCCTCGCCCCGATCTTCGACCTCGCCGAGGTCAAGAAGGCCGCGGTCATCGCCACCGGCCTCCCCGCCGGTCCCGGCGCCGCCACCGGCCGGATCTACTTCAACGCGGAGCGCTCCGTCGCCGCCGCCGAGAAGGGCGAGAAGGTCCTCCTCGTCCGCGTCGAGACCTCCCCCGAGGATCTCCGCGGCATGATCGCGGCCGAGGGCATCCTCACCGCCCGCGGCGGTGTGTCCTCCCACGCTGCGCTCGTCGCCCGCCAGATGGGCAAGGTCTGTGTCTGCGGCGCCGCCGCCGTGCACATCGACTACGACAAGAAGACCGCGACCATCGCTGGCCGCACCTTCGGCGAGGGCGACTACCTCTCGATCGACGGCACTTCCGGCACCGTCTACGCGGGCCAGATCAAGACCGCGCCCTCCGAGATCATCGCGGGCCTGGTCAACGGCGACAAGGCCGCCATGGCCACCGAGAAGTTCAAGAACTACGTGCAGCTGATGAAGTGGTGCGCCCAGGCCACCAAGCTCAGCGTCCGCACCAATGCCGACACCCCCGAGCAGACCCGCATTGCGGTGGCGTTCGGCGCGGTGGGCATCGGCCTGACCCGCACGGAGCACATGTTCTTCGAGGGCGACCGCATCGATGCGATGCGTGAGATGATCCTCGCCAGCACGCTTGAGGGCCGCGAGGCCGCGCTCGCCAAGCTGCTGCCTTACCAGCGCGACGACTTCTTCGGGATCTTCAAGGCCCTGAAGGGCTTCCCGGCGACGATCCGCTTCCTCGATCCCCCGCTGCACGAGTTCCTGCCCCACACCAAGGAGCAGCAGCTGGACCTCGCGAACAAGCTCGGCATCCCGGTCGAGAAGATCATGCACCGCGTGCACGAGCTCCATGAGTTCAACCCGATGCTCGGCTTCCGCGGCTGCCGCCTCGGCATCAAGTATCCCGAGATCACCGCGATGCAGGCCCGCGCCGTCCTCGAGGCGGCCGTGCAGGCCAAGAAGGCCGGCATCAAGGCCAAGCCCGAGATCATGATCCCGCTCGTCGGCTTCAAGAAGGAGCTCGATCTGCAGGTGGCCATCGTGCACGACGTCGCCGCCAAGGTGTTCGCCGAGCAGAAGACCAAGGTCGAGTACTCGGTCGGCACCATGATCGAGGTCCCGCGCGGCGCGCTCACCGCCGACGAGATCGCCCAGACCGCCGAGTTCTTCAGCTTCGGCACGAACGACCTCACGCAGACCTGCCTCGGCATGTCGCGCGA
>OMJT01000032.1 GCA_900299415.1 Opitutales bacterium
CGTGCCGCTGGGCCTGTTCCTCACACAACTGGTCGCCAATGGACTCTGGTCGTGGCTGTTCTTCGTCTGGAAGCGTGGCGCCCTGGCCTTTGCCGAGGTCCTGCTGCTCTGGCTGCTGATTGCGGGAACGGTGGTCGCGTTCCGCCGCGTGAGCCCGCTGGCCGCGGGGCTGCTGCTGCCCTACCTCGCCTGGGTCACGTTTGCGTCGGCCCTGACCTACTCCGTCTGGCAACGGAATCCGCAGGTGCTCGGGTGATGCAGGCGCGGGCGCGAGGCCCGATCAGCGACCGGGGGCGTTGGTCCGGCGGCGGACCGGCTGGTGGATCTCGTAGCGCTTGGCGAACCAAGGGGTGAAGGGCCCATTCCAAAACACCGCGTACGGTTCCCCGGCGGGTTCCAGGTCCGCCTGTTTGGCCAGCCACGCCAGCAACACCTTCTTGGTGCTGAGGTAATTTTCCCGCGAATAGGAACCCTTGGCCCCGGCGCTCGCCACTTCGCGCGCGGGTTGGGTGACCACGGTGACACCTTCCGGCGGCCGGTTGGTTTTCTCCCGATCCGGCCCGGCCACCCAGAAAAACAACGCCGCGTCATCCACCTGTGCCACCACCGGCGTGGTCATGGAAACACCCCGATCCGAGATGAAGCGGAACAACCGCAGGAACAGGCTGGAATCCTGGCTGAAGTAATCACCTTTGCCTGTCGCCTTGAGCAGTGTGCCCGCGGGCACGGTCTTGAGCTCAACCCGGCCAGCCTCGGTCGCAGGAAAAACCGCGTCGGTGGCGCGCAGGCCCGCGGTCGCCAGAACAAGAGCCGCCAAGGGAAGAAATCGACGCATGGCCGGAGCGTACCCGGTCCGGGCGGGTCGGCAAGCATCCGGGCACGCTGATGCGGACGCCAATCCCGGCCGGCCCGGCGGGCCAGGACCACCTGAACTGGCAGTCAGCGCGATCGGCTTCTTGCGCCGGCCTGACCGCCGAACTTTCGGAGGTACTTCAGCGCCACCTCAAAGTCGTGCGGCAGTGGTGCCCGGAGGGTCAGCGGCTCACCGGTGGTCGGATGCTTGATGACCAATTGCTCGGCATGGAGCGCGAGGCGGGCGAGCAAGGGCTTCTCGTCGGCCCGGCCCTTGTAGCCGCGTTTCAGGTCGGAGAGGAGTAGCATGATCTCGGGATCGCCGTAGAACGGGTCGTTGAGCACCGGAGCACCGGCGGCGGCGAGGTGCACGCGGATCTGGTGGGTGCGGCCCGTGAGGGGGCGGCACTCGAGGAGGGTGAAGCGGCCAAAACGCTCGCGGGTGGTGAACTCCGTCACGCTCGCCTTGCCATTGCGGCCGCGAAAAATGCGCATGCGGCCGGGCTGGTGCTCGTCGGGACCGAGCCCCACGTCCATGGTGAACTCGTCCGGCAGGCCGCCGTCGGAACCGCGCACCGGGGCCAGCACCTTCATCGCCCTCTCGGGCGGCAGCACGACCGCGATCGCCGCGTAGCGCTTTGCCACCGTCTTGGACTGGAACTGGCCGCTCAGAATATCGAGGGCGCGCTTATTTTTCGTGCAGAGCAGCAGGCCGCTCGTGTCGGCGTCGAGCCGGTGCACGTTCGCCACCTCGCGGCCGAGTCGCTCGTGCACGAGTCCCATCAGATTCTCGCGCTGCTTGTCCCAGCGGTCCGGTGCCACGAGCATTCCGCTGGGCTTGTCGAATGCCAGCAGGTCGTCGTCCTCGTATATAATCGGGGGCAAGGCCATGGGTCGGAGTTTTTCGGCGCGGTTCGGGGGCCATGCAAAGGGAAAAGTCAGATCGGGCCGGGCCATTCAGCCCTAGCCGCCGCCAAAAACTCGTAATCCGGCGACATCACCGCCAAATACCGTTGCGAGGACGGCCACCGCCCCGCTGGCTCGCGGTCCGTCGCCTCTGCCATGACGGCCCTGTCCCAACGTCTCTTCCATGCCGGTGCGGACCTTCTCACATTCCGCACCGCACGCCGGCTCCGCCGCCCGAGCGGGGCGGTGGCGCACCAGAAGCAAACCTGGCGCGGATTGGTCCGGCAGTTCGCCAAAACGAAGTACGGGCACGACTCCGGCCTGGACCGAAAAATCAACTACGAACGCTTCCGCACCCGCGTGCCCCTGCAGGCCTACGAGCACGCGCAACCCTGGATCGAGCGGATGAAACGTGGCGAGGCCGATGTACTCTGGCCAGGTACCTGCAACTACTACGCGGTCTCCTCGGGCACAGCCACGGGGCGGACGCGGCACCTGCCGGTCACGTCCGCGATGATCGCCCATTTTCGCCGAGCCGGAGCCTTGTCTTCCTTGTTCTACACGTCCCGAACCGGCCATGCCCGAGTCTTCCGCGGCCGTCACCTCATCCTCGGAGGCTCGACCTCCCTGGATCCGATCCAGGAGTCGCGGCCTTTCATGGCCTTGGCCGGGGACATGAGCGGGATTGTCGCGAAGCAACTTCCCGGCTGGGTGGAGAAGCACCTATATGAGCCGGGGCGCGACATCGCTCGGATCACCAATTGGTCGGAGAAGATCGATGCGATCGTGGAACGCACTTGGAATCGCGACATCGCCCTGATTGCCGGCATTCCAAACTGGGTTCTAGAACTTGCGGCGCAGCTTCTCTCGCGCATCGACACGGGCGCGGGCGACCTGCGTAACCTGCAGGCGCTGTGGCCCAACCTCGAGTGCCTCGTGCACGGTGGCGTGCCGATTGGCCCTTTCACGGAACCGCTGCGCGCCGCCCTCGGGCCTACGGTCAACTTCCACGAAGTATACCCAGCCTAGGAGGGCTTCATCGCCGCGCAGGATTCCGACGAAGCTCACGGGCTGCGGCTGAGCTCTGACGCGGGCATTTTCTATGAGTTCCTGCCCCTCCGCGATTATCGCGAGAACAGTTTACCCGAACTCGGCGCCAAAGCCGTGCCGCTCGAGGGTGTGCGGGCCGGCGAGGATTACGTCATTTTGCTCACCACACCGGCCGGCTTGGTCCGGTACTCGTTGGGCGATGTGGTGCGGTTTATTTCCACCGAGCCGCCACGCCTGATCTATGTGGGCCGCAAGCGGCTTCAGCTGAATGCCTTTAGCGAGCATGTGATCGAAAAGGAGGTCACCGACGCGTTGCTCGTCGTTTGCCGGCGCCACACGTGGCAAATCGTGAACTTCCACGTGGCTCCGTTGTTTGCCGATCCCTATGCCGGGCGCCGCGACGCCCGGCACGAGTGGTGGATCGAGTTGAAGCCGGGCACGGACGAAACGCCCACGGGTCCAATTCTGGCCGCCGAACTCGACGTGGAACTGCAACGGCTGAACGAACACTACAAGACCAAGCGCCGAGGAGGCGGATTGGGTGCACCGGTCGTACGTCTTGTCATCCCCGGAGTCTTCGAACATTGGATGAAGCATACCGGCAATTGGGGACGACAGTACAAGATGCCGCGCTGCCGCAGCGACCGCGCGATCGCCGATACGCTGGCGGAGCTGACACGCTTCACGCCGGACCCGCTGTTTCCAGCGGGGTTTTGATTTCAGAGGGGCGAAAGAAGAGGAGCGACGGGGATTTGAGAATCGGAAGTCCGATCCGCGGCTCCTCGGCCCCTCTAATGCTCGCGCGTCAATTCAGCAGCGCAGCGACCTTTTTCTCGTACACGTCCATGGGAACCGAGCCGAGTTTGCGGTCGCGGATCACGCCGGTCTTGTCGATGAGGAAGGTCGTGGGGATGGCGTCGATCGCGCCGAAGGCCTTCTGGATGGCGTCGTCACCCATCACGACCGTGTAGTTGATGCCCTTCGATTTCGCAAACTTCTGCACCTCGGCCGGGGTGATGGTGTCGAGCGAGACGCCGATGACAGAGAGACCCTGCGGGCCGTACTTGTTCTGCAGCGCGATGTAGCCGGGCAGCTCCTGCACGCACGGGCCGCACCACGTGGCCCAGAAGTCGACGACCACGACCTTGCCGGCAAACTGAGCAAAGGCGACGTCCTTGCCGTCGAGGTCCTTCAGTGTCCAATCGGGCGCCTTGGCCCCGGCCTGCAGGCCGGCGGTGGCAGCGTTGGCGGCAGCGCCGGTTTCGGTCTTCTGACCACAACCGGAAAGGAGGACCATCAGGCCGGCGGCGGCGGCGAACAGGAGAGAGAGTCGGTTCATGGGAGTATGGGTCTGAGCCGGGCCGGCGCGGATTGTTCCCGGCGGGCCTCAGGCATTGCGCATTTCGGGGAGGTCGAGGCCCAGGGTCTCGATAAACTTCTTCATCGCCGGGGTTAGAACCCGGCCCTTGCGATGGAGGATGGCGAGGGGGCGGGTGAACTCGCGGCCCTTGAAGGGCAGCACGGCGAGCGTGCCGGCGGAGGACTCCTGCGTCACGGTCGCCTGGGGCACGATCGAGATGCCGTGGTCGATCTCGACGGCGCGCTTCACGGTCTCGATGTTGTCGAACTCCATCACCGGCTCGCATTCGAGCTTGTTCTCGCGGAAGATCTGGTCGACGGCCTTGCGGGTCGGGATGTCGGGGTCGAACCCGATGAAGCGCTGGCCGGCGAGGTCCTTGACCTCAATCTCGTGTCGCTTGGCCAGCGGGTGGCCCGGGTGGGTGATCAGCACGAGGTGGTCGTTGCGGAAGGGAACCATTTCGATCTGGCGCATCTTCACGGGGAAGGCGACGAGGCCGAAGTCGACGGCGTTGTGCAGAATATCCTCGTAGACGAGGTTCGAGCGGCGGTACTCGATGCGGACGTTGACCGAGGGAAAGTCGTGCAGGAACTTCTTGATGAAGGGCGGCAGTTCGTGGAGGCCGATCGAGTAGACGGTGGAGATGCGGATCGTGCCGCTGATCACCTTCTTCATCTCCTGCAACTCGCAGAGCAGCTTCTCGTAAGTATGCAGCATCTCCTTCGCCGCATCGTACACCCCGTGGCCCTCACGGGTGAGCTGGAACTGCTTTTGGCTCCGGTCAATCAGGAGCGTCTTGAAGTGACGCTCCATCGCGCGGGCCTGCTGGCTGACGGCGGACTGGGTGATCCCATTCAGCTTCGCCGATTTCGAGAAGCTCTTCGTCTCCACCAGGTCGGCGAAGATTTTAAAGTTTTCGATTTGCATGATTAGCAGATGTTTTGCCGCATGGACTGCAGGGTCAAG
>OMJT01000033.1 GCA_900299415.1 Opitutales bacterium
ATCATGCTGATCGGCATGGTGGCGAAGAACGGCATCCTCGTGGTGGAGTTTGCCAACCAGCTCCAGGTCGACGGGCTCAATGCCTTCGAGGCCGCCTACAAGTCGGCCACGATCCGCTTCCGCCCGATTATCATGACGTCGATTGCCACGGTCCTCGGCGCGGTGCCGATCGCCTTCGCCACCGGCGCGGGGGCCGAGAGCCGCCAGCCCATGGGCATCGTGGTTGTTGGAGGTCTCACGATCGCGACCTTCCTCACGCTCTTCGTCGTTCCCATCGTCTACATCCTTATGGACCGCCTCTGCGTGAAGCTGACCGGCCATTCAAGCGCCCACGGCCTCATCAAGGCCGAGGAGATCGAACGCGAGACGGCGGCGGCAGCGGGCAGCATCGCCCATTGAGCGGGCGCCCGGATTGGCGGGTGAGGTCCCCGGCCGCGTACATCGGTACGGCTGTAGCCCGGGCAGACCTCTGCCCGGGGGTTGCGTGGTTCGTTCGATCCTCCGGCAGGGGTCTGCCGGAGCTACAGATAGGCTGAATCCAGCCGGGGGATCACCGGGGGTGGTTGTCAATCCCCGGCCTTGGACGCCTTGGCGGCCTTCTGGCGGGCGCCGTTGTCGAGGATGCGCTTGCGGAGCCGGAGGTTCTTGGGCGTGACCTCGAGCAGCTCGTCGGCGGCGATGTACTCGATCGATCGTTCGAGGGAGAACTTCGTGGCGGGCGTGAGGCCGGCCGCGACACCTTCGCCCTGGGAACGGAAGTTGGTCAGCTTCTTTTCGCGGACGGCATTGATGGCAATGTCCTCGTTGCGGGGATTCTCGCCGACGATCATGCCCTCGTACACGAGCTCGCCCGGGTTGACGAAGAGCTTGCCGCGCTCCTGGCACATCACGAGCGCGTAGGAGGTGGTCTCGCCCGCCTCGGTGGCGATGAGGGTGCCAGTGATGCGGGTCAGCACTTCGCCAGCGTAGGGGCCGTATTCCTTGAAGAGGTGTGAGGTGACGCCGCGGCCGGAGGTGGCGTTAACGACGTCGATCTCGAGGCCGATCAGGCCGCGGGTGGTGATCGTCGCCTCGATCATGGTCGAGTGGGGCAGCTTCTCCATGTTGGTCAGCTGGCCCTTGCGGTTGGCCAGGTTCTGCATGATGGAGCCGACGCACTCGTCGGGGACCTCGATCCAGACGGTCTCGTAGGGCTCGAGGCGCTCGCCGTTCGGGCCCTTCTTCTCGATCACGGTCGGGCGGGACACGAGCAGCTCGTAACCCTCGCGGCGCATGGTCTCGACGAGCACGGCCACCTGCATGGCGCCGCGGGCCTTGACGTTGAACACGCCGGCCTTCTCGGAGTCCTCGATCTGGATGGAGACGTTGAGCTTCAGCTCGCGCATCAGCCGCTCGCGGATCTGGCGCGAGGTGACGAGCTTGCCCTCCTGGCCGACGAGCGGGCCGTCGTTGACGCAGAACTGCATCTCGAGGGTGGGCGGATCGATCTGGGTGAAGGGGAGGGCGTGGCCGTTCTCGTCGGCCGTGAGGGTGTCGCCGATGTCGACGTCCTCGAAGCCGGACAGCCCGACGATGTTGCCGGCGACGGCCGTCTCGACCTCGCGCTGGCCGAGGCCGGTGAACTCGAAGATCTTGGTGATCTTGGCCCGGACCTTCTTGTGGTCGGTGTGACGGATGACGAAGACCGGGTCGCCGACCTTGGCGGTGCCGCCGAGGATCTTGCCAACGGCGATACGGCCCACGTAGTCGCTCCAGTCGATGTTGGAGACAAGCATGTGGAACGGGTCGTTCGGCTTGGCGAACGGGGGCGGGACGTGGTCGATGATGGTCTGGAAGAGGGGCGTCATGTCCTTCTTCTCGTCGCCGAGTTTGTACATCATGTAGCCGTCGCGGCCCGAGCCGTAGACGACGGGCGCGTCGAACTGCTCGTCGGTGGCGTTGAGCTCCATCAGGAGCTCGAGCACCTTGTCGTACATCTTGGCCGGGTCGGCGTTGTCGCGGTCGATCTTATTGATAACGATCACGACCTTGAGGCCGTGGGCGAGGGCCTTGCGGAGCACGAAGCGGGTCTGGGCCTGGGGGCCGTCGTAGGCGTCGATCACGAGCAGCACGCCGTCGACCATGCGGAGGGCGCGCTCGACCTCGCCGCCAAAGTCGGCGTGTCCGGGAGTGTCGACGATGTTGACGATCTTGTCCTTCCAGTGAACGGACGTGTTCTTCGCCTTGATCGTGATGCCCTTCTCCTTCTCGAGGTCCATGGAATCCATGGCGCGCTCCTGCACCTGCTGGTTGGCGCGGTAGACGCCGCCCTCCTTGAGCAACTGGTCGACGAGGGTGGTCTTCCCATGGTCGACGTGGGCGATGATCGCGATGTTGCGGATGTTCTGGTTCATGGCGCGGAGGGCGTGTTCGCTTGAAAAAAGAGGGCCAACGTGCGGGTGCGGAACGGGGTTGGCAAGCGCGGAAGCGAATGGTCACTCGTGGCCCGACGGATCCTGTCGGTGTGCTTGCGGAGAAAGCTGTTGCGCTTCGCACCAGCAAAAAAATAAGGCCCCGGAACCTTGCGGTCCCGGGGCCAAATTTGGGGGTGGGCGTTCGCCACGCGCTCTTTCCCGGTGGCACACTGTTGGGCGCGCTCGCTTTCGCGGGCCGTGTGCTCCCCGACGCCACTCTCCGCGGCATGCGGATGTCTCGGTCTCATGGCGGGACCGTCCCGACCCTTGCGGGCTGGAATCTTTCGAGTGAGGCCTCTTCGCCCAGTTCGGCCACCTCCTGCCGGAGGGAGCTCGCCGGACGTGGTGCAGACACGCCTGCAATCCGTACTTTTCGCGTCGGCACCGTTGCCACGGGGACGGCTCCGGCTTTTGGCCGGACGTTGGCCCTGCGTTACGGGTCTGACCTCTTAACTCTCAGGTTGCGTTCTCTTTTGCAGCGGGGTGACGCGGTTTTTCGCGCCGCCCCATCGAGGAGGTTGACGGGCTTTGTCAGGCCCGCTCACTCCCCGCCGTCCCGTCTCCGTTGCGCGCCCTGTCCTTCCGGACCGGGCCTTTTGGCAGGGGTGGACCCCGCCGGGAAACGCGACTGCGTTCTGGTCGTTCACAGTAGCAACCTTAACCCTCTGGGTAACTGCGTCGGCCTGCGGTTCGAAACGGACCGCGGGCCTGACTCGGCTTGGACGCGGTTTCTGATCGCGCCTCGCCGCTCAGCTCCTGATTCGTGTGAGACTGACCGGGCACGACCCCGGCCAGAGGAACTGGTGATATCTGCCTGCCGCCAACCGCTTGCGCGGGTGCGGAGGGGAGGGTGGCACCAGCTGCCACCGACCTTTCCCCGGTCGCCCGGGATTATCCCAGCCTTGCTTTCGGCGAAACCGTTTCAGGCCGCCGCGCACAGACTGTTCTATCAAGGAACGGGGATGAGAGTGCGCCGCCCCGCGGAAATGGGAAGGTTTTGTACTGCACAACTTTTTCACCGGGGTCGCGGTGCATAAAATGTGAACAACTTTATTCACCGGGTTCCGGGTCTGGAGTAACCCATTTGTGCCCTCGGAGCGAGGAGAGGCCTGGCCCCCGGATTCTGCGTGCTTTGGGCGCCATGACTCGAGGTTCGTCCTTTCCAGATCACGGCTTCGATCTTCAACTCGGCGGGAATGTCGCCACGTGACCTGCCGATCTACGAACTCGAGTCCGACCTCGTGCGGACCCTGCGTGCGTGCGGGCGGCTGATCGTGCAAGCGCCGACGGGCTCCGGCAAATCAACCCAGATCCCGCAGATGCTGCTCCAGCACGGTCTGGCCGGGGAGAAGGGCGAGATCGTGGTGCTCCAGCCCCGGCGGCTCGCGGCGCGCATGCTGGCCAAACGCGTGGCGGAGGAGGTTGGGACCAATCTCGGGGAAATTGTCGGCTATCAGATCCGGCTCGAGTCGCGCGTCAGTGCCAGGACCCGCATCCGTTTCGTGACCGAGGGCATCCTGCTGCGGCAGATGTCGTTCGATCCGGGGCTCAAGGGGATCGCGGCGATCGTCTTCGACGAGTTCCATGAGCGGCATCTCTACGGCGACATCTCGCTGGCTCGGGCTTTGCAGATCCAGCAGGCGGCGCGACCGGACCTGAAGCTGCTGGTGATGTCCGCCACGCTCGATGCCGGGACATTGCGCGGCTACCTGCGGCCCTGCGAAGTGCTCGTTTCCCAGGGACGGAGCTTCCCGGTGAGAATCGAGTACCTGCCGAAGGTGGTGAACTTTGAACAGGAACCGCCCTGGGACGTCGCCGTGCGTGAATGCGAACGGGTCGCGGGCCAGACCGGGGGCGACATGCTGGTTTTCATGCCGGGGGCCTATGAGATTGGCCGCACGATCCAGGCCATCCAGGGCTCCCGCGGCCTCCGTGACTTCGTGGCGCTGCCGCTGCACGGGGAACTGCCTCCCGACCAGCAGGACCGCGCCGTGGCGAGACAATCGATCCGCAAGATCATCGTTTCCACCAACGTGGCTGAGACCTCGCTGACGATCGATGGGGTTACGGCCGTGATCGATGCCGGCTTGGCGCGCATCGCGCGTTTCGACGCGAATCGCGGAATCAACACTCTCCTGGTCGAAAAGATCTCCGCGGCCAGTGCTGACCAGCGGGCCGGACGGGCTGGCCGCACGGCGCCCGGGGTTTGTGTGCGACTCTGGACCGAACGGGAACACGGCCAGCGCGCCCCGCAGGAACTCCCCGAGGTGCGTCGCCTCGATCTCTCCGAAGTCGTGCTGACGCTGAAGGCGGCCGGGATCGACGACGTGGCGGGCTTTCCCTGGTTGGAGAAGCCCGATCCCAAGGCCCTCGAGCGGGCGGAGACGCTACTGGCGGATTTGGGCGCGCTTGCCAGGGGTAAGGCGGACCCGACCAGCCATGGCACGATCACCGAAACCGGCCGGAAGATGCTGCGTTTCCCGATGCATCCGCGGTATGCCCGGATGTTTCTCGCCGCACAGGAGCGCGGCTGTGTGCGTCCCGTGGCCCTGATGGCGGCGCTCACTCAAGGCCGGAACTTCCTGCTCCGCGGTGTGCCGCGCGAGGTGGAGCAGGCCCGGGAGGACACCCTGGGTGAGGAGCACGAGAGTGACTTTTTCCTGCTGATGCGGGCCTGGCGCTATGCCGACAAGGCCAACTACGGCCTCGACGCTTGTCGCCGCCTGGGGATCCACACGCAGGCGGCTCGGCAGGTCGGTCCTCTTTTCGAGCAGTTCCTCGAGATTGCGGCGAGGGAAGGTCTCGATGTGTCGGAGAAACGCGCCGACGGTATGGAGATTCGCAAATGCGTCCTCGCCGGGTTCTCCGACCACCTCGCCAAGCGCCTCGACACCGGCACGCTCCGCTGCGAGCTGGTCCACGGCCGTCGCGGCCTGCTCGCCCGCGAGAGCGGCATCCAGAAGGCAGTGCTGCTCGTCGCCGCCGAGATCAGCGAGATCGGCAACCGCTCCGGCGAGGTGAACGTGCTGCTCTCGCTCGCCACCGCCATCGACGAGGCCTGGCTGAAGGAGATCTTCCCCGACGACTACCGCGAGACCCGGGGCGTGAGCTACGATGGGTCGATCAAGCGTGTCGTCTCGCGGCGCGAGCGCCGCTTCCGCGACCTGGTGCTCGAGGCAAAGCAGAGCAGCGAGGAGGCTCCGCTCAACGAGGCCGCCGCCCTGCTGACGAAGGAGGTCCTTGCGGGCCGACTGAAGCTCGACGCCTGGGATGAGGCGGTCGAGCAATGGATCCTCCGCGTGAACCGCCTCGCCGAGTGGTTTCCGGAATTGGAGGTCAATCCGATCACCGACGCGGACCGCGCCACCCTCATCGAGCAGATCTGCTACGGCGAGCTCGGCTACCGCGCGATCAAGGATAAACCCGTCATGCCTGTGCTGCGCGACTGGCTGACCGCCGAGCAGCTCGCTGTTATCGACGACTACCTGCCGGAACGTCTCACCATGGCCAACGGCCGCCGCTCCCGGATCACCTACGCCAAGGAGGGCCCACCCGTCCTGAGCGCCCGCATCCAGGAACTCTACGGCATCGAGGGCCGGTTCACCCTCGGCCACGGCCGCGTACCGGTGAAGATCGAGGTCCTTGCCCCGAACCAGCGCCCCATCCAGGTCACTGACGACCTCACCAACTTCTGGCGCGAGCAGTACCCGAAGGTGAAGGCCGAGCTGTCCCACCGCTATCCGCGGCATGAGTGGCGGTGAGG
>OMJT01000034.1 GCA_900299415.1 Opitutales bacterium
GACGATCGGCAGGCCGTAGGCGCCGCCGTTGTTCTCCCACTGGCCGCCGACGACGACCTGGAAGTGGGGGACCTTGATGCCGTTGACGGTGCGGCTGGAGCCGTAGAAGCCGAGGTCGGCCACGCCGTGCTGGCTGCAGCTGTTGAAACAGCCGCTGATCTTGATGTGCAGGCCCTGGACGGCCTCATCCATCTGGAAGGACTTTCCGGCGAGGCGGGTGCGGAGCTCGCCGGCGAGGCCGCGCGAGGAGGAGATGCCGAGCTTGCAGGTGTCGGTGCCCGGGCAGGCGACGACGTCGAGGATGTTGTTGGCCCCGGCGCCGGCGAGGCCGGCGGCCTGCAGCGCCTCGAACAGCGCGAGGAGGTCGGCGCCGCTGACCCAGCGGAGGAGGAAGTTCTGCTCGACGGTGGTGCGGATGGTGCCGGCCGTGAAACGGCGGGTGATGTCGGCCAGCGCGCGGAGCTGCTCCGCGGTGGCGTCGCCGAGGGGCAAGGCGACCGCGGCGGTGTAATAGCCCTTCTGGCGCTGGGGCTTCACGTTCGTCTTCATCCAGTGGCGCAGCGCCTCGGGGGCGTTGGCCGGGACGGCCGGGGCGTCGGCGCCCGGGCGGGATGGGGCCTCGCCCTCCTTGAGGGCGGCCTCGAGGTAGTCGGTCCAGCGCGGGTCTGGCTTGAGCTTGGCGCGCTCGGCGAAGACCTCCTCGCGGAATTTCTCGATGCCCCACTTGTCGACGAGGAACTTGATCCGGGCGGCGTTGCGGTTCTTCTTCTCGCCGTGGCGGGCGTAGATGCGGCAGACCGCCTGGGTGACGGGGAGGAACTCCTCGAGCGGCACGAACTCGGTCAGCACGCGGGCCTGCCGGGGCACGGCGCCGAGGCCGCCGCCGACGAGGATCTTGAAGCCGCGCTGGCCCTGCTGCGTCGCGGCGATGTAGCCGATGTCGTGCATGTAGGCCAGGCCGCAGGCCTGGTCGGCGCAGCCGCTGAAGGCGGGCTTGAACTTGCGGCCGAAGTCCTGGGCATCGGGATGGCCGAGCAGGAACTTCATCGCGGCCCGGGCGTAGGGCGTGATGTCAAACGTCTCGCAGGCGCAGACGCCGGCGTAGGGGCAGCCGGTCACGTTGCGCACGGCGTTGCCGCAGGCCTCGCGGGTGGTGATGCCCACCGCGCCGAGGCGGCGCATGATCGCCGGGGCGTTCTCGATGTGGATAAAGTGAAGCTGGAAATCCTGGCGCGTCGTGATGTGCGCGATGTTGTCCGAGTACTCCTCGGCCATCTCGCCCATGACCTCGAGCTGCTCGGGGGTGAGGCCGCCGTACGGCACCTTGATGCGGAGCATGCCGGGGGCGTCCCAGACGGTGCCGGGGCCCTTGGTGGGCTTGTCGCTGAAGGGTAGCTTGCGGCTCGCGGTGCCGTCATGGCGCTGGCCGTTGTCGTACCGCTGGCCGTAGGCGCCGCGCCGGAGGCGGGTCTCGGCGAAGACCTTCTCGTCGATCTTGCCCTGCTTGCGGAGGGTGATCTCGGACTCGAACTGGTCGAGCTCGCTCGCGAGCGGCTCGGCAATGCGGCCTTGGGTGAGGGACTTCCAAAGGGGATTCGAGGCTTTCATGGCGGGTGCAAAAAAATGGGAGGGGCTGGGACTGAATGTGGCCCGGGCGCCCATGTCCAGCGGGTCTTTCTGCGGCCGGGATGGGACCGCAGGGAGGTAAGAGACTTCAATCTGTGGGAAAATCCAGCCGAGGCCACGAAATTGGGGGCAAACCCTGGTTCACGCCAAGGCCGCGAAGTTCGATCCATTTAAACCACGGATTTGCGATCCTGTCGCTTCGCTCGGTACACGGATCACACGGATTGGAAGTTCGGAACCCGACCTATCCGTGCAATCCTAGAAATCCGTGGTGAAAACGGATCGGTTTCCCCGGCTTGCTTAGCGGAGGGAGCTGACCTATCCGGGGAGGCTTATGGCGAACGACCATTCCAAGCGGACGTATGACTCGATCCTCGGGCTGCTCTCGAGCGAGGACAATCCGACCCCGCTCGTGCGGATCAACCGCATCACGCCCTTCAAGCATGCCCAGGTCTATGCCAAGCTGGAGTGGTATAATCCTTTTGGAGCGGTGAAATGTCGCGTTGCTGCTAACCTCGTCCGGGACGCCGAGGAGCGCGGTATCCTCGGGCCTGGCAAGAACCTCGTCGAGGCCACCTCCGGCAACACCGGCCTCGGCCTCGCCATGATCGGCAATGCCAAGGGTTATCCGCTCCAGACCCCGCTCTCGATGGCCATCCCTCTCGAGAAACGCACCATCCTGCGCTTCTTCGGCGCGAATGTCGTCGAGCTCGACGACACCCTCTGCCCGGCGCCCGGCGCCCCCGAGGGTGCAATCGCCAGGGCCCACGACACCGCCAAGGCCAACCCCAACACCATCCTCCTCGACCAGTACGCCAACGAGGCTAACCCCGACGCGCATGTGCGCACCACCGGTCCCGAGGTCTGGCGGCAGACGGACGGCAAGGTCACCCATTTCATCGCCGGCGTCGGCACCTGCGGCACCATCACCGGTACCGGCCGGTTCCTGAAGAGACGCAACCCCGGCGTGAAGGTACTGGCCGCCATCCCTGAGGAGGGCCACGACATCCCCGGCGTGCGCAGCCGGCGCCAGCTCAAGCAGACCAAGCTCTATCGTCCGGCGGAATACGACGGCGACACGGAGATCACCAACAAGGAGGCGTTCGACCTCTGCCTCCGCCTCAATCGCGAGGAGAGCATCATCGCCGGCCCCAGCTCGGGCATGGCCCTCGCCGCCGCCTTCAAGCTCGTGCCCGATGAGCCCGGCGTGGTCGCGGTGGTCATCTTCCCCGACAACATCTTCAAGTACGCTTCCTCGATCGTGCGGCACTTCCCGCAGCTCGCGCCCGCGGAGAAGCCGGGCGCCGCGTCTGGCGCCCCGAGCGCCCACGAGCAGCTCTTTGACGCCATGGTCGAGAATCTGAAGAACCCGCACGACTCCGTCGCCGTCGGACCGCTCGTCGAGGAACTGGCCGGCGCCGCGAAGCCCCTCGTCGTGGACGTCCGCCCGCTCGACCAGTACACCGACCTGCATGTCCCGGGCTCGGTGAACCTCCCGCAGTCCGAGCTGGGCCAGCGGGCCGCCGAGCTGCCGTCCGACCGCAACGCCCCGATCGTGATGGTCTGCGGCATCGGCAAGTTCTCCAAGCACACCACGCTCTTCCTGAAATCGATGGGCTACAAAAACGTCCGCAGCCTGAAGGGCGGCATCAACGAGTGGGTCCGCAAGGGGCAGAAGACGGAAGGGTCAAAAGTCTGAGGGCCTGGATTTCACCGAGTGATTCAGTGATCGATGGTAGGGCTGGGTCGACGACCCGGCCGGATCGATTCAATCCCGGTGGATCACCCAAGTCGTCTCCGCCCGCGGCCGCAGGATATGCTCCTTGAGGAACGGGGGCTTGAGGTCGAGGGCGCCGAATTCGGCCAACAGCACCCAGCGCACGATCTCGCCGTCCTTCGTCGTCGCGGGCGCTTCGCCGGGCAGTTCGGCTTCATAATAGAAGCACACCTCGTGGATGGGACAGTCGCGGAAGGTGAAGAAGTTCTCCCCGCCGAGCAGCGGGCGGCCGATCGGGCAGGGCCGGCCCAGTTCCTCCTGCAGCTCGCGGGCGAGGGCCTCGCGCGAGCTTTCGCCGGTCGCGATCCTTCCTCCGGGCGTATAGCACCAGGTTTGACCGGGCAGGTTCAGGAGGAGGACGGCGTCGCCCCGCCGGTTGACCGCGCCGACCCGCAGGTTGAATTTGTGGTCGCCGAGCGAAAAATGGATGTCGGGCATGGGCTCCCGGGCGTTAGGGCGTCTTCCGCGCGCTGCCGATCGCCTTTGTGACCTCGTCGGCCCAGTTGGGCTCGTAGGCCTCGTCCGGGGTCTTGGCGTCGTCGGCCGCCTTCTTCGCGAGGGCCACGAACTGGTCGAGCTCGGCGCGGGTGACGGTTTCCTTGAGTACGACATTGTTTTCGCCGGCGTCGCTCGTGACGAGAACGGGATTGTCCCCGACCTTGATGATGCCTTGCCCGCCTTTTGGGACCAGAATGGTGTCGAGGACGGCTCGGGCGGACGCCAGCGGCACGTTTTTCTCGAAGAGGGTGCGGGCGTAGCGCTGCAGCGCCCGGGTGGCGGCCGCTTGCTCGGCCGCGTTCAGCCCGGCACTCGCGAGATATTTCTGCCGTGCCGACACCACGGTGGCCGCTGGGATGAACGGTCCGGTGGCCACGCCGCGCATCATGCGCTCAAGGTCGGCGGTGGTGATGCGCCCGGCGGCAAAATCGTCGGCGACCTTCTTGATCTCCGCCTTCAACTGCGCCTGTTGCGCCGGGGGCAGGCCGGATTTCTGGATCGCCTGTTCCGCGACCTGCGTCGTGGCCGACGCCGCCCAACTCTTCCATTTGTAGGCCACCACGATCCCGCAGATCAGAAGGATGACCGCCAGGATGCCGACCGTGATGAGGCAGCTTTTCATGAAACCGCCGCGGGTGGGGTGGGGCGGGACGTGGGGTGACGTCTGCATGGCGTCACCGTGAAGGGGATCGCCCGGTCTTCGCGATCACAAACCTCCAAACCCGGCCGGCTCGGCGAGCCAGCCCTACCTTCCGATCGGGATCAGATCTTCCCGGCCTTGCGCTGCTCGACCATCCGGTAGAAGTCCACGAAGAGCGGGTCGGCGTCGTTCGGGCCCGGGGCCGCCTCGGGGTGGTATTGCACGCTGAAGACGGGGAGTTTGGTGTGGCGCAGGCCCTCGACCGTCTGGTCGTTGAGGTTGACCTCGGTGACCTTGGCGCCGCGGGCCTCGATGCTCTTCGGGTCGGTGGCGAAGCCGTGGTTCTGGGCGGTGATGGAGACCTTGCCGGTCTCCAGGTTCTTCACGGGCTGGTTGCCGCCGCGGTGGCCGAACTTGAGCTTGAAGGTCGTGCCGCCGAGGGCGTGCGTGATCATCTGGTGGCCGAGGCAGATCCCGAAGATCGGGAAGTCCGGCAGCAGGGCCGTCACGGTCTTGTGGATGTAGGGCAGGGCGGAGGGGTCGCCGGGACCGTTGGAGAGGAAGACCGCGTCGGGCTTGTGCTCGCGCACCTCCTCGCGCGTGGCGGTGGCGGGGAAGACCTGCACCTCGAAGCCGTGGCGCACCAGCTTGCGGTAGATGGAGAACTTCGCGCCGTAGTCGAAGGCCGCCACGCGGAAGCGCTTCGCCGGGACGCCCGGTGCGTTCATCGTGGTGCCGGTCGGGAAATAGGGGGCGTTGTGGCGGGAAGGGTCATCCGCGCCCCAGATGAAAGGCTCGCGGCAGGAGACATCCTTCACGTAGTCGGCGCCGGCCATGTCGCGCCAGCCGCGGGCGCGGGCCACGGCGTCCGCGTCGCTGATCGGCAGCGTGCTCAGGCAGCACTTCATCGCGCCGTCGACGCGCAGCTTCTTGGTCAGGGCGCGGGTGTCGACCTCGCTGATGCCGGGAATGCCGTGCTTGCGGAGGTAGTTGCCGAGCGAGGTCTGGCTGCGCCAGTTGCTCACCACGGGGGAAAGCTCGCGGACCACGAAGCCGCTGGCTTTCGGCACCGCCGCCTCGGTGTCTTCGTCATTGATGCCGTAATTGCCGATCTGGGGCGCGGTCATCGTCACGATCTGGCCGAAGTACGACGGGTCCGTGAGGATCTCCTGGTAGCCGGTCATCGACGTGTTGAAGACGCACTCGCCGGCAATGGTGGCGTCGGCGCCAAAGGCGAGGCCGCGGAACACACTGCCATCTTCCAAGGCGAGAACGGCGGGTCGGGACGTGGACATTAAAGAAAAACGAAAAGGGCCTGCCCGACGCGTGCCAAGGGGAATCGCGGAGGAAACGACTTTAACCGTGGATTTCACGGATTGCACGGATGGGTCGGGCTCGGGACGCTGATTCTTTGTAATTCGTGAAATCCGTGGTTAAAGTCTCCCCCGGTGGGGTTTGGCCCCGCAATCCTCGGCCCATGAGGTTGCTGAATGCGGTTGTTGGCCTGCTTGTCCTGGCCTTGGCCGGGGCTTGCGCCACGGCTCCATCCGGACCCCCGCGGGAGCGGCCGGGCACCTGGGCCGTCGCGATGGTCGGCACCCGCCTCGGCAATGCCTACCGGGTGAGTCCGGACGTCTACCGCAGCCGGCAGCCCGGCCAGGACGCCATCCCGGATCTGCAGGCGATGGGCATCCATAGTGTGCTCAACCTTCGCAGCGCCGATCCGGATGGGAAAGCCTTTGCCGCGGCGGGCCTGTCGCTGTTCGCGCTCCGGACGAGCGCGTGGACCCTCACGGAATCCGAACTGGTGACCGCGTTGCGGCAAATCCGCGCGGCGCCCAAGCCCGTTCTCGTCCACTGCTGGCACGGCAGCGACCGCACCGGCGCGGTGATTGCGGCGTACCGGATTGTGTTTCAGGAATGGACCCCGGCGGCGGCGGCGGACGAGATGCGCCACGGCGGGTTCGGGTTCCACGAATCGCGCTTTCCGAACCTCGTGCGGCTGGTGGAGGGCCTCGACGCTGCGGAGCTGCGACGCCAGGTCCTGGCGCAGTAATCGCCCGTTCAGCCCCGTTCCGCGTCACGGGCCATCAGCCAAAGCAGGTCCGAGAGCCGGTTGACGTATTGCAGCACCAGCGGCCGCAGGTGACGTCCCACCGGGGCCAGCGCCACCAGCCGGCGCTCGGCGCGGCGGGCGGTCACCCGGGCTAGGTCGAGGGCGGTCGCCGTGGCGTTGCCGCCGGGCGTGGCCCAGCCGCCGGACGCGGGGTGTTTCGCCTCCAACGCGGCGGCCGCGGCATCGAGCCGGGCCAGATCGGCGGCCTCCAGGCGCGAGAACTTCGACTCGAGGAATTTTGGCACATCCGTCTCGGCGCAGGCGACCTCGCCCATCAGGGCGATCAGGTTTTCCTGCACCTGGCGAAGCAGCGTGTCAGACGCGGGCGCGAGCTTTTGCAGTCGCACCGCCCCGAGCGCCACATTGAGTTCGTCGCACGCGCCGACTGCCTCGATCTGTGGGTGGTACTTCGCCACGCGCTGCCCGTAGAGCAGACTCGTGGTGCCATCATCGCCGCCGCGGGTGGTGATCGAGGACATGATGTTTTACCGGAGATAACGGAGAAAACCGAGAAAGGCATCGGGCGCTCCACCTTCCTTCCTTCGCTGCCTCGGTGTCAGAAGCGGATCGGATTTCATCCTTAGTTCTATCCGTTCCCTCTTGTGAAAACAGTCAGGCCTTGGTCGCCGCCTTGGTTTCCTTCGCCAGCTCTTTCACCTCGGCGTCGAGCTTGGCGCGGACGTCGTCCTCCATCCGGTCGATAAAGAGCACGCCATTGAGATGGTCGACTTCGTGCTGCACGCAGCGGGCGAGCAGGCCGTCGCACTCGAGCGTGTGCGGCACGCCGGCCTCGTCTTGGAAAGCCACTGTGATCGCGTCCGGCCGCACCACGTCGCCGCGGATGCCGGGGAACGAGAGGCAGCCCTCCTCGTAGACGTAGAGGTCGGTGCCCTTTGTGACCGTCACCTGCGGGTTCACCAGCACCAGCGGCATGAAGAGCTCGAGCGGCGGCTTGGCGCCGTCCAGTTTCCAGGTGAAGTCCCGTTTTGCGCTCCGGAGGTCCACCACGCAGACCATCAGAGCCTGCCCGACCTGCTGGGCCGCGAGCCCGATGCCTTCGGCGGCGTGCATCGTGGCGACCATGTCATGCGCCAGGGCCGCCAGTTCCTTGGAAAAGGCCGTGACCTTGCGTCCTTTTTGGCGGAGGACGGGCTGGTTGTAGCGAACAATTGGCAAGGCCATGGGTCGGTAGGTGGGTGGGACTGTGCAGGATTATTTTGCCTCCAGCGCCCCGCAACTTTAATACTGTCTCCCGTGAACCCCGCGACTGATCGTTCGAGACTCGTCGCGTCCGCCTGGCTGGCGGCGGGCCTGCTGCTGCTCACGGCGGGCTGGCTGCTCCCCGTCAACCTCACCTCGATCTCGCCCGCGCTGCTGCATGCGGCCGGCCTGGGCACGCAAACGCTGGGCGCCTTCGGCCGCGATCTCGTGGATTTTGAGAAGCCCGGCCCCGCAGCCCTCGTGCAGAAATCGGCCCAGGCCGTCGGCGACCCGCGCTCCCCGGCCGTGGCCCGCGCGATCGACGAGCTCCGCACCAAGCAGCCCGAGGCGGCCGCGTGGGGTGGGTGGGACCCATTCCTCGACCCGGTCTTCAACCTGCGCCAGACCGCGAAAGACCACGCCGCCAGCACGCCGGCGCTGGAGTACTTCCTGCCCGAGGCGACGCGCGAGAAGCTCCGCACCTATCTTGCCAACACCCGCTCGCCCTCGGTCCAAGCCATCCTGCAGACGCGCACCATCGCGGCGACCGGCCGGTTCGAGCCCGCCACCCGTCCGGGCGGCCAGCCGCTCGACGCCATTATCCTCCTCACCGCGCTGCTCGGCCAGGGCGACCACCTGTCCCCGCCGCTGCTGCGCGAACTCCGCGATCTCGCCAGCACGGCCACCGACCGCAACACGCTCGGCGATCTCGAGCGGGTCTACCTCGACCTGCTCTCGCTCGCGCAACGCCTCGACTGGATGCAGCTCGGCGAGTTTCTCCGCCGCGCCAACGACACCCGCACCGTCAACGAGTTTGCCCACCTCGCCCGCGTCGCGCCCGACGAGCTCCCCCTGATTTACTCGGCTGCCCTCTTCTCGGATTCCGCTGACCGCGTCGCCACCTACCTCATCCAGTACGGCAAGGCCGGCGTTGCCGACCTCACCCTCTCGCTGGGCTCAGGCCAGGGCGCCGTCCGCCTGTTGCTCAACCGCCAGGCGCCGGTCAGCCGCCAACCGTCGCCCGAGATCGGCGCGGTGGCGACCTTCGGCTACCTGCACCCGCGCCTCGCTCTCGGGCTCAAGTGGCTCGCCTTCCTCGCCGGCGCGTTCGGGCTGCTCCGCGGGTTCGATCGCATCTTCTTTGCGCCGGTGCCCGGCCTGCCGGCCGGGCTGCCTCGCATGCAGGGCGGCCTCGTCTCGCTGCTCCTCGCCGGGCTGCTCGTCCTCGTGACCGAGCCCTACCTGCTGAAGGCCGTGCCACCCTCTGAATTCAAAGTCCGCCTCGTCCAACCCGTTCTTGCCGCCGCCGCCGACGCCAAGCCCCTCCCCGCCAATTCAACTCCCACCTCCATGGATACCTCCACGCTCCTCTCGATCGGCCTCTTCGCCTGCCTCCAGGTCGCGATGTACTTCATCTGCCTGATGAAGATCCGGGAAATCGAACGCTCCGCCCATCCCACCCCGGTCAAGCTCCGCCTGATGGAGAACGAGGAAAACCTCTTCGACGGCGGCCTCTACCTCGGCATCGCCGGCACCGCCACCGCGCTCGTGCTCCAGGTGCTGGGCATCATCCAGCCCAACCTGCTCGCCGCCTATTCCTCCAATCTCTTCGGCATCGCCTGCGTCGCCCTCGTCAAGATCCGCCACGTCCGGCCCTACAAGTGCGGGCTTATCCTCCGGGGGGCGGGCGAGGCCAAGGCCGCGTCATGAACCGGACCCTCCTCCTCATCCTCTGCGACTTCCTCCTGCTGAACCTCCTCGCGCTGACGCGCTGGGAAAAGGCGGAGCCCGCCCGGCCCAGCGCGCCGCCGGTGCCCGAACTCGCGGCCAACGCCCAGTCGGCCAGCCAGGACCTGCTCGCCGCGATGAAGCAATCGCTCACCGACGAGCGCACCCTCCGCGAGCAGGCCGCCGCCCAGCTCGCCTCGACCTCGGCCGCCCTCGCTGGCCGCGAGAAGGAACTCACCGCCTCGCAGGCCGAGGGCACGCGCCTTGGCGCCAGCCTCGCCGAGACCCAGCGCGCCGCCGCCGATCTTACCCAGCGCGTCGCCGCCGCGGTGCAGGAAAACACGATTAGCAAGGAGCAGCTCGCCCGCCTGCAGAAGGAACTCGAGGCCAAGCGCGCCGAGGCCGACCGCCAAGCGCAGGCCATCAACACCCTCGAGCAGCAGCAGACCGAGGCCCGCGCCCGGATCGAGAACCTCAGTGTCGCCGTCAAGGTCGCCGAGCAGGAGAAGACCCTGCTCAAGGAGACCGCCGACACCTTCAAGCAGCAGGTCCAGGCCGAGCGCCAGGAGCGCGAGAAGGTCCAGGCCGCCACCGTGCAGCTCGCACAGGGCGTGGGTCAACTAGCGGAGAAGTCCGCCGACCTTTCAAAGGAGATCCGCGACAACCGCCCGATCAACGCCAACGTCCTCTACTCCGACTTCCTCGCGAACCGCGTGAACACCAACTTCACCGCGATCCGCCCCGGCCTCATCGGCAATGTCAATCGCACCAAGGCCGCGCAGACCGTGCTCGTGACCGATGGCCTGCAGGTTTACGCGCTCCTCCACGTTGCCGACTCGCCCTTCTCGCTGATCGAGCCCGGCCTCGACTGGGACAAGATCGCGATCGAGTTCACCCGGCCCCCCGCGTACCGCAGCACTGCGGCCTCGTTCTCGTTCCTCTCGGTCGACCCGCGCGTCATCGCCATCCCGGTGACCACCGCCCAGGCCGCCGCGCTCGGCGCCAAGGTCTACCACACCACGCTCGACCCAGTGAAGTTCCCCGAGGTCGTGCTCATCAGCAGCAACGGCAAGGGGTACGGTGAAGTCAGCTTCAAGCTCGATGCCGCCCAGCCCGGCTATGTGCGGGTCGACAACCGCCTCGTGAAGCGCCTGTTTGGCGACTACGACCCGACGCGCGGCGACCTCGTGCTTACCAAGACCGGCGAGCTGCTCGGCGTGATGGTGACGAGCGATTACTGCGCCTTGGTGACCAACTTCCTCCCGTCGCGCTCGATCAAGACCGGCGACGACCTCGCCAAGGCCGGCATCGGCACCGCCCTCGACGACGTCAGCGCCCGCTACCGCGCGTTGCCCTTCCGCCTGCAGTAAGCGTTCCGAGGTAGGGCGGCCTCGACGAGGCGGCCGTTCGCGTTGCCCACCCAAAACGCCCGCAACGTCCCCCGGGCGTCGATCCGCGAACTCCCAAACCCGGCCGGGTCATCGACCCAGCCCTACCATCGGTACGAAGGCCATCGGGCATCGACCCTGGCGCCTGCGTCCCCCACCACGCCCATTGACCGCGTCCGCGAAACACCCTCGTATGGCGGCATGGTGGAGTCACTTCGAGTCGAGCTCGGCGCGCGCAGCTATCCGATCCGGTTTGGGTCGGACCTTTCTTCCGTGCTCGCGGAGGAACTCGCCGCCCGCCGGGCGGCCGGGCAGCGCGTGGCCGTGGTGACCGATCGCCATGTCGCCACCGCGCAGGCCACTTGGCTCGGCTCGGTGTTGCGCGATCTGCCCACGCTCGTCCTCGAGCCGGGCGAGGAGGGGAAGTCCCTCGCGAGCCTCGGGCGCATCCTCGATTTCCTCGCGGCCGAGAAGCTCGACCGTTCCGGTGCCGTGGTGGTGATTGGCGGCGGCGTGATCGGCGACCTGGGCGGCTTCGGCGCGGCCTCGTATCTTCGCGGCATCGATTACCTGCAGGTGCCCACCACGCTGCTCGCGATGGTCGACAGCTCGGTGGGGGGCAAGACCGGCATCAACCTCGCCGCGGGCAAGAACCTCGCCGGGGCGTTCCACCAGCCCCGCGGCGTGTACATCTCCACCAACCTCCTCGCCACGCTCCCGCCGCGCGAGTTCGCCGCCGGCATGGCCGAGGTGATCAAGTACGGCCTGCTCGGCGACGCGGCACTCTTCGCGGACCTCGAACAGACCCCGCTGGTCCCCGGCAGCGCGGCGCTCGCCGCCGTGGTGCGCCGCTGCTGCGCGGTGAAGGCCGGCATCGTCTCCGCCGACGAGTTCGAGCGCGCCAAGGAGGGCGGCCGCGCGCTGCTCAATCTCGGCCACACCTTCGGCCACGCGATCGAGCAGGTCGCCGGCTACGGCACTTATCTCCACGGTGAGGCCGTCGCGATCGGCCTCTGTGCCGCCGCGCGGCTCTCGCGCGACCTCGGGCTCATTTCCGCGGCCGAGGTCGCCCGTATCGACCGCGTCGTCGCCGCCCACCGCCTGCCGGTGCGCCTTAACGACCCGCTGCCGCTCGCCGCCCTGCAGGCCGCAATGGCCCGCGACAAGAAGGTCCGTGCCGGTGTGCTTCGCTTCGTCGTCCTCAACGCCCTCGGCACCGCCACCGTGCGCGCTGACGTTTCCGCGGACGCCGCCGCCAAGGCCTTCCGCGAAATCGGCGCGGCGTGAAGCGAGGGGATGCCCTTCCCAGGTAGGGCTGCCTCGACGAGGCGGCCGTTCGCGTCGCCTACCCAAAAGGCCCGCAACGTTTCCTCGGTGCCCATCCGCGAATCCCGAACCCGGCCGGCTCGGCGAGCCAGCCCAACCTTCGAACCCGGCCGGGTCATCGACCCAGCCCTACCAACCTAGGGTCCAATTTTTGCCTGTGAACCGCCGGCGCCGCCGCTAACACTCGTCGATCATGGCCGCCATCGACGAGGAGATCGTTCGCGAGTATTTCGAGCAGAACGGCTTCTTCGTGCGTCAGGGCCGCAAGTACCAGGTGCAGGCTCGCCGCAAGACGGGCGGCGAGGAGATCGACCTCCTCGTGTTCAACCCCGCCTGGCGCCGCGGGCTGCGCAAGCCTGAGTTCCTCCTCTTCTCCAGCGAGCTGCCGTTCCTCCACCGTGCCATCGTCTCCGTCCGCGGCTGGCACACCGATGTGTTCACCCCGGCGATGCTCAAGAACAGCCCGGAGATCTTCCGCTTCGTCGAGGATGGCGTCCTCAAGGAGGCCTCGCGCCTCTTCCCCGAGGAGGCCGAGGCCGACGCCGCCGGCCTCACCCGCATCCTCGTTCTGCCCGCGCTGCCCACCGCCGAGCCGTTCCGCTCCCAGAGCGTGGAACTGCTCAAGGCCCGCGGCGTCGACGCCATCATTTCCTTCCGCGCCATGCTCCTCGATCTCCTCGAGAAGGTGGAGGTCAACCAGAGCTACTCCAAGAGCGCGGTCCTCCAGATGATGCGCCTCTTCAAGAACTACGACCTGCTGAAGGACATGCAGCTCGAGATGTTCGCCGACCGCCCCGCGCCCGCCCGTCGCCCGCGCACCTGACGTTTCATGGCCACCCAGATCCATCCCACCGCCATTGTCGAGGCCGGCGCCGTGCTCGGGCCCGATTGCGAGATCCAGGCTTATGCCGTCGTGACGCGACACGTGACCCTCGGCGCGCGCGTCGTGGTGCATCCCTTCGCCGTCCTTGGGGGCGACCCGCAGTACCTCAAATTCGACCGCGCCACGGCCAGCCGCGTCGAGATCGGGGCCGGCACGGTGATCCGCGAGCACGTCACAATCAACCGCTCGATCCAGTCCGGCGGCGCCACGCGGGTGGGGGAGAACTGCTTCCTCATGGCCTCCACGCACCTCGCGCACGATTGCCTTCTCGGCAGCAACGTCGTCCTCGCCAACGCCGCGCTGCTGGCGGGTCATGTCGAGGTGGGCGACCACACCTTCTTCGGCGGCGGGGCCGCGGTGCACCAGTTCTGCCGCATCGGCGAGGGCGTGATGGTGGCCGGGCACGCCTCGATCACGCGTGACGTCGCCCCCTTCCTCATGGTGGCGGAGCGCGACGATGTCATCGGCCTCAACGCCGTCGGCCTCAAGCGCCGCGGTTTCAGCCGCGCCGCGATCGCCGAGCTCAAGTCGGCCTACCACGCGGTCTTCTTCACCCCGGGAAACATCCGCGACGTCGCCGCGGCCCAGCTCGCGGCCCAGGCTTGGGAGTCCGCCGAGGCCCGGCGCTTCCTTGAGTTCTTCGCCGCCGGCAAGCGCAGCTTCGCCCGCGCCCGCCGCGCCGAGGCCGCGGAGGCGTCCGAGTAGCCGCGAAAAGCCCCCAATGGTTTTCGCCCCGATGATCGCCGTCCCGATGGTAGGGCTGCCTCGACGAGGCGGCCGTACGCGCCGTCTACCAGAAACGTCCGCAACGTCTTTCGGCGTCTGTCCGCGAACCTCGAACCGGCCGGGTCATCGACCCAGCCCTACCATCGGATGTGGCCGGGTCGGCGATCCGACCCTACCTTTTAACTGATGCCCTCGGCTCTCCCTAAACTTGCCTTCACCTGTGGCGATCCGGCCGGCGTGGGGCCGGAGGTTATCGCGGCCTGGCTGCGGGCGCATCCGGCCGAGGCTGCGACGGTGACGGTCATCGGCCCCAGGCCTTGGCTGTCCTCGCTCGACACGCCCGCGGCCAAGGTGGCGGTGGGACTTGAGGAATTCGTCGCCACCCCCGGCAAACCCACTGGGGAGGGTGCGCTCGTCGCCTGGGCCGCGATGGAGCGCGCTGCGGCCGGCTGCCGGCAGGGCGAGTGGGCCGGCGTCGTCACGGGCCCCGTGAGCAAGGCCCAGCTCGCGCACATCGGCTATGCCTTTCCCGGCCAGACGGAATTCTTCGCCGCGCGCTGGGGTGGGGAACCCGTGATGGCCTTCTGCGGCGGCCGCCTCCGCGTCGCCCTCGCGACCTGGCATGTGCCACTCATGCAGGTGGCGGCGCTGCTCACCCCCGCGCTGCTCGGCCGCACCGTGCAGGCCGCGTCCGACCTCGCCCGGGCCGACGGCATCACCCAGCCGCGCATCGCGGTCTGCGGGCTCAATCCCCACGCCGGCGAGGAAGGCCTCCTCGGCCCCGAGGAGTGCGACACCCTCGACCCGATCCTCGCCGGGCTGCGCGGACGTTTTCCCGGGCTCTCGGCCTGTCTGCCGGGCGACACGGTCTTCGGCCGCGCGCTCCGCGGCGAGTTCGACGTGGTGGTGGCGCTGTACCACGACCAAGGTCTCGCGCCGTTGAAGACCATCGACTTCGACGAGTCCGTGAATGTCACGCTCGGCCTCCCGTTCGTCCGCACCAGCCCCGACCACGGCACCGCGTACGACATCGCCGGACAAGGCCGGGCGAGCCCGCGCAGTTTTGCCAATGCGGTGACGATCGCGCGGCGTCTCGTTGCCGCTCGTTAACCTCGCGCCGCGCGGCGCAGACAAGTCGCCGCGACTCGGCAACGATTGCGCAGGTTTCCTCGGTTTCCCGATGTCGGCGCTTGACCACCTCCTTTGCCGTGCGTGTTGATTACTGGCGTGAATCTAGCTCAGAGGGACCCCACTACGCCCTCTTCATAACCTAACGTAGAAAAAAGATTCCTATGTCCTCACTGCAAACCCGTCTGATGGCCGCGTTTTGTGCGGCCGCCCTCGCGATCGCGACCCCTGCGTTCGCCCAGAGCAATGTCTCGGCGGCCGTTTCCGGCCTCGTGACTGACAATTCCGGCAAGCCCCTTGCCGGTGCCAAGATTACCATGGTGCACACCCCCACGGGGACCACCTACTCCACGGAGACCAGCTCCGCCGGCCGCTACAACTTCAGTGGCGTGCAGGCGGGCGGACCGTACACGGTCACGGCCGACGCCGCGGGCTTCCGCTCCACCATCCAGCAGGGCCTCACCGCCCAGCTCGGCGAGACGATCGACGCGAGCCTCAAGCTCCCGGCGGCCGACGTCGTCGTGATGGACAAGTTTGAGGTCACGGGCGAGATCAACGACCTCGACGCCGGCAGCACCGGCGCCGGCTCGGTCCTCGACAGCAACAAGCTGGCGACCTCGCCGACCGTCATGCGGTCTTTTGCCGACATGGCCCGCACGAATCCCTTCGTGCAGCTCCGCGGCATCCTCGTCACCCGCCAGATGCCCGCCATCAGCGCGGTCGGCCAGAACAACCGCTTCAACTCCATCCAGGTCGACGGCGCCCGCATCAACGACCAGTTCGGCCTCAACGGTTCCGGCCTCCAGTCGTTCGGCAACCCCATCTCGCTCGACGCCCTCGAGCAGATGAACGTAGCGATCTCGCCGTACGACCCCGACCACTCCGGCTTCACCGGCGTGTCGATCAACGCGGTCACCAAGAGCGGCACCAACCAGTTCCACGGCTCGACCTATTATTACTACACGAACGACGACATGCAGGGACCCGATGTCTTCGGTTCCGGCCGCCCCCTGCGCGCCAAGCTGCTCCAGAAGACCTACGGCTACACCGCCGGTGGACCGATCATCAAGAACCACCTCTTCTTCTTCGCCAACTACGAGAAATACTCCTCTATCACCTCCGACGCCGCGACGGTCGACCCGACCGCCACCGCCCAGGGCCAGAGCGATCTCGCCCGCGTCCTCGCGCGCGCCGCGGCGATCAACACCGCGACCGGCAAGAGCTACAACTTCGGCACCTTCGACGGCCGCACCGCCGCGCTGAAACAGGCCGACACCAAGAAGCTCATCAAGCTGGACTGGAACGCCACCTCCACGCAGCGCTTCTCGATCCGCTACACGAATGTCCAGGGCGCGCTGCCCCAGTACGGCAAGTACAGCCAGACAACGACCCTGAATCCGCTCTCGACGGCCAACGGCTTCTCGGTGGCGACGACCAATATCTCGGGCCTGAACTCGAACGGTTACAACCAGGTCCGCCATGAGGAGACCGTGGCCGCCCAGCTGTTCAGCCAATGGACCCCCCGGTTCAAGACCGAGCTCCAGTGGTCCAAGAACCGCTACAATCAGGCCACCCCGATCAACTCTGTTCTCCCCGAGATCCGCATCTTTGGCTTCTCCGGCCTGAACAAGTCAGGCACCACCGTGAACGGCAACGGCGTCCTTGTCCTCGGCACCGAGTCGAACCGCCAGGGCAACTTCGTCGCCGTCGACACCAAGAGCCAGCGGGCCAACGCCCAGTATACCCTGAGCAACCTGCACTTCAGCGTCGGCTACGACCGCGAGACCAGCAAGTTCGTCAACCTCTTCCGCTCGTCCTCCTACGGCCAGTTCGACTTCGCGAACGTCACCGCCTTCGAGAACGACACCATCCAGAACTTCCTCCGCTCGACCTACCTCCAGGGCACGGCGAAGGATGATCGGAGCGACTTCGCCGTCAGCGGCCTCTACGGCCAGATGAACTGGGCCCCGAACTCCCGCTTCAGCACCATGGTCGGCCTGCGCTACGACTGGTTCTCCGCCGACAAGCGCCCGCCGCTCAACGCCGCCAGCAACCCGAACGCAGCCACCGACTTCGTCGGCATCTTCGGCCTGCGCAACGACGGCTCGGTCGACGGCTCCAACCTCGTCTCGCCCCGGTTCAACTTCAACCTCGGCCTGAACCAAGAGCGCACCCTGCAGCTCCGCGGCGGAATCGGCCACTTCACCGGCCGCATCCCGTGGGTCATCATGTCGAACTCCTTCGGCAACTCCGGCGTCGGCCGCAGCACCATCCGCACGGGCGTCACCAGCCTCGTCACCTACCTGAGGGGCCAGACCGACCCGGCCAACCCGCAGCTGACCTTCGACCTTGCCGACCCGATCGGCACCACGGCCAGCTCCGCCGTCGGCGTGCCCACGGTCAACCTCGCGACCGACAAGCTGAAGCCGCCGGCAGTCTGGCGCAGCAACCTCGCGCTTGAGCGGAAGCTGCCCTTCTGGTCCAGCACCTTCACCCTCGAGGCCATCCACACCAAGGCCTCCCAAGCCCTCTATATCAGGAACTTCAACCTGAAGCCCCGGTTCGTGGGTAGCGACGGCCGCCAAGTCTTCTCGGGCTCCACCTCCACCGGCCCCCTCCACCCGGAGTTCGCCGACGTCCTAGCGACCACGAACATCAAGATGGGCTACTCGACCTATGTCTCCGCCGGCCTGAAGGGCGCCATCTCCGGCAAGTACAACTACGACGTCACCTACACCCGCGGCCGCGCCCGCGATGCCATCCCGCTCGGTGAGACCGTCGCGTCCTCGCAGTTCACCCGCAACCCGGTGTTCAACCAGAACTCCCCGGTGCTGGCCCGCTCGGCCTTCGAGGTCGCGAACCGCATCCAGGGCAGCCTAAGCCGCGACTTCAGGTACTTCAAGGGGTACAAGACCAACGTCTCCCTCTACTACGAGGGCAAGACCGGCAACCCCTTCAGTGTCGTCTACTCGAACGATGCCAACGGTGACGGCACCAGCGGCAACGACGTCGTCTACGTGCCGAACGGCATGACCGACCCGGTCATCGTCGCCTCGATCGCGAACGGCATGTCCACCACGGTCGCCCAGCAGATCGTCGACTACACCGACAACAGCATGCTGACGCGGTTCAAGGGCCAGGTGGTTCCCCGCTACGGCCTCACGATGCCCTGGGTCAACCGCCTCGACCTCCACGTCGCCCAGGAGATTCCGATCTACAAGCCGGCTTACTTCGAAGTCTTCGCCGACTTCGTCAACTTCGGCTCGTGGTTCAGCAAGCGGATCTTCGGCTATATGGAGACCATCCAGGGCACGGGTGACAACGACCTGTTCGCCAACACCTCGTTCGGTAGCGCGACCTACCTCGCGAACGGCCAGCTCGTCATGACCGGCACCTCGTTCACCCGCCCGGTCGAGCCCACCCCCGACAACAACCAGACCCGCTGGCGCATCCAGCTCGGCGGCCGCTTTAAGTTCTAAGCCGCCAAAAAATGTAGCCCCGGCAGACCCCTGCCGGGGAGATCCCTCCCCCGGGGCGGTCGCCAACGCGACCGCCCCTTTTTTTGGCCGTCCGAGGTAGGGCTGCCTCGACGAGGCGGCCGTCCGCGTCGCCCACCCAAAACGCCCGCAACGTTCCATCGGACGTCCATCCGCGAACCGCAAAACCCGGCCGGGTCATTGACCCAGCGCTACCGTTGGATGCGGCCGGGTCGTCGACCCAGCCCTACCAACTGGATCCGGAGCACCGTTTCGGCCGATTTCGCCGACTATGTGAAAGATTCGGCCCCGATTTTCCGTTTTCCCGGGGTATGCCCTTCCATTTCCCCGATCGAAAAATCCTCCCTCACGACCGTCCCCTGTGGCTCGGCCACGGCGAGAACTACTTTCTCACCCTGTGCTGTCATGAACGTTCCGCCAACCAACTCTGCCGCCCGGAGGTGGCGGCCGTGGTCTTTGAGTCGCTCGCCTTCAGGCAGGCGAGGGGAGACTGGTACCCCCACCTCTGCCTGTTGATGCCCGAGCACCTCCACGCTTTGGTGCATCTTCCCTCTGACCGCCAACTCAGGCATGTCGTCGAGGATTGGGAACGCCTGATCGCCTCGAAAGCCGGCATCGCCTGGCAACGCGGCTTCTTCGCCCACCGCCTGCGCAGAGAGGAAAGCTTCCACCGGAAGGCGGAATACGTCCGCCAGAACCCCTGCCGGGCCGGCCTAGTGCGGAATCCCGAGGAGTGGCCGTACGTATGGCGGCCGCCGGGATAGACCGATTCAAATCGTCACGGCCGGGTCATCGAGCCAGCCCTACCACGAAAGAGACAAATCAGAGGTAGGGCTGCCTCGACGAGGCGGCCGTCCACGTCGCCCACCCAAAACGCCCGCAACGTTCCATCGGACGTCCATCCGCGAACCGCAAAACCCGGCCGGGTTATCGACCCAGCCCTACCACGGAACGCGAGCCAACCGACAAATTCGCGACGCGAAAACGCGCTCCGAACCGGTCGCGCCGGGCACAAAATTCGCGCCACAAATCACCGCGGAAAATTTTCCGAAAAAATTTCACACGAATTCGCCACAAACCTGTTGACGCCATTTTTTCGCGTTCCTATCGGTTGTGGCCTCGGGAGCTGAGGACCACTACCGCTTGTGGTCAACAACCCGTAAATAACTTCCAGCAACTTTGGTTCGCCGGCGCCCGCCCGGCCTCGAAAAACACCCCGCAGCACGCGCACTTCGCGCGTCCATTCTCCCTTTTTTCCATGCAGAAGAGTTTCCAGATCGGCTCCAAGACCTTCGTCCTCGACCAGGCGAAGGCCGAGGCCGCGTTTGCCGCGAAGAAGGTCATCAACGGTCGCGAGACGATGACCTTCAACCTCCTTCCGTTGAAGTACCAGTGGGCCTACGAGCTGTATCGGAAAATGAAGGCAAACCACTGGGAGCCGGAGGACATCCCGATGGGCAAGGACATCGAGCAGTGGCGCGACACCGCCCACGTGACCGAGGTCGAGCGCTGGATCATCCGCATGGGCATCGGCTACTTTTCCGCGGCCGAGGGCATCGTCGGCGACAACATCCAGCACGTCACCCGCGAGCTCGTCACCGCCCCCGAGCTCAAGCTCGTCCTCGGCCGGCACGCCCACGAGGAGAACATCCACGCCGACTCGCTCCTCTACATGATCGCCTCGCTCGGCATCAACCCGCACGAGTGCGAGGCGATGTTCGAGGACATCCCCACAATCGTCCGCAAGAACGAGTTCGTCACCCGCACCTCGCACTCGCTCCGCCGCGACCTCGACCTGACCAAGTCCGAGAACAAGCGCCTCCTCGCCAAGAACTGCTTTGTCTTCGGCCAGTGCATGGAGGGCACCCAGTTTTACGGCCTCTTCGGCATGGTCCTCTCCCTTTACCGGCAGAACAAGTTCCCCGGCATCGGCCAGATGTTCCGCTACACCCTCCGCGACGAGTCCAACCACATCGAGGTGTTCCGGAACCTCTTCATGGATCTCGTGGACGAGAACCGCGAGATCTGGACCCCCGAGTTCAAGGAAGAGCTCCGCCAAACCATGCTCGAGGCCATCACCCTCGAGAAGGAGTTCATCCGCGACTGCCTCCCGGTCAACGCCGTCGGCCTCCGCCTCGAGGACTTCCTCACGTACATCGACTACATCGCCGACCGCCGCCTTGAGGGCTGCGGCCTCGCGCTTCTCAACCCGGGCGTGAAGAACCCGCTCCCCTGGCTCGCCGAGATGATGGACATCAAGAAGGAGCAAAACTTCTTCGAGGGCCGCGTCACCGAGTACCAGAAGTCCTCGGCCCTGGCGGGTACCAACGACGCCGACCTCTAAGACCCCGATCCGGGCCGGGTCATCGACCCAGCCCTACCTCGATCCCAATTTTTAAATACGATTCCCGCACCGGAGCACGCTTCCTGCTTTAACCACCCCGACCCAGTCCGCTCCGGCTTCCCATCCCGATCCTGACCCTGTGCCGCCCTTTTAGGGCAAAGCACGGACGTCCCCGGATTTTTGCATTTACCATCCTCCACTTCCCGGCGCTCCGCGCTGCCCGTCAGATTTCAGATTTCAAATTTCAAATCCGCCCGAAGGTAGGGCTGCCTCGACGAGGCGGCCGTCCCGATAGGGTTTCCCCTCAAATTCCCGATCCCGGCCGGGTCATCGACCCAGCCCGACCTCATTTCCCATTCCCGTCCCCGTTCCGCCAATGAGCAATCCGTCCCTCGCGCACGACCTCGCCCTCAAGCGTACCGTCCACACCCCACACGAGCAAAAGCCCGTCTTCGCCTGGCGCGACGTCCTCGCGAATGAGACCATCGCCCTGCCTCCCATTGTCCTCGACTGCCCGCACGGGGAGGAGAAGTTCGCGCTCAAGGAGGTCGCCGACACCCTCGGCAAGGCCCTCACCAACGTCGCCCTCGCCAAGGGCGAGAAGGACATCTTCACCGAGGCTAACCGCGCCTGGGTCGTGCGCATCTGCCGCGAGCTCGCCGCCAACCTCGCCGCGCAGGGCCACCGCCAGAACCCCGTCCGCCTCACCCTCGACGGCCTCTACGAGCTGATCGAGAAGACCCTCGTCGACAACAACGCCTACTTCGTCGCCAAGAGCCTCCTCCTCAACCGCAGCCGCAAGATCTCCACCAGCCGCGAGGCCGCCGCGCAGAGCACCCTCCGCGTCATCCGCCGCAACAAGCAGGTCGTGCCGTGGAGCGACCAGAAGGTCGAGATCGCCGTCCGCAAGACGTTCCTCTCCCTTGAGCGCGACTCCGCCCCGGCCGTCGCCATCACCCGCGCCGTCTCCGAGCGCCTCCACTCCGCCAAGCAGGCCTTTGTCCACATCGAAGAGGTTCAGGACCTCGTCCAGGAAGAGCTTATGAAGGCCGGCCACTTCAAGGTCGCCGAGGCCTACATCCTCTTCCGCGCCCAGCGCGCCGTCCTCCGGGAGGCTCCTGGCTCCGAGCTCCAGGCTCCCAGCTCCGAGCAAGCCGCTCCGGCCGATCCCGCGCAGATCACAACCGTTGTTCTCAAGAAGGCCGACGGCTCCACCATCCTCTGGGACGGCGCCGATCTCCGCGCCCGCATCGAGTTCGCCCGCATCGGGCTCGACCTCTGCCTCTCCAATGAGGAGATCGAGCACGAGCTCCGCCGCGCGGTGTACGACCAGATCACGCAGAAGGACCTCGATTCCACGATCGTCCTCAACTCCAAGACCCTCATCGAGAAGGACGCCGACTTCGCCAAGTTCGCCGGCCGCATCCAGCTCACCTACATCTACGAGGAAGTGCTCGGCTGGGACATCCTCCGCGACGGCGTCGGAAAGCTCCGCGAGTTCCACCAGAAGGCCTTCAAGAAGTACCTCGAGCACGGCGTCTCCATCAAGCGCCTCAACCCCCGCCTCCTCGAGTTCGACCTCCCCCGTCTCGCCGCCGCCCTCGATCCCTCGTCGGACCTCGAGTTCGACTTCCTCGGCATCCAGACGATGTACGACCGGTACCTCATCATCGACAAGACCCGGAAGCCCTCCCGCCGCATCGAGACCCCGCAGTTCTTCTGGATGCGCGTGTCCATGGGCCTCTTCCTCGACGAGCCCCAGGACCGCGAGACCAAGGTCACCGGCCTCTACGCGCTCTACAAGACCCGCCGCTTCTGCTCGTCCACGCCCACGCTCTTCAACTCGGGCACCCTGCACTCGCAGCTGAGCTCCTGCTACCTCTACTACGTCGACGACTCCATCGAGGGCATCTTCCAGCGCGGCATCGCCGAGAACGCCTACCTCTCCAAGTGGGCCGGCGGCCTCGGCGGCCCCCGGACCGCGGTCCGCGGCACCGGCGCCTACATCGGCGGCACCAACGGTGAGTCCCAGGGCGTCATCCCCTTCCTCAAGCTCCACAACGACCAGCTCGTCGCCGTCAACCAAGGCGGCAAACGCAAGGGCTCCGGCTGCGCCTACCTCGAGTCCTGGCACAACGACATCTTCGAGTTCCTCGAGCTGCGGAAGAACACGGGCGACGACCGCCGCCGCACGCACGACATGAACACGGCGAACTGGATTCCCGACCTCTTCATGAAGCGCATGGAGGCCCGCGGCTCCTGGACCCTCTTCCGCTCCAACCAGACCGCCGACCTCCACGAGCTCTACGGCCAGGCCTTCGAGAAGCGCTACCTCGAGTACGAGAAGCTCTCCGAGGAAGGAAAAATCCAGGGTCAGAAGGTCGAGGCCCTCGAGCTCTGGAAGAAGATGCTCTCGATGCTCTTCGAGACCGGCCACCCCTGGATCACCTTCAAGGATGCCTGCAACGTCCGCTCCCCGCAGGACCACGTCGGCGTGATCCACTCGTCCAACCTCTGCACCGAGATCACGCTCAACACCTCGAAGGACGAGACCGCCGTCTGCAACCTTGGCTCCGTCATCCTCGAGACGCACCTCCTTCCCGACGGCTCGCTCGACCACAAGAAGCTCCGCGAGACCATCCGCATGGCGGTCCGGGCGCTCGACAATGTCATCGACATCAACTTCTACCCCACGAAGGCCGCCGAGACCTCCAACCGCCGGCATCGTCCCATCGGCCTTGGCGTCATGGGCCTCGCCCACGCCCTCTACCTCCGCGGCCACGCCTTCGCCTCGCCCGAGGCGGTCGAGTTCAACGACGAGGCCATGGAGGCCATCGCCTACTACGCCTACGAGGCGAGCTCCGACCTCGCGGCCGAGCGCGCCCCGTACTCGAGCTACAAAGGCTCGAAGTGGGACCGCGGCCTGCTCCCGCAGGATACGCTGGATCTCCTGGAGAAGGAGCGCGGCGTGTCGGTCGACGTTCCCCGCGGCGGCAAGATGGATTGGTCGAGCCTCCGCGTGAAGATCGCCGCCCAGGGCATGCGCAACAGCAACGTCCTTGCGATCGCGCCCACCGCGACGATTTCGAACATCACCGCCACGAGCCCCTGCATCGAGCCCACCTACAAGAACCTGTTCGTGAAATCGAATCTCTCGGGCGAATTCATCGTCCTGAATCCCTTCCTGGTGAAGGACCTGAAGGCCCGCGGCCTCTGGAACCAGGAGATGATCGACAACCTGAAGTACTTCGACGGCGAGCTGAAGGACATCGAGGCCATCCCCGCCGACCTGAAGGCCAAGTACCTCACCGCCTTCGACATCGACCCCAAGTGGATCGTGGACGCCGCCGCCCGCCGCCAGAAGTGGATCTACCAGTCTCAGTCGGTGAATCTCTGGATCAAGACCCCCGAC
>OMJT01000035.1 GCA_900299415.1 Opitutales bacterium
AAATTTCGCGCGCGCCTCGGCCATGACCCGCTCCCCTTCCTTCACGGCCAGCGCCGGGTAGGCCTCGTACTCGAGGCGTTGCACGGGTCGCCCCTCGTTGTGGTTGCGCACCCAGCCGGCGAACGTCACGCACGCGCCGGCCCGCGCTTCGCCGAGCGCTTGCAGCAGCGGGGCCGGGTCGATCGGGCGGTCGGAAAGGCGGAACATGGGGAAACTCAGCCGCCTGCGACCGGCGGAATGAACACCACCGCGGCGCCGTCCCGCAGCGGGGCGGTCCAGCTCGTGAACTCGTCGTCGACCGCGACCCGGAGCCGGTCGGCCGGCAGGCTGAAGCCGTGCCGCGTCTGGAGCTCGGCGTAGAGGCCGCCCGTCGTGGCTGCGGCCGTCGCCAGCGTCTCGCGCGCGAGGCCGCGCTGCTCGCGGAGGATCGCGAAGTACTGGACGTGGATCGTGCGGGTCGGGGACATTTTTACAGGAGGCAACGGAGGGAACGGAGAGGTGTCATCGGTGCCGGGCGCCTGCGTTTCCTGCCGCTGTTTTCTCCGTTTCCTCCTGTGAAGATTATTGGGCGCGATAGTCGCGCTTGCCGCCGGTCTTCTCCAGCAGCCGGATCTCCCGGATGACGATGCCGTGCGAGACGGCCTTGCCCATGTCGTAGAGCGTGAGCGCGGCCACGGTGGCGCCCGTCAGGGCCTCCATCTCGACGCCGGTCTTGGCCTCGGTCTGGACCCGGCAGTGGATCGTGACCTCGCCCTTGGGATTGGCCTCGATCTCGATCTGGCAGTCCTCGAGCGGCAGCGGATGGCAGAGCGGGATCAGCTCGGCGGTCCGCTTGGCCCCCATCACGCCGGCGAGGATGGCGGTCTGGAAGATCGAGCCCTTCTTTGTCGCGATGTCGCCGCCCTGCAGCAGCGCGGCCAGTTCCGGCGGGAGCGCGACGACTGCGACCGCGTGGGCGGTGCGGCGCGTCACGGCCTTGCCGCCCACGTTCACCATGGCGGGCCGGTTCTTGGCATCGAGGTGGGAGAGTTCCATGGCAGGCGGGGAATGGACGCGAATTCGGCGGCGGGGTCGAGGCTGGTTCCGGGCCGGGCCTACTTGTCGTTGCCCTTCGAGAAATTGAACGGGACGCCGGCGAACGTCCGGCCGCGCACCTCGAGGCTGGTGAGGACGGCATCAAAGCTGGGCGTGGTCCGCAGCCAGTCGGCCTGCGCGGAGAAATGCGAGGTCTGGCCGACCGTCTCGCCCGTCGCGGTGCTGGCGAGGGCGCGGAAGACCAGCGGCTGCTTCTGGCCGCCGACGGTCGCGACGATCTCGAAGGTCGGCGCCGCGATGCGGATGAAGTTCTCCATTTCGCCGTCGAGCACGTAGGCGGAGAGCCGGCCGGGCTCCTCCGCGACCAGCTCGAGGTGGAACGCCTCTTCGCCCAGCTCCACCGCGGTGCCGCCGTGCGGGGCCTTGTGTTCGTGCTTCGCGGGGGCGGAGGCCGAGGCGTGGGCGACCGGTTCTGAGGGACCGCAGCCGGCAACAAGCAGGGCGACGAGGAAGATGACCGGGAGGGCGGGGGATTTCATGCCGGCGCGGGTTTAGACAGGCGGCGTGCTGTCGAGGTTACGCTCGAGTCGCACGCGGCGCGGGCGCTCGGGGCCGCCGTCGAGCACGACGGCGCGGATCTCGCCGACCAAGACCCTGTCGTCGCGCTGCGGCACGCGGCCGAGGTGGCGCACGACCCAGGCGCCGACGGTCTCGCGCGGCTGCCATTCGAGCGGCCAGCCGGTCTCGGCCTGGATCTCGCGCAGGGTGAAGGCACCGCTGACGGTGATGCTGTTCTCGGTCCGCTCGAAGATCGGGCCGCGCTCGATGTCGAACTCGTCGCGGATGTCGCCCACGATCTCCTCGAGCACGTCCTCGAGCGTGATGATGCCGGCCAGCGCCCCGTTGTCGTCGAACACCGCGGCGAGGTGGCTGCGTGCGCTCCGGAACTTCTCGATCATCTCGGAGAGTGGCGTGGTGAGCTTGAAGCGCAGGATCGGGCGCACGAGCGGCGCGAACGGAGAGTCGCCGCCGAGCGCCTGGAGTTGCCAGAGCCATTCCCGCACGAGGAGCACGCCCTTCACGTTGTCTAGCGAACCTTCGCAGACGGGAAAGCGGCTGTGGCCGGAGGTCTGGGCGATGCGGAGATTCTCCGAGGTCGAGCGGTCGAGCCAAAGCACGGCGGCCTGTTCCCGGGGCCGCATGATCATGCGGGCGGTGGTGCCGCGGACCCGCAGCGACTGCACCATGAGCTTGTTGACCAGGGCGTCGCCCGGATGGTGGTGGCGCGCATGGCTGAAGACATACTCGAGCTCCTCGTCGCTGAGGGTCTGGTCATGCGAGCCCGAAGGGCCGAGCCCGAGCCAGCCCAGGATGCGGCTCGAGCTGCGGTTGAGCACCCAGATGAACGGGAACAGCGTGTAGTAAAAGGCGATCAGCGGCGCCGCGACCCAGATCGTCACCGCGGTCGAGCGCTGGATCGCCAGCCATTTCGGGCCGAGCTCGCCGAAGACGATGTGGAAAAACGTGATCGTGATGAAGGCCGCCGCGAACGAGATCGACTCGACGGTGGCAGGGTTGGTGATGCCCCAGCCGGACAACACCGGCTCGAGGTGCTCGGCGACGAACGGCTCGCCGATCCAGCCAAGCCCGAGGCTGGCGAGCGTGATCCCCAGCTGGGTGGCCGAGAGGATCGCGTCGAGGTGGGTGACCGCCCACAGGGCCAGCTTCACCCGCCAGCCGCCGGTCTTTTCCAGCGGCCGAAGCTGGCTGGTACGAACCTTGACGAGGGCAAACTCCGCCGCGACGAAGAACCCGTTGGTCGCCACCAGCGCGAGCACGGCCAAAGTCTCGAAGGCGATGCCAAACACGTTCGTCATGGATGCCGGGACGATAGGCCCTCCCCGCCCGGGCGCCAGTGTTAGATTGCGGGCCCAGTTTGGCCTTTTTGCCTCGTCGCCAAGGTCCCGGCGCGGCGCGGGGCGCCCTCAGAGCCGCACGCCGCGCAGGCGCAGCGCGTTGGTCACGACCGTGATCGAGCTCAGGCTCATCGCGGCGCCGGCGACCATCGGGTTGAGCAGCCAGCCGGTGAAAGGATAGAGCGCCCCGGCGGCGAGGGGCAGGCCGGCCACGTTGTACGCGAAGGCCCAGAAGAGGTTCTGCCGGATGTTGCGGAGGGTCGCCCGGCTCAGGTGCACCGCCTTGACGAGCGCGGCCAAGTCGCCCTTCACGAGCACCAGGCCGGCGCTGTGCATCGCCACGTCGGTGCCCGTGCCCATCGCGATGCCCACTTCCGCCGCGGCGAGCGCCGGGGCGTCGTTCAGGCCGTCGCCGGCAAACGCGGCGTGGCAGCCCTGCTCGGCGAGCACCCGCACGAGTTCCAGTTTGCCTGCCGGGGTGGCGCCGGAGTGCCAGGCGTCGAGGCCCAGCTCCTTTGCCACCCGGGCGGCCGTTTCCTCGCGGTCGCCGGTCACCATCACGATGCTGAGACCCAGCCGCTTCAGCTCGCGGATCGCGTCCGGCGTGGTGGCCTTGATCCGGTCGGCCAGCACGATCGTGCCCAGCGGGCTGCCGTCGGCCGTCACGCTCACGGCCGTCGTCGCCGGGGTGCCCGTTTCGCCCGTTGGGATTCCCGCGAACGAGCGGCCGATCTCCACGCTGCGCCCGTTCACGGTGGCGCGCACGCCGGCGCCGGGCTCGGCGGTGAAGCCGCGGGTGGCGGGCAGCGCGAGCCCGCGGGCCTGCGCGGCGCGCACGATGGCTCTGGCCAACGGATGTTCGCTCGGGGCCTCGGCGGCGGCGGCGAGCGTGAGGAGTTCCGTCTCGTCGACCCCCTCGGCCGGCCACAGCGCCGTCACCGCGGGATGCCCCTCGGTGAGCGTGCCGGTCTTGTCGATCAGCAGGGTGGTCGCGCGGCTCAGCCGCTCGAGGGCGGCGGCGTCCTTCACCAGCACGCCGGCCTGGGCGCCGCGTCCGATGGCGGTGACGAGCGAGACGGGCGTGGCCAGCCCCAAGGCGCACGGGCACGCGATGATCAGCACCGCGACCGCGTTGAGCAGGCCATGGAGGAAATGGGGCTCGGGCCCGAATGCCGCCCACAACCCGAAGGTGAGCAGCGCCACCGCCGCGACTCCCGGCACGAACCAGGCGGAGACGCGGTCGGCCAGGCGGGCGATCGGCGCCTCGCTCTCCTGGGCTTCCTCGACGAGGCGGACAATCTGCGCCAGCAGCGTGTCCCGGCCCACCCGTCCCGCCCGCAGCACAAAGGTCCCGGTCGTGTTGAGGGTGCCGGCGCTGGCGGGGTCGCCGGGGCCGCGCTCGGCCGGGGTCGGTTCGCCCGTGAGCATGGACTCGTCGATTTCACTCCCACCCTCCGTCAGCGTGCCGTCCACGGGCACATGCTCGCCGGGGCGGACCCGCAGGAGTTCGCCGGGCCGCACCTCCTCAAGGGGCACGTCCTCCTCGGTGCCGTCCGGCCGCACCCGGTGGGCGACCTTGGCTGCAAGTGCCATCAGGGCCCGGATCGCCGCATCGGTCCGCGCGTGCGCCCGCTGCTCCAGGATCTGGCCGAGGAGCACCACGGTTGTGATGAACGCCGCGGCCTCAAAATGAAGCGGGGGACCATGCACGCCCTGCCACGCCGCCGGGAACCGGTCGCCGAACAGCACCGCCGCGGTGCTGTAGAGGTAGGCCGCACCGGTGCCGGTGACCGTCAGCGTGAACATGTTCGTGTCGCGATCGCGGAGCGAAATCCACCAGCGGCGCAGGAAGAACCAGCCGCTCCAGAAAAACACCGGGGTGGTGAGGGCCAGCTGCAGCCCGCCCGACAGCCGCGCGCCCAGGCGGTGAAACAACGCCGGTGCGGCCATCTCACCCATCGCCAGGACCAGCACCGGCACGGTGCACGCCAAGGCCACGTAGAAGCGCGGCCGCAGCACCCGCTCGTGGGGCAGGCCCATGTACACCGGCGTGTCCGCGGCGGGTTTGGCGCCGGCCTCGTGGCCGGGAGCGGCGGGCGTGGGAGGTGAGTGGTTCATTTCAGGTAAGACGGTGCCGACGCAGGAAGTCTACCGTCTCCGCCCTGCGAAACAACTGCATGACGCGCGGGTTGGAAGTGCCAGCCGGGTGCAGCTTCGCCGGCCGGGGGGCACCGGTTCAGCGCCGTTCCGGAGCCAATTTCCGGATCTCCTCCGAGAACGCCGCGTGCACCGCCGCCGCGACCGGCTTGTGCTTTTTCAGCGTGCGGGCGGGAAATGCGCCGAGGTAGTTGCCGTTCCGCCAGTGTCGCGCCGGTCGGGGCGGGCGCGGCACGAAGCCGCCGCCGCAGTTTGGGCAGACATTGCCGATCACCCGCTCCATGCAGTCCGCGCAGAACGTGCACTCGAACGAGCAGATCCGCGCCTCGGTCGCGTCGGGCGGCAGCGGCTTGTCGCAGTGCTCGCAACTCGGCCGCAGCGAAAGCGCGTCGATGGGGTCGTACTCCTCGTCCGTCAGGCCGTACTTGCGGCGGATTTCTTCCTTGGAGGTGGGCATGGTGGGAAAAGCGGGGAATCCGGAGGTGGTGACCACGGATGGCACAGATTACGCGGATAGGAAACCCGGACCTCCTGGCCACGTGCCGTGGATCGGGGCCTAATCCGTGAAATCCTTGGTTAAAAACTCCGGACCGCTCAGGCCTTTTCCTCGTAGGCCCGGAAGAGCTCCGTCACCAGCACGCCGTTGATTTTCATGCCCTCGAGGTTGCAGTCCTCGATCGCCACCTTGGTGAGGTTCACGTTGCTGAACTTGGCTTCGCTAAAATTGATGTCGGTGAATTCCGCCTCGGTGAGATTCACGTCCTCAAACCGGGTTTCGTGCAGGTCCACATTAGTGAACTGCGATCCCGAAAGGTCGGCATTGGTGGCGAGCAGGGGGTCTCGGAGATTGGCGAGGTGCATGGGGTGGAGGGGTAGGATGGATCGGGCTGGCTTTTGTGGAGGAAAGCACACCGTGAGGCGAGTCACGAGCGTCTCCGCAAACACCAGGCCTGCCCCGTTGCCGAGTCCGGGAGGAACTCAGTGATGCCCGCCGCCGCCGTCGCCGCCCCCGCCGTCATGCCCGCCGCCGAAACTCCCGCCGGCGTCATGGCCCCCGTGGTGGCCGCCGGCATCTCCGCCTGCGTGGTGGTGGCCATGGTGGCAGTCCGATGAATCGCTGCCGCTCCCAAACGACCACCAGGGCAGGGGGTCGCTGGAATCGCTTCGGGTACCGCCGAGGCTTTTCCCCGACCCGATCAGCTTCAGGATCATAATTACCCCCAAGACGAAAATCGCGAGGAAGACGAAAAAGAGGAAGATGGTGTCCATGGCAGGTCCGGGTTAAGGGTGGGTGGTAACGCTGCGGCGCTGGGATGTCGTACAGAGGGTAAGACGATCCGCACGGGCCCCGGTTGCGGGCGGCCGGCCCGATTCCGTGTCTTAAGCCTCGGATTCGGGGGCGTGGCCCAGCTCCCGCTCGCGCAGCCAGGCGAAGATCACCGGGGTCACGATCAGGATGTGCACGAGCGACGACAGCATGCCGCCGACGACCGGGGCGGCGAGGGGACGCATCACCTCCACGCCGGTGCGGGTGCTCCAGAAGATCGGGAGCAGGCCGGCGACGGCGGTGGCGACGGTCATGACCTTCGGCCGGAGGCGCAGGCGGGCGCCTTCCTTGATCGCGGCGAGGAGCTCGGGGCGGGTGAGAGCGGACGGCTGACTCAGCGAGTCAGCCCTACCTTTGGAAGCCTGGGCCCGCTTCACGGCTTCCTCGAGGTACACCACCATCACCACGCCGGTCTGGATGGCGGTGCCGAAGAGGGCGATGTAGCCGACCCACACCGCCACGCTGAAGTTGTAGCCGAGCGCGCCCTGCAGGAGCACGCCGCCGGTGAGGGCGAAGGGCACGGCGAGGATCACGTGCGCCGCCTCCTTGGCCGAGTGGAACGTGAAGCACAGGATGAAGAAGATGATCAGCAGCACCATCGGCACGATGGTCTGCAGCGTGGCGCGGGCGCGGATCTGGTTCTCGTACTGGCCCGAGTATTCGAGCGTCATGCCGGGATCGAGTTTCACCTCCTTCGCCACTGCGGCGCGGACCTCCTCGACGAAGCTCCCGAGGTCGCGGCCCGTGACGTTGGCCTGCACGTAGGCGCGGAGGCGACCGTTCTCGCTCGCGATCTCGTTCGGCCCGAGCACGCGCCGGATGGTTGCCAGCTGCCGCAGCGGCAGGAAGGCGCCCGAGGGCAGCGGCACAGGGGTGGCACCGAGCTGGTCGATGTCCTCGCGGTCGCTCTTCGCCAGTCGCACCTGCACCGGCCAGCGCTCGCGGCCCTGGATCGAGGTCGTGGCGGTGCGCCCGCCCAGGCCGGTCTCGGCGAGGGAGAGGACGTCGGTGGCGGTGAGGCCGTAGCGGGTGAGCGCGGCGCGGTCGACCGCGATCTCGAGGTAGGGCTTGCCCTGCACGCGCGAGGGCGAGACGCCCGCCGCGCCCGGGATCTTGTTCACCACCGCCTCGATCTCGTAGGCCTTGCGCTGGATCGCATCGAGGTCGTCGCCGAAGATCTTCAGTCCGAGCTGGGCCCGGATGCCCGTCGAGAGCATCAGCACCCGGTTCTCGATCGGCTGGAGGAAGCCCGCCGCGTAGCCCGGCACCTGCGTGAGTTTTTCGGAGAGGTCGGCCACCAGCATCTCCATCGTCATGCCCGGGCGCCACTGGCTGGCCGGCCGGAGTGTGATGGTCGTCTCGATCATCTCCGCGGGCGCCGGGTCGGTGGCCGAGTCGAACCGGCCCAGCTTGCCCGCCACCGAGGCCACCTCGGGCGTGGCGGCGATCACCTGGTCCTGCCAGGCCATGATGCGCTTGATCTCGCTCAGCGAGGTACTGGGCACGAGCACCGGCATGAAGAGCAGGCTGCCCTCCTGCAGCGTCGGCATGAACTCGGTGCCAAAACCGGACAGCTTCGCGGCCATCTCCGGGTTTTGGCCCCGGATCCTCGCCTGGATCGCCTCGGGCACGCCAAACGCCAGCACCGCGCAGAACGTGAGCAGCGTGGCGGCGAGGCCGAGCACGGTTTTGCGGTGGACCAGCGCCCAGTCGAGCACCGGGTCGTAGAGCTTGAGCAGGAATCGCATCACCCAGTTGCGTTCCTCGGCGTGGAACGGCCCGCGGACGAGCAACGTGCACAGCACCGGCACGAGCGTCACCGCCAGCACGGTGGCGCCGACCATCGCGAACGTCTTGGTCCAGGCCAGCGGATGGAAGAGCTTCCCCTCCTGGCCCGTCAGGGTGAACACCGGCACGAAGGCCAGGATGATGATCGCCATCGCGAGGAAGATCGGCCGCCCCACCTGCTGGGAGGCCGAGAGCGTGACCTGCCACGTCTCGGCGGGAGTCAGGCGCCGCCCTCGCGCCGCCTCGGCCTGCTCACAGTGGCGGATGACATTCTCGGTCATCACGATCGCGGCGTCCACCAGCACGCCGATCGCGATGGCGATGCCGGTCAGCGACATGATGTGCGACTGGATGCCGAACTCCTTCATCAGGATGAAGGCGATGAGGATCGAGGCCGGCAGCGGCAGCGTGACGATCAGGATGCTGCGGAAATGGAAGAGGAAGATGACGTGCATCAGCGTCACGAGGATGACCGCCTCCCAGAGTGTGTGCTTGAGCGTCTCGATCGCGCGGTCGATGAGATCGCTGCGATCGTAGAACGGCTCGATCGTGATCCCCGGCGGCAGGCCACGACTGATTTCGGCGATCCGCGCCTTCACGTCCTGGATGACGCGGTAGGC
>OMJT01000036.1 GCA_900299415.1 Opitutales bacterium
AAAACCCGCCGGTGGACCGGCGGGTTTTTTGCTGGGCCCGATCAAGCGGGCTCTCCGAGTCGGAGCCGCGTCGCGGTTCACCGCCCGTCTTCGCCCGCCTCTCGCGGGCTATGACGCGGCAGTCTCCTTGCGCTGTCGCGGCGGCGGAGACTGGTGCGGGCAGAGGGAGTCGAACCCTCCTCTCATGCTTGGGAAGCACACATAATAGCCGATATACTATGCCCGCAAAACCGGCGTTTTCTGTGCGGCATTCGCCCGCCGATGACAAGTCCCGGTTTCGCGCCCTGGCTTGGGCGAAGACAAGTTTACTTCCGCAGCTTCGCGCAGAAGCAGCCAAGGCGCTCGATGCCCTTGGCGATGATTGCGTCGGACGTCGCGTAGCTCAGGCGGAGGTACCCCTCGGCACCGAACGCCGAGCCCGGCACGGCGGCGACCTTCTCCTCGTCAAGCAGGCGGGCGCAGAAATCCATGTCCTTGAGCCCGAAGCTGGAGATGTTCGGGAAGAGGTAAAACGCGCCCTGGGCGAGCAGGCAGGAGACGCCGGGGATCTTGTTCAGCTCGGCGTGCAGGTGCTTCCGGCGGCGGTCGAAGGCCGTCATCATCACCGCCAGCGCGGCGGTGGTCTTTTCCTTCTCCTGCAACGCGGCGAGCGCCCCGAATTGGGCGAAGCTGGTGACGTTCGAGGTCATCTGGCTCTGCAGCTCGCCGACCGCCTTGGCGACCGGCGGCGGGGCAACCAGCGTCCCAATCCGCCAACCGGTCATGGCGTAGGTCTTGGAGAATCCCGCCACGACGATCGTGCGCGCGAGGGCCTCGGGCGAGAGGGTCGCCACGCAGGTCGGCTGCGCGCCGTCGTAGACGAGGTGCTCATACATCTCGTCCGATAAAATGTAGAGGTTGTGCTTCACCGCGACGGCCACGAGGGCCGCAAGTTCGGCGCGGGTGTAGACGGCGCCGGTCGGGTTCGACGGCGAATTGAGGATGAGCAAACGGGTGCGCGGCGTGATCGCGGCCTCGAGTTGCGCCGGCGTCAGCTTGAAGCCCGCCCGGTCGTCGCAGAGCACAATCCGCGGAACCGCGCCCGCGAGCTTTACCATCTCCGGATAACTGACCCAGAACGGCGCGGGCACGATCACCTCGTCGCCCGGCGAGCACACGGCCAGGATGCCGAGGTAGCAGGAGAACTTGCCGCCAGGCGAGACGACCACCTGCGCGGGCGTGACCGCGAGGCCGTACTCCGTTGCATAGCGCGCAGCAATCGCCTGGCGCAGGGGCTCCATGCCCGGCGTCGGGCCGTATTTGGTGCGGCCGGCCTGGAGGGCGGAGGCACAGGCGTCCTTGATGTGCGCCGGCGTATCGAAGTCGGGTTCGCCGGCGGCAAAGGTGCAGACGTCCTCGCCTGCGGCCTGAAGAGCCTTCGCCTTCGCGTCGACGGCCAGCGTCGGAGAGGGCGCGATTGCGCGGGACCAGGTTGACAGGGGAGCGGGAGGCAGGCTCATGGGCAAAGGGCGGCAACCCAAAAGGCGCCGTCCCCGAAATGCAAGCCCGCGACCTGCCGCAACGCCCGGCAGCCGGTGACGCCGGTCGCAGGGCGCTGCAGCGAAAAGGCCGGCGATCAGCCGGCCCAGTCACTTACCGGCGCGATCCCTTGCCCCTTGTCGGCAGGGTTTCAAGCGCGACGCGCAGCAGTTCGCCGATGCTCACGTTCTTTTTCTTCGCGTGTCGGCGGAGCTTCTCGCGCAGCGCGGGATCGAGGCGCACCGAGATTTGACGGTGGCGGGGACGCCGGGCAGCGTACGTGTTGATGTTGAACTCGGCGATCGCCAAACGAACAACCTCACTCGCGCTCCGAAGAGCACGGGCACGGCGCACAGCCTCGATTTTTTGGACTTGTGGCAGTGTGAGGTCGAACGTCAACGGCGCCCAGTATTGGGCAGTCTTGTCTGGCATGGTTATGTGGGGTGTGCTGAGTCTGACTACTCAGGGGGTTATTCGAGATCGCACCCGCGCGACCGGGCCTGCAAACTAAATCTTTTCCCAAAGCAGTTGACTCGCGCCCCACACATTCTCCGCTAACCCGTATCCTCGCCCCAACGCATGGCCCGAGTTGTTCTCGAAAATATCGTCAAGGTTTACAGCGAGAGAAACGGCCCCGGCGTGCGCGCGGTGAATGATGTCAGCCTCGTCATCGCTGACGGTGAATTCATGGTGTTGGTCGGTCCCTCCGGATGCGGAAAGTCCACCACCCTGCGCCTGATCGCCGGGCTCGAGTCAGCCACCTCCGGCGCAATCCGAATCGATGACCGGCTCGTGAACGAAGTCCCGCCAAAGGATCGCGATCTCGCGATGGTCTTTCAGAATTACGCGCTCTACCCGCACATGACGGTGTTTGAGAACCTCGCGTTTGGCCTGCGGCAGCGCCAGCTCCCGTCCACGGAAATAGAGGCACGCGTGCGCGAGGCATCGGCGATGCTTGGGCTCGAACCCTACCTGCAGCGCCGCCCCGCCGCGCTCTCCGGCGGCCAGCGCCAGCGTGTTGCCGTCGGCCGCGCCATCGTGCGCCACCCGAAAGTGTTCCTCTTCGACGAACCGCTATCGAACCTCGATGCTAAGATGCGGGCCGCCACCCGCGCCGAGCTCTCCCGACTCCACGCCCGCCTCGGTGCAACGATGGTGTACGTCACCCACGATCAAATGGAGGCGATGACTATGGGCGACCGCATCTGCGTGATGCACGACGGCCGCATCATGCAGGTTGCGCCTCCGCTCGAGCTCTACGACCGCCCCGCGAACCTTTTTGTCGCCGGCTTCATCGGCAGTCCGCCGATGAACCTGCTGCGCGGCACGCTAACCGCCGACGGACACGAATTCCAAGAGGATAATCCCAAGGGTCCGCCGCTGCGCCTGTCCCTACCGGCCCACCTCGCGCCGCGGGCCGCCAGACTCGCCGGCCAGCCGGTCGTGTTGGGCGTCCGACCGGAGCACATCGCAGCGGACCCCTCGTCCGCGGCCTTCGGCGCCCGTGTCGATGTCGTCGAGCCGATGGGCGCCGAGACGTTCGTCCATCTCGATACGGGAGCCCACGCACTCATTGCGCGCTTCGCGCCCGACCAGCGCCCCGCTCGCGGCGAGACGATTCGTGTCGGATTCGTTCCGGAAAAGCTTCACCTATTCTCCGCCGCCAGCGGCGAGGCCGTCCGCTGAGCGTCCTATCCGGACTGCCCGAGCAGGAGTTCGTACGCCTCGTAGGGGCTGCCCACGGTGCGCCAGGCCTTGGTCAGGATCGCCGGAGCCACTTCACGGGCATGCCGGATTAGGACCGTGTCGACTCCGCAGGCGGCCCCGCCGAGCACGTCGACATCCGCGTCGCCCACAAAGACGGTTTCGGCCGCCAGCCGGCCCACCTGTCGGAGGATATCGCGCAGGCCCTCGGGATCGGGCTTGTGGGTGGCAAAGTCGTCCCCGCACACGATCACCGGGAAAAACTCCTGCAGGCGGTGGACCTCCAGCAGGTTCAGGGTCGTCTCGCGGTCGCGGCCGGTCCAGATCGCGAGGGTCCGCCCCCGGCCGCGCAGCTCGTGCAGGAAGGGATGCACGCCGTCGAACGGCCGGATCAGGTGGTGGTGATCGCGATTGAAGTCGTAGAGCCGTTCCAGCGCGGCGGGCACGTGCCTTTCACCGCCCAGTAGGTTGGCGAAAATCCGGTCCGGCGGCGCGCCGAGATGGGCGAAAAGATCCATCGTCGGCCGCGGCCCGAAGGGCTCCAGCGCGTGTGAGAAGGCCCGGAGCACGAGCGGCAGGCTGTCCACGAGGGTGCCGTCGAGGTCGAAGACTACGACCTCGCGGCGCGCGGCCGGGGGAAGAGAGGTTGCAGCAGGGGGCACGGTTGAAATCAGGGTGCAATGCGCGTCACCACCGCCGGGGCCGCCAGCTTCTCGGCGAGCCCGGCCGGGGTGAACGCCGCGGGGGGAATATCCTGGTTCAACGCCGCGGCCGTGACCTGGAAACGCGTCTTGTTCCGCGTCGCCTCGTTGCGCAGGTCGACGGACTTCACGATCCACTGCTCGCCGCCGCGGGCTTCGAGCTTCTTCAGGTCGAGCACCGCCATGGACTTCGTGACGCGGCTGCCGGGCCCAAGATACTCGGTCTTCACTAGCGCCTCGTACTGGCTGTCGAGGTAAACGCGGACCGCGGCCAAAGCCGGGTATTTGGCGGCAAACCCTGCGGACGGCCTGAGCAGGTAGGTATGCGCCGGGCGCCCCAGCACGCGAGTCAGGCCCTGGTACTCGACCTCGGTCCAATAGAGGAACGGCCGCTGCAGGTCGAAGGGGGTCAGGTCCGTGCCGGCGACCGGCTCGAGCAGCGCGGCCTCGGCCAGCGCCACGCCCGGACCGGAGCCTTCGACCGCTCGGTTCCAGACGCCAGGCTGCGCGCCGTTTTGGATGAGCAGCCGCAGTTCCCCGGCGGCTGCGTCGATGGCCACGCGGGTGAGCTCGCCCTGGCCATTGCGTGTGCCCCACATCCGACCGGCGATCACCCGCTCGGCCCCGCGTGCGGGCAGGACGCGGAGCTGGAACTCAAGGAAGTACTGACCCGCGATCCCCTTCGCCCGGAAGTCCTCCAGGATCCGCCGGCCTTCAGCCTGGTCGACCCGGCCGGCGTTGCCAAAGGTTTCCGGCGCCGCCGGAGCACGCTGGGCGTTTGCGGCCGGCAGGCCCATCGCGACACCCGCCATGAAAAACGCCCGCCGGATGAGGGCGGGCGCAAAGGACCGGTCTGGGGCCAATCGCATCACTTGGTCGCCGGAGCCGGCGTCGTGGGCGCCGGAGTGGCCGCGGCCGGGGCCGTCGAGGCGGGGGCGGTCAACGGCGGCAGCGCCGAGCCCGTCGGGGCGGTTGAGGCCGGCGCCCCGGAAATCACCGGGAGGGCGCCACCACCGCGGTCGCTGCGGGCCTCGTATAGACGGCCCATGTAGAGCGCGAGCGACAGGCTGAAGAAGAGAATCGCGGCCCAGATAGTCATCTTGCTCAACACGTTGGACGTGTCGGCGCCAAACGTGGCCTCGGCCATGCCTCCGCCCATCGCGGCGCCCACGCCGCCGTCGGACTTGGACTTCTGCGCCAGGACGACGAGGATCAGGAAAAGAGAGACGACGATCAGGGCAAACGTGAGTACACCGAGGATGATGCTGAGCATGTTGGGACGGGTGAAAGGAACAGGGAGTCAGATGCCCCCGGGGGTGTCAATGGCGCCGATCAGCCTGTCCTAGGCCTCGATTCCGAGTAGCCCGAGCACCCGTTGCAGGTCTTCGTTCCCCCGGTACTCGATGACAATCCGGCCCTTCTTCGGAGTGTGCAGGACGGCGACGCGGGTACCAAGATGGGAGACGAGCTTTTGCTCGATGCGGCCCACGGCGGCAGCCTCTTCGGGCTTGGACCCGGCGCGCTTGGCGCGCCGGCCGGCGGACGGACGAACGGACTTGGGCTGGGCCTGCACGAGCTTTTCCAGCGAGCGGACGCTGAGGCCCTCCTCGATCACGCGGCGCGCCAGAACCGAGCGCAAGGCGACGTCCTCCATGCCAAGCAATACCTTCGCGTGGCCGACACTGATGAGATTGCGGGAAATGAATCCTTGGATCTCGCCGTCGAGCCCGAGCAACCGAAGGGAGTTGGCGACGGACGCGCGGCCCTTCCCCACCCGCTCGGCGGCGGTCTCCTGGGTCAGGTCGAAGTCGCGGATGAGGCTCGCATAACCGTGGGCCTCCTCAATCGGGTTCAGGCCCTCGCGTTGAAGATTTTCGATTAGGCCCAGGGCAGCGGCCGAGGCGTTGCTCGCCTCGACGATCCGGGCAGGAATCGACTTGATTCGCAGCTGCTGGAAAGCGCGCCAGCGGCGTTCGCCGGCAATGAGCTGGAAGCGTTCGCCTACCTTGCGCACCACGACCGGCTGGAGCAGGCCCTCGGCCCGGATGCTCTCGGCGAGCTCATTGAGCTGCTCCGCCGTGATCTCGCGCCGCGCCTGGTAGGGGCTCGGGTCGATCCGATGGACGTCGATTTCATCGTAGCCAGGGGCGCCGGGAGTTGCCGGGGCCGGGGCGGGCGCCGGGGGGACGGCGGGGGAAACAGGGGCGACGGGTTTGGCGGCGGCGATAAGGCCGCCGAGTCCGCGACCGAGGCGGGATTTGGGGGCTGCCATGATTTATTTGGCCGCCGGGGCCGGCGGGCTCGGGATGAAAAGGGTTTGGCCTACCTGGATGCGCGAGGGATCGGTGAGCTTGTTGGCGTTGATCACATCCTGCCGCCGCGCGCCCAGCTTGCGCACGATCTCGTCGAAGGTGTCACCCTTCTGCACCGTGTAGCTGCTGCCCTCCTTGGGATAGTTGTCGGAGAACGTCGTCTGCACCGCCGGGCGCGTGGCCTGGCTCTTCGCCAGCGCGTCAAGCGCGGCATTGGTCTGGCCGGCGAGTTTTTCCAGCTGCCCCGCCACGGCCTGCAGGATCTCGCTTCGCTGGGCGGCCGCGGCCTGCTGCACGGACTGCCGGAGTTCGGCCAGCCCCTGGTTCAACTGGTTCAAGGTGACCTTGGTTTCCCCGCTGGCCACAATTTGGCCCCGGAGACTGGTGTTCTCCCGCTCGAGCTGCTCGAGGCGCAGCGTCACCTCGCCCAGCTTCTGGGTCAGGCCCCGCACGTCCTCCTTGAGGTTGGCCACGTCGATCGCCGACACGGGCCCCTGGGCCGACGCCGCAGAGAGCGTCAGGACGGCCGGCAGGATCCAGCGGAAAAACGACATGGCGGCCAGCTTGCGAAATGCCCTCGTGAAAACAAGCAGCGAGTCACCGCCGCCACGGCGCCGCGCCCACGAGCGGCGCCATCGGACGCGAGGCCAGCAAGGTGCCGGCCGGCAGCGGGAACCCGCGGAGGAACTCCGGCGCCCCGAGCATCCTTCCCCCAGGCCGTTGCAGCCGGAGCAGCCGCAGCACGCCCCGCCCCGTCGCGACTAGCACGCCTTCCCCATCGGCCCCGAGCACCGTCCCGGCCGGCGCCTGGTCCACCCGCACTCCGGGCAATTCGGCCGACGATTCCGGGGCATCCGCCAGACCGACCTTGATGGCCTGGCCACTCAGCTCGAACGTGCACGCGGGCCAGGGAAAGAGGCCGTTGCTGCGGGCGGCAAGCACGGTGGCGGGTGCGGCGAAATCCAGCGTGCCGTCGGTCTTCTCCAGCTTGCGGCAGTACGTCGCGGCGCCGGCGTCCTGGGGCGCGAAGGCCAAGGTCGCCGCCGCGAGCCGGGGCAGCGCGCGCGCCAACAGCGGCACACAGGCGGCAGCCAAACGGAACTCGACGTCCGCGGCGGTATCGCGCGGCCCGATGGCGACGCGCTCCGCATCCGCGACCGGCCCGGCATCGAGCTCGCGCACGATGCGCATCAGGGTCACGGCGGTCTCCGTTTCGCCGTTCGCCACCGCGCTCTCGATCGGCGAGGCCCCGCGGTATTTTGGCAGCCGTGAGGTGTGCAGGTTCAGCGTTCCGAGCCGCGGCGTGTTGATGAAGTCGTCGCGCAGGATATGCCCGTAAGCCATGACGAGCGCGAGGTCCGGCTGCAGCGCGGCCAGCTGGGCGCGCACGTCCGGCGTGATCTTTTCCGGCTGGTAGATCGGCAGGCCGCGCTCCTGCGCCCAACCCTTGATCGCGTTGGCGGTAACCTTCTGTCCGCGGCCCACCGCCCGGTCCGGCTGGGTGAACACCGCCACCACCTCGGCGACCGCAGTGCCCTCCCCCGCCAGCCAGCCGAGCAACGGCAGCGCGATGGCATCGGAACCGAGGAAAACGATCCGGAGGCGGGACATGCCGGAATCACGTTTCCGGCGCCCGGGGTTGTCAATCGGCGCGAACAGGCGGGAGCTCAGTCTTCCACAAGCCCGGATTCCTCCGCCGACTCGCGGGCCCTCCACTTCGGCACATTGGTCTCCGGCGTGTCGGAGGCACCCGGGACCGTCCGCTCGCTGTGGCGCTCCTTGCCAACGAGGTCGAAATAGATCGGGCAGCCATCGAGGCCGAATTCCTTCACGAGTCCGGCCTCGAGGTAGCGGCGG
>OMJT01000037.1 GCA_900299415.1 Opitutales bacterium
AGTGCGTCTCCTGCCAGCTCTGCGAGTTCGTCTGCCCGCCCAAGGCCATCCGCATCACGCCCGGCACCGTGCCCGAGGGCGCCGGCCGCGACCACGTCGAGAAGGCGCCCCAGGCCTTCGACATCGACATGCTGCGCTGCATCTACTGCGGCCTGTGCCAGGAGGTCTGTCCGGAGGAGGCGATCTTCCTGCAGAACCAGTTCTCCATGACCGGCTATTCCCGCGCCGAGATGGTCAACCACAAGGACCGGCTTTACGAGCTGGGCGGCACGCTGCCGGACCAGCATCTGAAATGGGACAGGAAGAAGGCGGCCGAGGAGCACCCGCCGGGACACTGAGCCGATGGCCAACGCCCTCTTCTATCTTTTCTCGTTCTTCACGCTGATCACGGCCGTCGGGGTCGTCGTGAACAAGAACACCGTCAACGCGGCGCTCTGCCTGCTGTTGTCGCTGGTGGGTGTGGCCGGGCTGTTCGCGCTCCTCGATGCCTACCTGCTCGCGGCGCTGCTGGTGCTGGTCTACGCCGGCGCGGTCGTCGCGCTCTTCCTCTTCATCGTCATGCTGCTCGACGTGCAGGGCGGAGTGCGGGCGCCGTTCCAGCGCACGACGGCGGTCGCCGGTACGGTCGGCCTCGCTGTGCTCGTCGCCGGCCTCGCCGCCCTGGCGGGCCGCAGCGGGCTGGCCTCGACTCCCGCCCCGGCTACGGCGGCCGGTGCGGCCCCGGTGGGCGCGGTGCTGAAGCACTACGCGGAGATGCTCTTCACCACCTACCTCCTGCCGGTGCAGGTCGTGGGCTTCCTGCTCCTCATCGCCATGCAGGGCGTGATCGTGCTCAGCCGGAAATTCGCCGCGGAGGATGCCAAATGAATGCCGGCCTGAACGAGTACCTCATCCTTAGCGGGCTGCTCTTCGCGCTCGGCTTCTTCGGCGTGCTCCTGCGGAAGAATACCCTCGTGATCTACATGTGCCTCGAGCTGATGCTCGTCGCCTCGACCCTGGCCCTCGTCGCCTTCTCGCGCTTCAACGGCACACTCGACGGCCACGTCTTCGTGTTCTTCATCCTCACGGTCGCCGCCGCCGAGGTCGCGGTCGGCCTCGCCATTATCGTCGCGCTCTTCCGCAAGCGCGGCACCGTCCAGGTGGACGAGCTGAAGGAGCTCAAGCACTGACGCCATGACGATGCTCCAGCACGCCGTTGTCGTCCTCCTCCTGCCGCTGGCTTCCGCGGCGGTGATCGCGCTCTTCCTCCGCCGCGCCGGCAGTGCGGCGGCCACGCTCTCGACCCTAACCTCCGCCGCGATCGCGGCCATCGCGATTATCCTCGCCGTGCACGGCGAGCGGTTCAGCGATTCGATCGAGTGGCTGAACCTCGGCGACTTCACTGTCTCGATCGGGATCAAGTTCGACGACCTCGCCGCGCTGATGCTCTGCATCGTGGGTGTCGTCGGACTCTGCGTGCACGTCTTCTCGCTCGGCTACATGCACGACGACCCGGCGAAGGCGCGGTACTTCGGCGGGCTCTCGATCTTCATGTTCTCGATGCTCGGCATCGTCCTGGCCGACAATCTTTTCATGATGTTCATCTTCTGGGAGCTGGTCGGCTTCAGCTCCTGGACGCTGATCAACCATTTCCACGAGAAGCAATCGGCGGCCGACGCGGCGAAGAAGGCCTTCATCGTCAACCGCGTGGGCGACTTCGGGTTCCTGCTCGGCATTGTGATGTGCTACTGGCTGAACGGCACGGTCAGCCTGGATGCGCTGGCGAAGGAGCACGTGTTCAGCGCGGCGATCCCGTTGCTCCTCTTCTGCGGCGCGGTCGGCAAGTCGGCCCAGCTCCCGCTGCATGTGTGGCTGCCCGACGCGATGGAGGGCCCGACACCCGTCTCCGCCCTGATCCACGCCGCCACGATGGTCGCGGCCGGCATCTACATGCTTTGCCGGATAAACGTGCTCATGGTCCCGCAGGCGCTGAACGTCATCATGTGGGTCGGCACGGCCACCGCACTCTACGCCGCCCTCTGTGCAATCACGCAGCGGGACATCAAGAAGGTCCTGGCTTACTCCACGCTCTCGCAGCTCGGGTACATGGTGGCGGCGTTTGGGTTGGGATCATCACGCGTGCTCACCGAGTTTTTTACCGGGCCGGATGGGAAAGAACAGGCCGTAACCAGCATTGTTGCCACCGGCGTGGGCGCTGCGATGCTCCACCTCACCACTCACGCCTTCTTCAAAGCCCTGATGTTCCTCGGTTCGGGCTCGGTGATCCACGGCTGCCACCACGAGCAGGACATCTTCAGGATGGGCGGACTGCAGAAGAAGATGCCGCTCACCTTCATCACCTTCACGATCGGCGTGCTGGCGATCATCGGCATGCCGTACATCGCGGCCGGCTTCTTCTCGAAGGACGCGATCCTACACCTTGCGCTCGAGAACAACAAGGCGGTCTTCGGCGTCCTCGCCCTGACCGCGGTGCTGACCTCCTTCTACATGGTGCGGCTCTGGATCCTGGTCTTCCGCGGCCAGCCGAGGAGCGAGGAGGCCGCGCATGCCCATGAAGGTGGCATTTCCATGACGGGCCCGCTGGTTCTCCTGGCCCTGCTCTCCGTGGTGGGCGGCTACACCGCGATCTACGGCCACACGTTCGACGGCGTGCTGAACCTCGTCCCGCATGCCGAGGGCGCCACGATCCTGATCGTCAGTGTCGCCGTTATGCTGATCGGTGCCGGTGCGGCCTTCGTAATCTACAAGCCGGCGCCCGACGATACGCTGGGGCAAAAGTCGCCTGCGCTGTTTGGCGCCTTGGCGGCGCTCAAGGGCTCCTTCGACAAGGCCTACGACTACTACGTGGCCAAGGTGCAGCAGCGCCTGGCGCTGCTCCTGAACTATCTCGAGCAGGTCTTCCTCTCCGGCCTGATCATCCGCGGCGCCGCCGGGCTGGCGGGCCAGCTCGGACTGCTCGCCCGCTGGCTTCACGTCGGCAGCCTGCACGCCTACGTCTACTGGTTCCTGGCCGGCCTCGCCTTGTACTGGGCCTTCATGGCCGGCGCCTTCTGAACGCGATGAGCGAACTCCTCGTCAATCCCCTCTTCCTCGCCAGCGCGGTGCCCTTCGCCGTCGCGGTCGCGATCCTGTGCGGCCTGCCGAAGCGGTGGTCGGTGCGCCTGGCCTACCTCGGCTTCGGGGTGCCGGCGATGCTCGCGCTCTGGTGCTGGGCGAATTTTCCGGCTGAGGCCGGCGCCGGGTACGCGTTCACGGTGCGCGGCTCGACCGGGCTCGAGGGCTTCGGCATTAGCCTCGCGCTCGGGCTCAACGGCATCTCTCTCCCGCTTTTCGTGATGGCGGGGCTGGTCGGCCTCGCCGCCGGCCTCTACGCGATCCGCTCCACGGCGGAACGCTTGAAGCTCTACCTCATGCTGCTGCTCTTCATGCAGGCCGGCCTGATGGGCGTGTTCGCCAGCATGGACGTGTTCTTCCTCTACTTCTTCCACGAGCTGGCGCTGATCCCGACCTTCCTGATGGTCGGCATCTGGGGCGGGCGCGACCGCAACTACGCGGCGATGAAGATGACGGTCTACCTCACGGCCGGCGCGATGCTCTCGCTGCTGGGCCTGATCGCGATCTACGTGAAGAGCGGCTCGAACACCTTCGACCTGCCGACCCTGCGCGCCGCGCTTGCCGCGCAGCCGCTGGCCGCCACGACGCAGAAGTACGCCTTCGCCCTGCTCCTTGCCGGCCTCGGCATCCTCGTCTCGCTCTGGCCGCTGCATACCTGGGCGCCCCTCGGCTATGGCGCCGCCCCGAGCTCGGCGGCGATGCTGCATGCCGGCGTGCTGAAGAAGTTCGGCCTCTACACCCTGATCCAGGTCGCCATCCCGCTGCTGCCCGAGGCCGCCCGGGCGCACGGCCAGGTCATCGCCTGGCTGGCCCTGGGCAATGTGCTCGTGGTCGGCCTTGTCACCGTTGCCCAGCGCGACCTCAAGCAGCTGGTCGGCTACAGCTCGGTGATGCACATGGGCTATGCCTTCCTCGGCCTGGCCTGCTTCACGGCGGCCGGCACGGGCGGCGTGGTCATGCTGATGGTGGCGCACGGTTACTCGGCGGCGCTGCTGTTCCTGCTCACGACGAGCATCCACCAGCGCACGCAGACCCTCGATCTCGCCGAAATGGGCGGCCTGGCGCAGCGCACGCCGGTACTCGCCGCCTTCTTTGTCGCCGCGACGCTCGCCGGCATCGGCCTGCCGGGGTTCGCCAACTTCTGGGGTGAGCTCGGGATCTTCGTCGCCCTCTGGAAATTCTCCCCCTGGTTCTGCGCCGCGGCGGTCGCCGGCGTGGTGATCTCCGCCATCTATGGCCTGCGCGCGGTGGCCCGGGTGTTTTTCGGGCCCACGACCCCGGCGCTGAACAACGCGATGGCGGCCAATCCGCCCGCCGACCTCGGCTGGGGCGAGCGCCTGCCGGCGCTGATCCTGCTCGTCATGCTGCTGCTCATCGGCTTCTGGCCGAAGTCCATCTCCGACACCCTCAACGCCGCGCTGACCGCGGCCCCCGCCCGCGTGGCGGCCACCCGCTGAGCCATGCCGACGGATCTCCTCCCACTCGTCGAACAGGCCGGCCGCAACCAGTGGCTGGCGATCGCCCCCGAGCTGATGCTCGGCCTGATCGCACTGCTCCTGCTCGTGCTGGAGCTGGTGCTGCCCAAGGCCCAGCGCGGGTTGATCCCGGGCATCGCGATCGTCAGCCAGATCGCGGTCCTGGTCGCCCTGATCATCAACCTCAGCACGCCCTACATCGGCGCGGGACCGACCTTCAACGGCCTGCTGCAGCACACGGGCGGCGGCCAATTCCTGCGGATCTTCTTCCTGCTGGCTTCGATCCTCACCTGCGTGCTCGGCACCGTCAGCCTGCCGCGGCAGCGGATGCCGCACATCGAGTTCTACCACATCCTGCTGGTCGTCACGGCCGCCATGATGCTCCTGGCGCAGGCGAACCACTTCGTGATGCTCTTCGTGGCGCTCGAGACGGTGACGGTCGGCCTGTACATCCTCGTCAGCTACTACCGCGACAACCCGCTAACGCTCGAGGCGGGCCTGAAGTACCTGATCATGGGCGCGCTGAGCTCGGGCATCCTGCTCTTCGGCATCACGCTCCTCTACGGCGCGGTGGGTGCGGTGCCGGACGCCGACGGCCGCCTGCACACCGGCTTCGAGTACCAGACCCTGGCCCGCTTCCTCGCCACGCACCCCGGCAACTTTCTCGCCAGCGCCGGCATCGTGCTCGTGCTGGCAGGCGTGGCCTTCAAGATCGGTGCGTTCCCGTTCCAGATTTGGGTGGCGGATGTCTACCAGGGCGCCCCGACGCCGGTGACGGCCTTCCTCGCCGTGGCCTCGAAGGCCGCCGGCTTCGCGGTGCTGCTGCCGCTGGCGCTGGAGGTCTTCCCGTCCTATGCCTCGCTGGTCATCCCCATCCTCAGTGCGATGGCGGCCGCGACGATCCTCTTCGGCAACATCGCCGCGCTGACGCAGTTCAACGTGAAGCGCCTGATCGGCCTTTCCGGCGTGGCGCATGCCGGTTATCTGTTGCTGGGTGTGATCGCGGGATTCAGTCAGCCGCAGGCGGTGGGGGCGGTGTACTTCTACCTCTTTGCCTACCTGCTGGCCTCGTTCGCAGTGTTCGGCGTGATGACCCAGCTGGGCGGGTCCGACGACGCAACCCAGGACATGGACCACTATGGCGACCTGGCGCGCGAGCGGCCCTTCCTGGCGGCGGTGCTGGCGATCGGCCTCGGTTCGCTAGCGGGCATTCCCCCGCTGGCCGGCTTCATGGGCAAGCTGGTGATCTTCACCGCGGCCTTCAAGGCGGGCCATTATGGCCTGCTGCTGGTCGCGATCACCGGCGTGGTGCTCTCGATCTATTATTACTTTGGCTGGATCAAGGCCGCCTGCTTCCCGACCAACCCCGACCCCGCCACGCCCGTGGCGAACACCCGCGGCCCAGTTCACCGCGGCCTGGGCCTCGCGCTCGGCCTACTGGCGATCGCCTCGGTGCTGCTCGGCTTCTACCAGGGCGCTCTCGGCCGCTGGCTGCTGGGGCTCTGAGCTTATCCGGTTCGAGATTCCGGTTCAGGCTTGGCGGAGGCGAATGTTTCCCCGACACCTTTTCGGCGCACGCATGAGAATCACCGGACTCGCCCTCGTCCCGCCCCCGACCGCCGCCGAACTGCCGAAAGTCACGCCCGAGTTGCTTGCGTCGGTGCTGGCGCGGTATTCGCGGAGCAACCAGGGCATCGGCGCGATTCTCTCCAAGGTCGACCTCGCCAATCCGGACGCGTCGATCGACCGCATTCTGAACTTTGTCGACTACGGCCACGCCTCGATCGGCGGCCTCACGGGCGGCCTGGCGGTGGCGTTGGACGACGTCTCGATGTGGCTTGCGTACAAGGTCTTTGAGATCGCCCAGATGGCCGACGGTCAGGAGTCGAGCACGCGCTACATCACGATGGACGCCTCGAATCTGCCGACGGCGGCAGAGCTGGGCATCCCGGATGACCTGGCCCAGCGCTGGTCGGCCCTGATGGCGAAGGCCTTTGCCGTCTACCATGCGGAGTATGCCCGGCTCGACGCGTTGGCCACGGCCAAGCCCGAACTCGTGCGCGTCCCGGCGAACGCCAAGCCGGCGGTCGTGACCCGCCTTCGCAAGAACTACGCGCTCGACCGGGCCCGCTACTTCATCCCGCTCGCCACCCGCACGAATGTCGGGCTCGTCCAGACCTCGCGCATGTGGGCGGTGACGGTGAAGCACCTCGACTCGCTCCCGCATCCCGAGGCCCGCGCCGCGGCCAAGCTCATCCGCGACGAGCTGCTCAAGCAGTCGCCGCGCCTGATGCGGCACAGCTTCGCCGAAAAATCCTACCAGGAGCAGGCGGCGCAGGAACTCCGCACCAGCCTCGAGCTGGGGCTGGCCCGTCTCTCGACCGCGCAGCTGCGCGACGAAGTCTGGGTCAAGGTCGACCGCGACACCCCGCCTTGGCTGCCCGAACGCCAGCCATTTTCGGAGTCGTTGCGCCACCGGGCGAACCGCTACGGCCAGCAGGGCACGGCCACCCGCCGGATGCGGGTCAGTTTTGCCTGGAACAACATGGCGCTCGCCGAGCTGCGCGACCTCAACCGCCATCGCACGGGAAACCGCTACACTCCGCTGATCCAGGCCGGCTTCTACCTGCCGCCGGAGATCCCGGCGGCCCCGCACGCCACCCTGCTGGAGGAGCAGGCCGCCCTGACCCGGGAGCTGATGCAGCGCGGTTCGCCGGCCTATGTGTATTCGCTCCTGCTCGGGGCCCAGACGCCGTTCGAGCATGGCACGCATGCCGACAAGTTCATCTACGAGGCCGAATTGCGCACCGGCATGGGGGCGCATTTCCGCTACGCCGAGCACCTGAGCGCCGTGCTCTACGAGTTCTTTCGTCAGGTTCCGGAGGCCCGGGACTGGGTGGTGGAAGGTACGGCGGAACCGGAATAAAAGGAATGCCGCAAAGGATTAGCGCGATTGCCTGAGGCGCACGCGGCGATGGCCTTCCGGGTGCTCCAATTCAATATGCAGTTCGGGCAGGTTTGGCATGACGCCTATCCCGACCGAGCGCCGATCAACCTCGACGCCACCCTGGCCGAGATCCGGCAGCACGAGGCTGACATCATCCTCCTGCAGGAGGTCGAGCATGCGCAGCCTGGCGGCGCGCAGGCGAACCCGCCGCCGCACTACACCCGCCTGAGCGCGGCCCTGCCGGGATACTCGAGCTGGTTCTCCTACCCCAAGGCCGACGTGCGCGAGCTGCCCTTCGGCATCGGGCTGGCGATCTTCTCGAAGACCCCGTTGCGCGACACGATCAAGCGCGACCTGCCGTCGCCGCCCGTGGAGTTCGACTTCTTCGGCAAGAAGACCACGCCGACCGACCGCCTCCTGATCGGCGCCAAGACCACACTGCAGGGCAAGGAGCTCCAGCTCTACAACACCCACCTGCTCGCGTTCTTCATGCTTGGCTCGAGCAGCACCACGCACCCCTTCCAGCGGGAGATCGTGGCCAACCAGATCTCGGCCTGGCCGGGCCCGACCCTCCTCGCCGGTGACTTCAATGTCAGCCAGCACAAGACCCTGATCAGCCAGTTCGCTGACAAGGGCTTCAAGACCGTGCAGCAGGACGAGATCACGTGGCGCCGGCGCCCCTACGTGCTCGACCACAACTTCTACAATTCGCCGCTCCGGTGCGTGCGCCACGAGGTGAAGCCCACTCCGGTCTCCGACCATCACGTGCTGTTGGCGGACTTCGAGTTCGCCTGAGCATCGGCAGGTAGGGTTGCCTCGCCGAGGCGACCGGGTTTGCGGTTCGCGAACATCGCGGCCGGCTCGTCGAGCCAGCCCCACCTATTCCAACCGGGCCAGCATCTCCGCCAGCCGCGTCTCCGCGAGCGAGCCAAGCCTCAGGGTGGCCAGCTTGAAATCATGGTGGGCCGTGCATGGTCCGGGAACGGCCACGACCTTTAGTCCGGCCCGGTGCGCGGCGAGGGCACCGGTCTGTGAGTCCTCGAAAGCCACCGCCTCGGAGGGCCGGACGCCGAGATGATTGACGGCCAGACGGTACAGGTCGGGTTCGGGCTTCGGCGAGGGTGCCTCGCCGCGGCAGGAGAGGGCCCGGAAGTGGTCCCGCAGCCCGAGGCGGCGCAAGTGTCCATCCACGTGCCCGCGGCTGGAATTGGAGGCAACGGCCAGGACCAGGCCCCCGGCCACGGCATCGGAGAGCAGGGTGGTGACACCCGGCAAAGGCTCGAGCGTCGCGTTGATCAGAAGGTTGCGGCGGCGGCGCTCGGCCTCGAGTGCGTCGCGGTCGGCTTCCGCCGGAAACGAGAACCAGGGGTCGAAGGCGTAGTCCACGTGTCCGACCGCGTGCCGGTAGGCCGCGGCATCGAAGGGGCGCCCGTGTTCATCATGCACCTCGGCGTAGGCTTGGATGAGGGCGGTCTCGGTGTCGATGATGAGGCCGTCGAAGTCGAGGATCAGGGCGCGGATCACGGGCAGGAAGCCTGAGGCGGCCGGGGCCGCGAAGGGAAGAGCGAACGCCGTCGGCGGACCGTCCCCGCCGCCGAGAGCCCGGTCAGTGGGGCACGATTCCCGGCCAGAGGTAGGACTGGGCCGCCACAAGCAGCCCGACGAGGATGGCGAGTCCGATGCTGTGCCAGAAGACGGAACGCAGCACGGTACCGGCGTCGGGACTGTCGGGGCGCCCGCCCGTGACGACACTCGCCACGACGATGCTTTGTGCGTCGATCATCTTGCCCATTACGCCCCCCGAACTGTTCGCGGCCGCCATGAGAACGGGGGATAGGCCGAGCTGCTGGGCCGTGACCTTCTGCAGGTTGCCAAAAAGTACGTTGGAGGACGTGTCGCTGCCCGTGAGCGCCACGCCGAGCCAGCCGATGATCGGCGAGAAGAACGGGTAAAATGCCCCGGTTGCTGCCATCGCCAGCCCCAGGGTGGTGTCCGTGCCGCTGTACCGCGTGGTGTAGCCGAGCGCCAGCATCAGGGCGATGGTCAGGAGCGAGACCCGCACCTGCCAGAACGTCCGGAGGTAGACCTGAAAGATGCGCGCCGGGCGGAGTCCGAGGCAGAGCCCGGCGATCCCGCCGGTGAGGAGCAGCGCCGTGCCGGAGGCCGAGAGGAGATTGAGCGTGAAGACCGCGGCCTCCGCCTCGGGTTTCGCCACGACGGGTGGTACGCGCTCGACGGCGCGGTGGAGCAGCGGAACGTCGAAGGCCGGGGCGAAGAAGCCATTGAGGCGGGCCCTCACGGCTGGCAGTCCCCAGAGGAAGACCAGGACCGACAGCAGGATCCAGGGCACCCAGGCCTTGGCCGCGGATGTCCCCGGGGCGGCCACCGGCGTGGGCGGGGCGGCGGGGTCCGCGCTGTCCTGGATTTCCGCGGGCCGCCAGAATTTCATCAGCACGACGAGCGCCCCGATCGAGACCATGGCGCTGATGATGTCGACCAGCATCGGCCCGATGAAGTTGCTCACGCAGAACTGGCTGAGGGCGAAACTGGCGCCGGTCACGAGGCACGCGGGCCACACCGCCAGCATCCCGCGCCAGCCGGCCTGCGCGGCGATGAGCCAGAATGGGACCAGCAGCGAGAAGACCGGTAGCTGACGGCCGACCATCGCGCTGAGCTGGCCGAGGTCGAGCTGGGTGATGTTGGCCAGCGTGATAAGCGGCGTGCCGAGGGCCCCGAAGGCCACCGGCGCAGTGTTGCCGATGAGCGCGAGCTTGGCGGCCTCGAGCGGCCGAAACCCGAGGCCGATGAGCAGGGCGCCGGTGATGGCGATGGGCGCGCCAAAGCCGGCCGCGCCCTCGATGAAGGCGCCGAAGCTGAATGCGATCAGCAGTGCCTGGATGCGGCGGTCGCGGGACAGGCCCGCCACTTGGTTCTGCAGGGCGGCGAACTGGCCCGTCTCCACGGTGAGCTGGTAGACGAAAATCGCATTGAGGATGATCCAGCCGATCGGAAACAGGCCGAACGCCGCGCCGTAAAGGGCCGCGGCTCCCGCGAGCGACGGCGGCATGCCGTAGACGAATATCGCCACGGCGCCGGCGACAAGCAGGCCGGCGAGCGCGGCGAGGTGGGCGCGGACATGCAGGAACGCCAGGAGACCCAGCAGGACGACCACCGGCAGGGCCGCGATCAGCGCGGACAATCCGATGCTGCCGGCAGGTGCGTAGATTTGCGACCAGTGCATGGGGCGGGGGGAGGGGGTGCGCGACGGAAGCCGACGTCGCGGGGGTGCGGTCAAGGAGTCAGCCCCGCGCCGAGGTGGCGAGCGCTTTTCAAGCACGGAGCGCGGACAGGTCCGGAGCCTGCGCCCGGCCGCCGGTCAAAACCAGCGTTTCTTCTTCAGGTAGACGGCCATCACCACCGTGCTGACAAGCGTGAAGGCTGCGGCGTAAAGGTAACCGTGTGGCGAGCGCAGCTCAGGCATGTGATCGAAGTTCATCCCGTACCAGCCGCCGACGAGCACGGCTGGGAGGGTCACCGCCGTGAGAGCGGTGAGGAACTTGATGCCTTCGTTGGCCTCGAAGGCCGCCTTGTTGAGGTAGATGTCGAAGGCCATCATCAGGCGCTCATGGTAGCTGCCGGCAACCTCGTCGAGCCGCACAAGCTTGTCGCGCAGGTCACGGTAGTACGGCAGCAGGCTGGCGCGGATGAGCTTGTTATCGCCGCGGGCGAGGCGCTCGATCACGTCGCGCTGGGGCCGGACGATCGTGCGCATCCGGGTGAAGTCGCCGCGGACGTGGAGCAGCTCGGAAACGAACTTCTGCTGGCCGGACTCCTTCGCCAGCACGTGCTCCTCGATGTCCTCCAGCTCCGAGCGAAGCTCGTCGAGCACCGGGTTGTAGTTGTCGACCAGTTGGTCGAGTAGGGAGTGGACGATCCGGTCGCCGCCGCGCGGCCCGGCGCCGATGCCCTTGGTGTAGCGGTCGGCCAGGGCCGCGACCGAGCGGAGGGGGGCGGTGTGGAAGGTCACCGCAAACTCCCGCCCGACGAAGAAATCGAGCTCCGTGGTGGCGAACTTGTCCGTGCGGGTGAAGTCGACCGCATGGGTTACAAGGAAGAGGTAGTCGTCGTAGTCCTCGACCTTCGGGAGCGAGCTGGGCTTCACGCAGTCCTCGATCGCGAGCGGGTGGAACTGGAACACGCCCTCGAGGATGCTCTTGATCTCGGCCTCGGTGGGGTTGTCGAGGTCCACCCACAGGATCAGCCCCTTGTCGGCGCGCACGAGCCGGAGCGCCTCGAGCTCCAGGTCCTGCCCGACGACCTTGCCGTCGCTGAAGATGAACGAACGGATCATTTGATCTGCAAGCGTAGGGCCGACGAAGCCTTTGCCAAGGCGGGACCGCGAGTGGCTCCGGAAGACAGAAGACAGGGGACAGAAGCCAGAGAATTACCACACAGGGCGGAAGCCTAGATCCGAAGGAGCGTTCGGTCCTCCGCCTCCTGTCCTTTGTCTTCTGGTTTCAGCGCGCTGCGCCGATCAGAGCTTCGCCTCGGCGGCAGCGATCGCGGCGATGAACGCCTCGGGCGACTGGGCGGTGAGGAAGGCCTCGCGGTTGGCGGGTTCCTTGAGGAGCTTGCAGAGCGTGCTGACGACGAGGAGGTAGTCGCCCGGCTTGGTCTTGGGGGTGCCGAGCATGAAGAGGAGCCGCACGTTTTCCTGGCTGTTCTCGAAGAGGATGCCGGTGTCGCTGCGGCCGACGGAGAGCACAATGGCCTTCACGTGCTCGGTGCGGGCGTGGGGCAGGGCGATCTCGTTGCCGAGGCAGGTGGTATCGAGCCGGTCGCGCGCGAGCAGTTCCGAGTAGAAGCCCTCGAAGTTGGTGACATCCGGATGTCCCTGGAGCAGTTGCGCCACCTCGTTGAGGGCGCCGGTCCGCTTGGTGCCCCGCACTTGGAGCAGGATGCGCTTGGGATCGAGGAGCTGGGAAATGCGGCCGGCCATGCAGGTTGAACGGGTGGGAACGTCAAGTGAGCCCCGCCTTGCGGATGAGGCAAGGCGGATTGCGCGATCGTACCCCGGCAGAGGTCTGCCGGGGCTACATCAGTCGAGATCGGATGTAGCCGGGGTGGACCTCCACTCCGGGATCTTCGCCGAGCAGCGCGCGGCCTCGCCGGCTACGCGCCGGCGGGCGGCATCGGCGGGTTCGAGCCGCCAGCCTGCTGCTCCTCCTCGGTCTCGACGATGCGGGCGATGGAGAGGAGGCGGTCGCCGGGCTCAAGGGTGACGAGGCGCACGCCCTTGGCGCCGCGGCCGGTCTCGCGGATTTCCTTCACGCGGGTGCGGATGCTCTGGCCCTTGGCGGTGAGGAGCATGACCTCGTCGTTTTCGCCTACGCTGAGGGCGCCGGCGACGTTGACGGAGCCGTCCTCGGGGAGGTCGATCGCGATCACGCCGGTGCCGCCACGGGAGATGAGCCGGTAGTCGGCAAACGGCGTGCGCTTGCCGACGCCGTCCTCGCGGGCGACGAGCAGTTGGTTGGCGGCGTCGCAGACGGCGATGGTCTTCACGTGATCGCCCTCGTACTTGAAGCGCATGCCCGTCACACCGACGGTGTCGCGGCCCTGGTCGCGGAGGTCCTCCTCGTTGAAGCGTACGGCCTGGCCTTTGTAGCTGACCAGGACGATCTCGTCCGTGCCCCGGGTGAGCACGCATCCGATGAGGGTGTCGCCCTCCTCGAGCTTGATGCCGCGGAGTCCGCCCTCGCGGGTGGCATTCGTGTAATCGGCGAGATTGGTCTTCTTGGTGATGCCGTTCTTGGTCGCCATCGCGAGGTGGAGCGATTCGGAGAACTCCTTCACGCAGATCATTGCGGCGATCTTCTCGCCCTCGGCGAGGCGGAGGAAGGAGGCGACGGACTTACCCTTGGAGGCGCGGGTCCCCTCGGGAACGTCGTAGACCTTCTTCGCGTGGCACTGGCCGGTGTTGGTGAGGAAGAGGATATAATCGTGGGTCGAGGCGGTGAAGAGGTTCTCGACGAAATCCTCCTCGTAGGTCTCGGCACCAATCACACCCTTGCCGCCACGCTTCTGGGAGCGGTACTCGGCGACGGGGGTGCGCTTGATGAAGGCGAGGTGGGAGACGGTGATGACGCAGCCCTCGTTGGGGATGACGTCCTCCATCCGGAATTCGCCGGCGAGGGCCTCGATCTGGGTGCGGCGGGGCGAAGTGTACTTCGCCTTCATCTCGAGGAGCTCGGCCTTGATCAGGGCGAGGAGCTTGGCCTCGGACTCGAGGATGCCGCGGAGTTCCTCGATGACCTTCATCAACTCGATGTACTCGGCCTCGATCTTGCCGCGCTCCAGGCCGGTGAGCTGGTAGAGGCGGAGCTCGAGGATGGCGTCGGTCTGCCGCTCGGAGAGCGGGTACTTGGCCATCAACTTCTGCTTGGCCTCCTCGCGGTTGGCCGAGGCCCGGATGATCTTCACGAAGTCATCCAGGTTATCGAGGGCGATGATGTAGCCCTCGAGGATGTGGGCGCGGTCGAGGGCCTGATTGAGGCGGAAGCGGGTGCGGCGGGTGACGACGTCGCGGCGGTGCGCGATGTAGCACTCGATCAGCTCCTTGATGTTCATCTGCTTCGGCCGCTTCTGGTCGAGGGCGAGCAGGGTGACGCCGAAGGAGGACTCGAGGGCGGTCTTCTGGAAGAGCTGGTTGATGACGACCTTGGCCTGTTCGCCGCGCTTGAGCTCGATGACGATGCGGGTGTTTTCGTCGGACTCGTTCCGGAGGTCGCGGATGCCGTCGATCTCCTTTTCGCCGACGAGGTCGGCGATGCTCTTCACGAGGGTTTCCCGGTTCACGTTGTACGGGATCTCGGTGATGACGATCTGCTCGGAGCCGCCCTTGAGTTCCTCGGTGTGGGCCTTGCCGCGGGTGCGGACGATGCCCTTGCCGGTCTTGAGGTAGCTGAGGATGCCCTCGCGGCCGGTGATGATGCCGCCGGTGGGGAAATCCGGGCCCTTCACGATCGTGCAGATCTCGTCGAGGGTGATGGCGGGCCGGTCGATGATGGCGCAGGTGGCGTCGATAATCTCGTCGAGGTTATGCGGCGGGATGTTGGTGGCCATGCCGACGGCGATGCCGGTCGAGCCGTTCATCAGCAGGTTGGGCAGGGCGGAGGGGAGGACGGTGGGCTCGGTGGTCGACTCCTTGTAGTTCGGGGCGAAGTCGACGGTGTCCTCGTCGATGTCCTTGAGCAGGTCCTCGGCGATGGCGTTGAGCCGGGCCTCGGTGTAGCGGTAGGCGGCCGGCGGATCGCCGTCGACGGAGCCGAAGTTGCCCTGCGGGTCGATGAGCGGGTAGCGCAGGACCCAGGTCTGGGCGAGTCGGACGAGCGTGTCGTAGACCGAGGCGTCGCCGTGCGGGTGGTAGTTCTTGAGCACCTCGCCGACGACGCCGGCGCACTTGTCGTAGGCGCGGTTGTGGAGGAGGCCTTCCCGCAGCATCGCGTAGAGGATGCGGCGTTGGACGGGCTTCAGGCCGTCCCGGGCATCGGGCAGCGCGCGGCTGATGATGACGGACATCGAGTAATCGATGTACGCCGTCTGCATGATGTCCGTGATGTTGGCGGTGGAGAGCTTTTCGTTAGCGGTGTACACGGGGCGGAAGAAAGTTGTCTGTTATTCGTTATTGGTTGTTGGGGAGGCCATCGGCGCGGTTCGGGACGAATCACCGGCAACCGATAACCAATAACCCGCACTAAACGTCCAGGTACTGGACGTTTAGTGCGTTGTCCTCGATGAACTGCCGGCGCGGCGGGACCTCGTCGCCCATGAGGAGGGTGAAGAGCGCGTCGGCCTTGGCGGCGTCGTTGATGTTGACCTTGAGGAGGCGGCGCTTCTCCGGGTCCATGGTGGTCTCGAAGAGCTGCTTGGGATTCATTTCGCCGAGGCCCTTGTAGCGCTGGATGCTGAGGCCCTTGCGGCCGTTGGCGCGGATCTGGGCGATGATCTCGAGCGGGGAGAAGAGGTCGGTCTTCGCCTCGTTCTTCGTGCCGGCGTTCTCAGTGAGGACGAAGCGGGCCTTTTCGCCGGCGGCGAAGACGGAGATGTCGAGGCCGGCGCGGGCGAGGGCCTTGAGGAGCTTGGTGAGCTCATTGGCTTCAAAGATCTCGTGGATGCCGACGCGCTTGGTCGGGACGGACGGCGCGGAGCCGTTGGCCGCGGCGGGAGCATCGGGGTTGGCGGCCATGAAGGCGGCGCGGGCCTTGTCGTCGGCGAGGAAGTGGTGGCTCTCCTTGTTGCCGTCGCGCACGCGGGCGACGTAGCGCGGGAGCTGGTGGCTGGCGCGGTCGTGCTGGTCGAGGTACTCGCCGAGCGAGGCGCCGTGGCGGGTGATGCCGTGGCCGAGCTTCTCGAGGGCGGCGAGCATCTCGACGATCTGCTCAACGGCGGCCGGGGCGAGGGGGGCGCCGGCGCCGGCGGGAGTGAGGACGATGTCTTCGGCGCCCAGTTCAAGGAGGATGCGATTGAGCTGCTCGTCGTTGTCGACGTACTGCTCACGCTTCTTGCGCTTGATTTTGTAGAGCGGTGGCTGGGCGATGTAAACGTAGCCGCGCTCGATGATGCCCTTCATCTGCCGGTACAGGAACGTCAGCAGCAGGGTGCGGATGTGGGAGCCGTCCACGTCGGCGTCCGTCATGATGATAACGCGGTGGTAGCGGGCCTTCTCAGCGTTGAACGAGGAGTCGTCCTCGCCCGTGCCGATGCCGGTACCGATGGCGGTGATGAGGGTGCGGATTTCCTCGTTGGAGAGGACCTTGTCGAGTTGGGCCTTCTCGGAGTTGATGAGCTTGCCGCGGAGGGGGAGGATGGCCTGGTAGCGGCGGTCGCGGCCCCGCTTGGCAGAACCGCCGGCGGGGGCGCCCTCGACGATGTAAAAGCCGCACAGCGCGGGGGCCTTTTTGGGGGAGTCGGCGGGCGTGCCGGGGGGGCCGCCGCCGGGGAGGGGGCCCCTGC
>OMJT01000038.1 GCA_900299415.1 Opitutales bacterium
ATCCCGAGTTCGCGGCAGGCCCGGACGATGCGGAGGGCGATTTCGCCGCGGTTCGCGATGAGGATTTTTTGAATCATTTCGTGTAAGGCTACGCCCGGCAGCCGGCGGAGGCGGGCAAACCGCTGGGGCCGGCGAAAAGCGGGAAAGGGAAGGGCTCAGCCCTGCTTGATCTTGAAGAGGCGCTGGCCGTACTCGACCGGCTGGCCGTTCTCGACGAGGATCTCCAGAACGGTGCCGCTCATCTCGGCCTGGATCTCGTTCATGATTTTCATCGCCTCGATGATGCAGACCACGGTGTTGTCCGCGACCTTGGCACCCGGTTCGACGAAGGGCTTGGATTCCGGCGAGGCCGAACGGTAGAAAGTGCCGACCATCGGTGATTTGACGTAAACCACGCCGGCCTCCTCCTGGGTGGCGGGGGCTGCCGCCGGAGCCTGAGCCGCCGGGGCGGCGGCCGGGGCCGGGGCCGGCGCCGCGGCGGGTGCAAAGGGGGGGACCGTATCCGGGGCGGGTACGAAGGGATGGCTGGAGCCGCGCCCGGATGAAACTACCGGGAGGCCATTGAAGCCGCGCCGGATTTTTAGCTTAAAACCCTCTTCCTCGACCGCGAATTCGGATAGTTCCGAACGCTTCATCAGGTCGATGATCTGTTTGATTTGTTTTAGGTCCAAGAGATGCCTTGATTGAGTTGATGGCTGGACGGGAGGGTTAGTTGTTCTTCCCGACGAGTCGTTCAAAGGAATTGACGGGCACAAGCAATCACCGATTTCACTCAAAACGTCGGTTTTGCCTCAAATCGCACTATTTTCCCTTATTTTTGGGCCTTTTTTGGCTGAAAATGGTTATTTTTAGCCCAATCTGAGGCTAACATAAAACTTGAGACAGTTGAGTATATCCTGTGTCAGGATACCGGATCGCCCAAGGGATGCAGGGCCGATTCAGGGGCCTTTTGGGGCTTTTATGGGATAATTGGCCCGATTTTTGGGGCGATTAGCCGAAATTGGATCAAATTTCATGTTTTGGGTTATTTTTGATAATTCTGATCCGGAACAGCCAATCTTAGCGCAGATCGGCTCGTTCCCATCCCCGAAAAAACATGAATATCCCCAACTACATCCGCGGCGTCATCGTCATTGCAGCCTTTTTGGCGATTTCAGCGGTTTTTGGCCCCATTTTCGGCTGAAAAGACCGAATTTTGCCCTGATTTTGGCCAAAATGACGGCTCTCGAGCTGATCGGGATTACCCGCTTAGCCCTTTTCCATGTCCGCGAGCTTGGTGGCGGCTGACTCCCAGGCCGCGGTGGCAGCGTTGATCTGGTCCACGACGGTGCTCAGTTCACGGTTCAGATGGTGGAACTTGCCCTTGTCTGCATACGTTTCCGGGGCTTCCAGCTCGGCGGTGATTTCAGACTGACGCTTTTCGAGATCGACGACGGCCTTTTCAAGCTGGCCGACCGATTCACGGAACTTCCGGATCTCGTTCGGGCTTGGCTTGGTCGTCTTTGATGGGGATTTGGGGCTTGGGGTTTCGGCCTTCTGGTTCGCCGGCTTGGCCTGCTGGGGCCGGGCGTCGGTAAAGCCGGCGGTCAGGGCCGCTCGGGCATCGCCGGATTTGGACTTTTCCAGGTAGTAGTCGTAGTTGCCGGCGTAGGGCGTGAGCCGACCGCTATGGACGTGGAGGACGTTTTGCGCGAGTGCCCGGATGAAGTGCACGTCATGGCTGATGAAGATGAGTGTTCCCTCGTAATTCTTCAGCGCGGCGACCAAGGAGTCGATCGACTGGATGTCGAGATGGGTTGTTGGCTCGTCCATCAGGAGCAGGTTGGGCGGCTTGACCAGGAGCCGGGCGAGCGCGAGGCGTGACTTCTCGCCGCCGGAAAGCACCGCGATGGGCTTGTGGACGTCGTCCTTGCGGAAAAGGAAGGCCCCCAGGATGGCGCGCGCCTGCTGTTCCGTGAGTTGGTTCTCGTTCGTCCGCAGGGACATGACGTTCTCGAAGACCGTGAGATTCGGATCGAGGTTATCGAGGCGGTTTTGCGCAAAGTAGCCCGGGACCACATTGCTTCCTAGTTCGCGGGTGCCGCCCTGGATCGGGATGACATCGGCCAGAATCTTGAGTAGGGTCGATTTTCCGGCGCCGTTGGGTCCGACTAGGACGATCCGGTCCCCGCGTTGGGCGGTAAAGTTCAGGTCCCGGTAGACCACATGGTTGCCATAGGCCTGCTGGACATGGGTCAGTTCGATGACCTTCAGGCCGGAGCGGGGGGGCTGCGGGAACTTGAAATTCATCTTCCGCAGTTCCTCGGTGGGCTCCTCGACGGCAACTTCCTTGAGCCGCTCGATCTGCTTTTCCTTGGACTTGGCGCGCGAGGCCATCGATGCCTTGGCGCCGAAGCGATCGACGAAGACCTGGAGATGGGCGATCTCGCGCTGCTGGTTCTTAAAGGCGGCGGCCTGCTGCTCCTTGCGGGCCTCCTTTTCGACCAGGAAGTTGTCGTAGTTGCCGTGGTAGTAGTGGAGCGTGCCGGCTCGGAGTTCCAGCATGCCGGTGCAGAGCGCGTTCAGGAAGGCCCGGTCGTGGGAGATGACGACCAGCCCGCCCGGATAGCGGGTCAGATAGTCCTGGAACCAGAGCAGGGCCTCGAGATCGAGATGGTTGGTCGGTTCGTCGAGGAGCAGCAGGGCCGGCTCGGCGACGAGCAGGCGGGCAAGGTGGGCCCGCATCACCCAGCCGCCGGAGAACGTCTTGGCGAGCTTCTCGGCGTCGCCCTCCTTGAAGCCGAGACCGGCGAGAATCTTTTTCGCGCGGGGCTCGAGAGTGTAGTCGATGTCGTAGTCGTCCTCGGTCGGCTCGAGCTTTTTCCCGCTCGTGGCGATATGGAGGATGGTTTCCTCGCCGGCCGGGGCGCTTTCTTGGGGCAGGTAGCCGAAATCGGCGCCGCGCTCCCACTCGATTGTGCCGGTGTCGGGCTTTTCCTCGCCGAGGATGAGGCCAAAGAGGGTCGATTTGCCCGCGCCGTTGGGGCCGATCAGACCCAATCGGTCGGTGCGCGCGATGAAAAGCGACACGTCCGCGAAGAGTTCGCGGGTGCCGTAGGACTTCGAGACGTCGGCGATGGTGAGCATCGGAACGGAACAGCCAACCGGTCTCGGATGCCGCCGGCAATTCGTTTCGCACGGCTTGAGACAGGGCTGGTCAATCACGAATCACGGATCGAAAATCGTAAATTCCATGAACCGCCTCGCCGCCGAGAAGTCGCCCTACCTGCGCCAGCATGCCGCCAATCCCGTGGACTGGCTCCCGTGGGGGGAAGAGGCCTTCGCCCGGGCCCGGGCCGAGCAGAAGCCACTTTTTGTCTCAATCGGGTACTCGACCTGCCACTGGTGCCATGTGATGGCGCACGAGTCGTTCGAGGATCCTGACATCGGCGCGCTGCTCAACGAGCACTTCATCCCGGTGAAGGTGGACCGCGAGGAGCGGCCTGACGTCGACCGCGTGTACATGGCTTACGTACAGGCGATGACGGGGCACGGCGGATGGCCGCTAAATATCTGGCTCACCCCCGAACTGAAACCCTTCTTTGGCGGCACTTATTTTCCGCCTGACGACCGCCACGGGCGGGCGGGTTTCCCGGCCATCCTGCGGGCTATCGCGCGCGGCTGGCAAAACGAACGGGACAAGCTGGTGGCGGAAGGCGAACGAGTGGTCCGCGTGTTGCGCGAGGCGCAGGCCGAAACGGCATCGGCCTCAGGCGGTGCGCTGGTCGAGTCGGCCGGCGAGGCGTTCGAAAAGGGATTCCACTATTTCAACGAATCCTATGATGCCCAGCACGGTGGTTTCGGCGGCGCGCCGAAGTTTCCCCGCGGGGCCGCGCTCAACTTCCTGTTCCGCGTCGCGGCCCTTCAGGGTCCGGCCGAGGGCGCCGGGGCGGTCGCGCTGCAGATGGCGTCGGTGACCCTGCGGATGATGGCGATGGGGGGCCTTCACGACCACGTGGGCGGCGGGTTCCACCGCTACTCGGTCGATGCCGAGTGGTTCGTGCCTCACTTCGAAAAGATGCTCTACGACCAGGCGCAGATCGCGCTGAACTTCCTCGACGCCCGTGCGGCCACGGGCGACGAGCGCTTCGCCTGGTTGGCGCGCGATATCTTCGGCTATGTGGCCCGCGACCTCACCTCGCCCGAGGGCGGTTTCTGGTCCGCGGAGGATGCCGACAGTGAGCCGCCGGGTGGCGGCCATGCGGCGGAGGGCGCGTATTATCTTTGGACCCACGGGGAGCTGGCGGCGCTACTCGCCGGCGACCTGCCGCTCTTTGAGGTGCACTTCGGCCTGAAGGCCGGAGGCAACGTGCCCGCACAACTCGACCCGCATGGTGAGATGCACGGTGGCAACCTGCTCGCGCAGCGGCAGACCCTGGCGGTGACGGCGCGGGCGCTGGGGCTCGACCCGGAGGAGGCCAACCGGCGCCTGCTGGGCGGTCTGGAAAAGCTGCGCGCGGCACGGGCGCACCGGCCGCGTCCTTCGCGCGACGAGAAAATCATCACCGCTTGGAACGGCCTGATGATCTCGGCGCTGGCCCGCGGCCACGTCGTCCTGGGCGGCGGGGATCAACCGGTCCTGCTGACGGCGGCCACCCGCGCGGCGGAGTTCATCGAACGCGAGTTGCATGATGAGGGCCGGGGCATCCTTTATCGCAGCTGGCTCGAGGGTCGCGGGGCCACGGAGGGCTTTGCCGAGGACTACGCCTGCCTCATCCAGGGCCTCCTCGATCTTTACGAGGCGGGCTTTGAGACGCGGTGGTTGTGCTGGGCCGACCGGCTGCAGCGGAAGATGGACGAGCTTTTCCGCGCCGAGGACGGCGGCTACTTCAACTCCGCGGCGGGCGCGGCGGACCTGGTGCTGCGCCTGCGTGAGGACTACGACGGCGCGGAACCGGCACCGAGCTCCGTGGCGGCCCTGAACCAACTGCGGCTGGCGGCGATCTTCCACGACGAGGAGCGCCGCGCACGCGGCGGCCAAACCATCACGGCCCTCGAGGCCCGCTGGCGGACCGCGCCGCAGGCGCTGCCCCAGATGCTCTGTGCGGTCGAGGCCGCCCTCGAGCCACCCAGGCATATCGTGCTGGCCGGCGACCCGGCGGAGGCTGGATACCGCGCCCTGGCCGCGGTGACCGGCGAGGGCTTCGGGCCGCGCCGCACCGTGCTGCGGGCAGATCCGGCGATCCCGTGGACCGCCGGCATGGTACGGCGGGACGGCCGCGCCACCGCCTATGTCTGCGAGGACTATGCGTGCCAGAGCCCAGTCACGGGCGCTGCCGATCTGCGCCGCCTGCTGTTCCCGGTCATCAATCGGCCGGACTAGGTATATTTGTCCTTTGCGGGCTGCGTCCAAATCCGTTCGAGTCCCGACCCGTGAAGATCCTCGCCGTTGAAGACGATCCTGTGGCCCTCGCGGTGCTGCGGCAGGCGCTGCGGCGCCTCGGGCACGACGGTGTCGAGGCCTCCGACGGCCAGGCCGCCTGGGAACGGCTGCAGGCCGAACCGGTGCGCGTGGTCGTCAGCGACTGGCTCATGCCGCGGATGGACGGGCTCGAGCTCTGCCGCCGCATCCGCGGGCAGGTGGGGGCCGAGTACACGTACTTCATCCTGCTGACCGGGAACGACGCCAAAGCGGACAACCAGCGCTCCGCGGCGGACGCAGGCGTCGACGATTTCCTCACCAAGCCGCTCAACTTCGAGGAGCTCTGGATGCGCCTGCGCGTGGCTGAGCGCATCCTGCGCTTCGCCACGCAGGTCCAGCAGCTCGAGGAGATGCTGCCGATCTGCTCGTACTGCAAAAAAATTCGCGACGACCAGAACTACTGGCAGCAGATCGAGGGCTACATCAACCAACGCACCGGGAGCGAGTTCAGCCACTCGATCTGTCCCGATTGCTACAAGAAGGTCGTTTTGCCCGAGCTGGAAAAGCTCAAGGCCGCGACCGTTCCCGCCGTTGAGCGAAAGAATCCAGCTCCTTGAGGAGAAGATCGCCTACCTGGAGCGGCACGTCGCCGAGCAGGACAAGGCGATGCTCGAGCTCGTTGAGGATGCGGTCCGCCTCCGCCGCGAGGTACAGGCGCTGCGCGACCGGCTCGAGTCGGGCGGGCCGGGCGACAGCCCCGTGCGGACCCCCCTCGAGGAGAGGCCGCCGCACTACTGATCTTTGCCGCCACCCTGGCCGGCTGCGGTGGATACCTGAGCCGGGCACAAAAAAGCCGCCGCGGTTTCCCGGCGGCTGCACAGAGAAGCGGAAAAAAATTCAACCACCGCCACGGCCGCCGCCGGTGGCGCCGTTCAGCTGGTTGGTGATGGCGGTCTTCTTTTCCGGAGTGATGTCCTTGTAGCCCTTGATCACGCTGGCGTAGGCGTCGGCGCGGCCGGTCGCGAGGGCCTGCTCTGCGTTGGCCAGAGCTTGTACCTTCGCGGTGATGTTCTGGGCGTTGGCTGGGACGGCGAAAATGGCCTTGGTCAACTCGTTCCGCGCATCATTCACCGCTTTGTTTGCAGGTCCGAGAGTTGTGAGCTTGATACGGGTAAGCTCGGTGACTTCCAAATCATTGAGGACGGGGGGCTGGAGGGCCTCGTCGGGGAGGCCTCCGGGCGGGATGGGACGAGCGATACCGGCTGTGCCGGTGCCACCGCCGCGGCCACCACCACCACCACCACCACCGGCAGCAGCGCCTGCGGCCTGACCAAAGGCGGCCGCCGCGCCGAGACTGAGAATTCCCGCCGTGATCAGGGCGGAACGAATGAACGAATGGGTTTTCATCGGGGTTATATAAGCCGGTAGGGAAACGGCCCGCCGGGGATCCAAAGTGAGTTTCTAACTCGGGCCAGAGGGCAAGCCGTTTTTTCGGGTTTGTCTGGTTGGGCCAAAAATTTTCCGCCGGCCTCTCATTTATCCTTGCGACCATCGGGGCCGGCGGCTGGATCTTGACTCCCCCTTTGGCTGGGCCTTTCGGTCGCAGCCAGAACCAGCAACCCCCGTTCCCATGAAAAAGTTGACACTGACCCTCATGGCCGCCGTGGCGGCCACTTCCCTGCGCGGCGCGTTCCCCGAGCTGAACGTTGCCGAGGGCACGATTGAATCGACCGACGGACTCTTCGTCGGCCGCGACTTCAAGGTTCCCAAGGATTTCAAATTCGAGCTCATTTACAACGTGCCGGCGGCGCAGGGCCAGTGGGTCGCGCATGCTTGGGACGAAAAGGGCCGCCTGATCGTCACCGGTTATGAGGCTGGTATGGACGTCATGCACCGCCTGACCATCCCGAAGGTGGGCGAGGCGGGCGAGGTGAAGGTCCAGACGCTTTCCGGGACCCAGGTTGGCGCCTCCGAAGGCCTGCTCGCAGCGTGGGGCGGCCTGTACATGAACGTTAACCGCAGCAACCTGCTGCCGCACGGCATCTACAAACTGACCGACACCAACAACGACGACATCTACGACAAGACTGAGGTCGTTCGCAATGTCGTGGCCAGCGGTGACCATGGCACCCACCACCTGCGCCTTGCGCCGGATGGCAACTCAATCTTCGTGCAGAGCGGCAACTCGACCCGCCCGACGGTCTTCCAGTCCTATCGCGTATCGCGCAACTGGGGCGAGGATGTCCTCACGATGCGCATCAAGACCGGCTTCATGGACGACTCCTACGGCGACAACACCGTCGAGGCCCACGTCATGACCTTCGGCAAGGACGGCAAGAACTTCGAGCTCTTTGCCATGGGCCAGCGCAACCCGGTCGGCGCCGATTTCAACAAGGACGGCGAGTTCTTCACCTACGACTCCGACATGGAGTGGGACATGGGTGACCCGTGGTACCGCCCGACCAACATCCAGCACATCGTCAGCGGCGCCGACTTCGGCTTCCGCAACGGCTCCCGCAAGCATCCGCAGTGGCAGTTCGACCTCACGCCTTATGTGGCCGAGGTTGGCGCCGGTTCGCCCGTGGGCTTCGGCAACGGCGTGGGCCTGAAATTCCCCGCCCGTTACCAGGACGCCATGTTCGCCGGTGACTGGTCCTACGGCTACCTGCACTCCACCTTCCTCACCCCGAAGGGCTCCTCCTACGAGGCCGTCAACCAGGTCTTCATCGAGGGTCGTCCCTTCCCGGTAACCGGCATCACGGTCAACAAGGCCGACGGTTCCATGATCGTCCTCACCGGCGGCCGTGCGCAGACCCAGGTTTACCGCGTCACCTACACCGGTTCCGAGTCGACCGCCCCTTCGGGCCCCGACACGAAGTTCGCCGCCGACCGCCGCCAGCGTCAGGCGCTGGAAAAGTTCCACGGCAAGCAGGACCCGACCGCGGTCAAGACCCTCTGGTCGTATCTGGGTGATTCGGATCGCTTCATGCGCTACGCCGCCCGCGTTGCGCTCGAGTGGCAGGACAAGAAGACCTGGACCGACCAGGCCCTGGCCGAGACCGATCCGCGCCGCTCGATGGCCGCGATCGTCGCCCTCGCCCGCGTGAGCGGCAAGGACGTCTACTCCACCGTCCCGGGCAAGACCCCGGCGCCGGACAAGGCCCTGCAGGCGAAGATGTTTGCCGCGCTCGATCGCATCGATCCCCGCCAGATCACCTTCCAGGAGAAGCTCGATCTTCTGCGTTCGTACGGCCTCGTGATGATCCGCCTCGGTGCGCCCGATGAGGCCACCCGCCAGCGCCTGATCGCCAAGTTCGACCCGATGCTGCCCTCGATGCAGCGCGAGCTGAACTGGGAGTTGGCTGACATGCTGGCCTACCTCGACGCTCCGAGCGTTCCGCAGAAGGTCATGGCGCTGCTCCGCAACGCCCCGGCCGCCGCGAACTACTTCCCGGTCCGCGAGTGGGCCAACCAGCAGCTCCGCACCCGTCAGGACCAGGGCGGCCAGAACAACGGCAACAACCTCGGCCGCACCCAGTTCTCGCTGCAGCGCCAGGAAGACCAGGTCTTCTTCGCGCAGCTCCTGCGCGTTGCGCACAACGGCTGGACCCCCGAGCTCCGCGAGGAGTACCTGAAGTGGTTCCAGACCGCGGGCGCCGAGTACCGTGGCGGCAACAACTTCGCGGGCTCCAACGCGACGATCCGCATCGACGCTATCTCCCAGATCCCGGAGGCGGCTATCACGCCCGCCCTCAAGGCGATCATCGACACCCCGATCGTGGCCGCTGGCGGCCGCGGTGGTGCCGGCGGTGGCGGTGGTGGCGCGGCCGGTGGTGCGCGTGGCGGTGCGGCGACCCCGCCCGTGAACCTCCCGGCTGGTCGCGGCAACTGAGCGCGCCTGTTTTTAGCGAGCGGCCTGGCCCAGCGGCCAGGCCGCTTTTTTTGCGCGAGTCGACCGGCTCTCAGGCCGGCGGACGTCCGGGGTCCTGCAGCCGGGCGGCGATTTCCTCGCGGCACAGTCCGACGACAAAGAGGTATTCCTGGATCCGCCAGCGACGCCACGCGGCGGCGTGGCGCGTTGTCCACTGCTGCTTGATCTCGGCGCGGGCCCGGGGGTCCTGCTCGCCGCTGTACCACAGCTCTTTCTCCATCTCGCGCATCTGGTCTTTTAATTCGGCGGCGAGGTGCATCGTGCCCCGCTGGCCGATGAGGTCCTTCACCACCGCAACCAACTGGTCGGCCGAGGCGCCGGGGCCCGCCGTGCGCAGGATCTCCTCGCGGTGCTTGCCGGCAAACTCGAGGATCCATTCCACGTAGGGCAGCATCCGGCCTTCGTACCAGCGGATTTCCAGCGCCTGCTGTTCCTCCGGGGTCAGGGGTTCGATGGCGTCTGGCTTGCGGTTCACGGGAGGATGAAGACCGCCCATTATCCGACCCCAGCCGGTCCGGTCGAGCACACTCTGCAGCCCGGGGAGGAAATTAGAAAAAGACCTCCGGCGCCACTCGGCGCGGCACTAGCTGGCGAACACCGGGTCGCCCAGCCGGAGCCGGCCGGCCTTGGTCTCGTGGATCAGATTCACGCCAAAGTTCACGACCGTGGAGTCGCGCGGATCGCGTCGGTAACTCGCTAACGTGCGAAGTGGCTCCGGCCCGCGCTGGGCGGTGGATTGGTCAGTAGTGGTCACCATGCATCGGGCGCAGGGCCCAGCGGACCGGAACGACAGCTCGCGGATGCGCAGAGCGCGCCAACTGTCTTCCGTGTAGGGCGGACTGCCGCGGACGATCAGGTTGGCCCGGAAACGATCGAGAGACACCGGCTCCTCGCCACTGCCTAGCAGTCGATCGTTGAGGTCCGCGAGCGAGGCCTCGCCGAGAAGCAGAAACGGGCAGGAGTCAGCGAAGCTCACGTTGTCCCCTGGCCGGGAGGCGGGTTTGAGGACTTGGCGCTCATAGTCGTGGCCCAGCCGCACAAGGTCGCAGTTGACTCCAAGGAACTTGGTCAGCCATTCGGCGGCCTCTGGACCGCAGTACTCCGTGACGAGGCCGTTGTCCTTCCAAACACTCACGCGGCGCATCGGTGCCGACGGATCGGAGGCCCGCGCGACCCGGAGGTCGGGCTGGCCTGGAGCCGAGAGCGTGACGTGCACGGCCTCGAGACGGGTCCCGATTAGCGCCATGCGCGGTAAGGTGCGCTGCGTGAGGAAGCGGCCCGCTTCGTCGACGACAAGGAAGCGTCGGTCGCCGACGAGGCCGAGCGCGTCTACTTCCGCCGTCTCCACGGCGCAGCCGCCGAGCGACTTGACCGGGTAGATGAAGAGGCCGGCGAGCTGCATCGCGGGGCTCAGCCGCGCTTAAGAATGTCGCGCGGCGTGATTTCGACGACGCCGGGTTCGCTAAGTTCCTTCGCGCCCTTGGCGCCGAGCTCGGCGAACTTCCGCGCGCCCGGCAGCACGGTCTGCTCGAAGGAACCGACTGCGGCGTTGTAGGCCTTGTTGGCGCTCTCGAGGCCACGGCCGACCTTGTCGAGATTGTCGGCGAAGTTGGCGATGCGATCGTACAGCGCCCGGCCAAGATCGGCGATGACCGTGGCGTTGCGAGCGACATCCTCCTGGCGCCAACCGTAGTGGGCAGCCTTGAGCAGGGCGATGAGGGTGGCGGGGGTGGCGAGCAGGACCTTCTTCGCAATGGCGCGGTCAATCAGGCCGGGATCGGACTGGAGGGCTCCGGCGAGGAACTGGTCGCCGGGCAGGAATAGCACGACGAATTCCGGCGACGGCTGGAACTGTTCCCAGTAGTTCTTGGCGCCGAGGGCATCGATATGGCTCCGGACCTTGGCGGCGTGCTCGGCCAGGCGGGCGGAACGGACCGCCTCATCCGCGGCGTTCGCGGCCTCGCGGTAGGCCTCGTTGGGGGCCTTGGCGTCGACCACCAGCTGGAGCCCGCCTGGGAGGCGGACGACAAGGTCGGGACGAAGCGCGCCGCTCACCTGCTGCTCGACGAAATCGCAGTAGGCAGACATGCCGGCAAGCTCGACGACCCGGCGGAGCTGAAGTTCGCCCCAGGTGCCGGCGGTGGTGGTCGAGCGCAGGGCGGTGGAGAGCTTGCCGGCCTCGGCCTGGAGCAGGCCTTGGGCCGTGCCAAGGGACTTGAGCTGCTCCGAGAGTCGGCCGTAGGCGTCGGCGCGGGCCTTGTCGATGGCGACCACACTCTCGCCGACCTTGTCGAGCGACTCGCGCAGTGGGCGCACGAGGGCCTCGATCGCCTGCTGGCGCTTCTCGAGGTCGCCGGTGGACGCAGCCTGGAGCTTGGAGAAAGTTTCCCGGGCAAGCTCGAGGAACGCGGCGTTGTTGCTTTGCAGGGCCGAGGCCGAAAGCGCCTGAAATTCGCGGCCGAGCCGCTCATGCGCCGTGCGCTCGGCGTCGAGTTGCGTCGCGGCCTGCGTTTGGAGGGCGGTCACCCGCACGATCTCGGCCCGGACCGCGGCGAGGTCGGCGGCGAGCCGGGCGTTTTCTTCCTCGCGGGATTTGAGCCGTTCGCGGAGCGCGGCCTGTCGGCCGTGAAGGTACAGCCAGGCAAGGAGGAATCCCAGCGCGGCGGCGGACAGTGTGATCGTAAAATTCACGTAAAGGTGCGGAGGTCTGTGCCAGGGGGCTGTCGCCACCTGCCTGTTACTTGACAGTGGTATTGGGCCCCTGCAATCCAAGCGCATGCCACCGGGATTCCGCGGCGGGTGCAAGCCCCTCGCGCCGGCCGGGGAAAAGCGGTGGCCGGCCCGCTGGTTGCCCGACTCCCCACTTCTCCCTCCAATCTAATTCTGCATGGCCAACGAATCCACGCCCGCCGATCCCGCCGCGGAACAGAAGCCCCTGGTTCTCGTGGTGGATGACGAGTATGGGCCGCGCGAGTCGATCGCCTTCACGTTGTCGGGCGAGTTTACCGTCGAGACTGCGGATCGCGCGGCCGACGCCATCGCCCGGATCCGCGAGCGGCCCTTCGCCGCGGTCGTGATGGACATCCGCATGCCCGAGATGGACGGCGTCCGGGCGTTGGAGGAGCTGCGCAAGCACGACTCGGAGGTGTCGGTCATTATGCTCACGGGTTACGGCACGTTGCTCACGGCCCAGCAGACGATGGCCGCGGGGGCGAACCAGTACCTGCGGAAACCGCCCGACGTGAACGAGCTGATCGAGGCCGTCCGCAAGCAAACCGCCGCGACGCGCCTGCGTCGCCGCCAGGCCAGCATCAGCCGGGAGGCCATGGACCTCAATGGTGCGCTCAAGCGCGAGATCGAGAAGAGCGAACCGCAGGTCTGGCAGGGCCGGGCGTCGGTTGAGCTGGTTCACGATCTGAACAACCCCCTCACCGTGGTGATCGGCTATGCGACGCTGTTGGTCGAGGGGGCCCGGCAGATCTCGCTCTCGTGAGAGGGACGCCGGCTGGACCCTCGGCGTGCGCGGCCTGCGCATCGAGGCCTGTGGCGTGCGCCCGGCCCGCATCGGCGGGGTGCCCAAGGTCCACCTGCTGGCGGGAGGCACCGAGATCGATCTGGTAATCATCCCCACGCAGCAGCTGCAGCCGCTGGCGGCGGCCTGCCGGCGCTGGCGAGCACCTCCGGCCCGGGCCGGTGCGACTGGCCCTGCAAGACTTGGCGGTGGTGATCCGCCCGGGCTGCCGGTTTCTACACGGATCGCGCCGCTGGGCGGCGCTTTTCAGGCGAGTGGTGGCGGAGGTGCCGGATCCCCGCCTGGACGATGCCGCCGTGCGTAACCTCGCCGCTTGCTTCCGTTGCGACCAGCGCTGGCTCGAGCGCAAGCTGGCCCGCCGCGAACTCGTCGCCGCCCAGCGCATGTTGCACCTCGGCCTCGTCGAGGCCAACCTGCGTCTCCTGCACGAGCTGCGCCTGCGGCGCAAGGAGCGGAGTTTCCCGGAGGGTCGCCGCCTCGAGCGCATCGCGCCGCGGGCGGTGGTGGGGGCGGTGACCGTCTCGGCCCGGCCGACCCGGTCTGCACTCCGGTCCGCGTCGCGGAAGGCGGGCGTGACGTGCGCCTCGTTGGTGCGGGAGCTGACGGGAGACCGTTAGGGCGGTCACTCCGCGGCCGCCGGGATCGGGAGCGGCGGGATCCTTCAGGTGGACTGGAACAGCTCCGCGATGATGTCCTCGAGGGGCACATCCTCGATCGTGATGTCCGCCACCGGGCCGGCCGCGAGGATCTCGGCCGAGACGGCGCCGATGTTCTCGCCCGGCACGCAGAGGGTGAACTTGCCGTCGGGCGCGCGGGTAGTCTTGCCGTGGCGGGATTTCCAGTCGTCAGGAAACGCGGCGAGTCCGGCCGCGTCCCCGCCGGCCGCCGGCATGAAGGTGACGATCTTCTGGCGGCTGCCCGAGCCAGCCTCGAGCCGGTCGAGCGCGCCGTCGTAGATCTTGCGGCCCTTGTGGATGACGATCACCCGCTCGCAGAGCTCCTTGATGTCGGCCATGTAGTGGCTGGTCAGGAGGATGGTGACGCGGTGCTTGCGGTTGTACTCGCGGAGGAACTGGCGCACGGCCTTCTGCGAAACGACGTCGAGCCCGATGGTCGGCTCGTCAAGGAAGAGTACGCGGGGCCGGTGGAGCAGGGCGGCGATGAGTTCCATCTTCATGCGCTCGCCGAGCGAGAGCTCGCGGACCTGGACGTTGAGCTTGGCGCGGACGTCGAGGAGGTCGACCAGCTCGTCGAGCGCCTGCTGGTAGTCCGCCGCGGGCAGGCCGTAGATGTGCCGCAGCAGGACGAAGGACTCGATCGCGGGAAGGTCCCACCAGAGCTGGTTCTTCTGGCCGAGCACGAGGGCGAAGATGCGCCGGTAGGCGTTCTCGCGGCGGGTGGGGTCGAACCCGGCGACGCTCGCCGTGCCGCTCGTCGGGTGGATCAGGCCGGAGAGCATCTTCAGCGTGGTGGTCTTGCCGGCGCCGTTCGGCCCGAGGAACCCCACGAACTCGCCCTCGGCGATGCTGAAGCTGATATCATCCGCGGCGCGCGTCTCCTCGAAGTCCCGCCGGAAGAGCCCGCGCACGCCGCCGAGGAAGCCGGGCTGCTTCTTGTAGGTGCGAAAGACGCGGGTGAGATGGGAGACCTCGATCATGGCAGGGACGTCGTCAGGGGATGCGGCCGCGGCAAGGATGCAAACGGAAGTTACCGTCCGGGCTTTGACCCCGCTGGGCAATCATGCATTTTGGCGCCATGAAATTCCCCTCGTTGTTCGCCAGCCTCCTGGTCCTTTGCGCCGCCGGCTGCGCCTCGTCGGGCCCGATGTCGCGGGTGAACGCGAACCGCGCGCTCTACGATACCTGGCCGTCGGAGATCAAGGAGGCCGTGCTCTCGCAGCGGGCCATTCCTGGCATGAACCCGGACATGGTCCGCGTGGCGCTGGGCAAGCCCGCGCAGGTGCTCGCGGGCAGCAATCCCGGCGAGGAAGTCTGGGTCTACCGCCATGGTGCCTCGGAGGGCCACGGCCCCAACCTGCAGGTCGGTACCACGCTCGGCAACATGCAGGTCGGCACCAGTGCCGGCGTCATGGGATCGGAGGGCGAGGACGCGGGCGAGGTGATGTTCAAGGACGGGATCGTGGTGCGGTCGAATGTGATCCCCTGAGGGATCGGTGCCCGAGCCGCGCGTCATCCAGCCCGGTGGGGCTGATGTGTCCGGCGGCGGGGCCGGAGATCAATTGCAGCCGCAGCCGCTGCCGCCGACGCCCGCTCCGCCAGCCGACCCCTCGCGGGAGAGGAGGATGTGCTCGGCGAAGGCGGTGTCCAGTGGGGCGCGCCGGGGATTCATCAGCTCGTCGGCGAGTTTCGCCCGTTCCCAGGGTTGGACGCGGACGGGGTGGAAACTCGCACAACCCCCGAGGAGGAGAGCGGCCAGGATGGCGACGGCGGGGCGGAATGCTGGTTTCATGTCAGTTCCTTTCGGCGAGCAGGGCTTCAATCGTCTTCCGCAGGGCGGTTTCGGTGGGTTTGCCCCGGAAGCCCTCGTGGATGCTGCGCAGCCGGCCGGCACGGTCGATGAGGTAACTGGTGGGAATGGCCGGCACCTTGACCTCCCGGACCAGTCGTTGCTCATGGTCGCGACCGGTGGCGAAGCCTGGCTTGAACCGCTTCACGAAGCCTTCGAAGTCGGCTGCCTTCTCGTCCACGCTGATGGCCACAACGATGAAGCCGCGCGCCCCGTAGTCCTGTTGCAGCCGGGTGAAAAAGGGGAAGGAATCCCGGCAGGGCGCGCACCAGGAGGCCCAGAAATCCACGAGCACGATCTTGCCGGCGGTGGCGGGCAGGCCACCCGTGAACGCGGCGGTCTCCAGCGTGGGAAACCGGGCGCCGATCCGCACATCCGCCCGCGCGCCGGCGCAAAGGACGACGCCGAAAAGGACGAGGGCACCGAGCTTGGGTTTGCACTTCATGGCCGGGGTGTGCGGATGCGGATGGCGGGGTGTGGGGTTTACCAGGAGAACTTCAGACCCACGCTCGTGATGACCGCCCGGCTGTAGGCGCTGGCCGGGGTCGTGCCGTCGCGCCCCTGCAGGTCGTAGACCTTCCAGGCGGCATTGATCTCCAGTTTGTCGGACACCTTCCAGCTGGCCTTCAGGCCGAGGGTCAGGCTGTCCAGGGCGGAGAGGCGGTAGTCCGAGGAATAGAACGGCCCCTGCGGGCGGGGGGCGCCGAAGACCGGGACGACGGGAGTCTGGTCGAGGTTATAGTAATAGAAGTGGGCCGCATCCTGCCGATACCAGCGGACGTGCGGCTCCAGTGTGACTCGCGAGCCGACCCGCTGCAGCCAGGTGAGGCCCAGGGTGTGCGAGACAATCCCGAAATCGTCGCGAAAAAAACGGTAGGACCCCTCGAGCGCCGCCCTGGCGTCCGGGAAGGCGCGGTTGAGGGTGGCGAGCGTGATCCATTTCACGCGCCGGTCGGGCCGGTTCTCGGGAAACGTGAGGGGTAGGAAGACCCCGGGCACGATCTCGGTAGATTTCTGCACCAGCTTGTACTGATCGTTGAGATAGCCATAGGCCCGGCTGAACGTGACGTTGACGGAGACGGAGGTGCGCGGATCGAGTACTTGGGTGGCACCGAGGATGAAATCAAGGGTGCGCTTGCCCAGCACGGGCGAGGGAAACCGGTAGAAGGCCTTGATGTCATCCGTCGTCACGGCCGCTCCCGCGAGCAGGGCGGTGTTCTTCTGGTTGAAGTCCGTCACCGTGTTGAGCGAGAAGGCCGTGGAGACATAGTCACCCTCGCGGCTGTTGGCGGCGCCGAGCGTGACATTGAGGCGCGGAAACTGCCGCGCGATCTCCGTGTTCCAGGCCTTGCGGCGTTCCGTGATTGAGGTGAGCACGACTTGGTCGGAACCGGCCGGAGCCCGCTGGCCATTGGGCGTGGCCCCGGCGATGGCGTCGATCACGCCGTTCACCCGGACGGTCGTCACGGTGCCGATGGTGCCCTCGACGAGTGCGCCCTGGGTCCGGACGCCTATGCGCCCACCCGACTCCTGGTAGTCTTCGTACTTGTAGGCCACGGTGGCCTCGCCACGCCCGGTCCGCGCGGTGCCAGCGACGAGGGCAAGCACGGCCAGCAGCGATTTCAGGGAAGGTCGGAGGGGCTGGGTCATGGGGCGTTACTGCCCGTAGAATTCGAGCAGGGCGACACCGGTGGTCTCGGCCGCGCCGCGAGCGGTGGCGAGATAGACCCCCGGCGGAAGGGTGATCAGCAGCATCGCATCCTTGCTGCCAGGATCGGTCAACGGAAAGGCGCTGGCCGCGATGTTGGCCGCGGTGAGGTCCGCCGTGCCGCCCCAGTTGTCGTTGCCGCCCAGAAACGCATTGCTGCCCGCTGCGGTGAGCTCGAGCTGCGGGTCCGCCATCGCCCCGGGGACGCCCAGGGCGGCGATCCCCGGGCCGACCACCTTGATCAGCACGGTCTTGGCGGTTGATCCCGCGATGACGAAGCCGGCGACAAAAATATCTGCGCCCGTGCCGATCCGGCCGCGGAGGGACAGCGCGTAGAGGTTGGCCGGGTTGTCCAACCCGTAGAATTCAACCAACGAAACCCCGGTGGTGTTGGCGACTCCGCTCGCGGTCGCGAGATAGACGCCGTTGGGCAGGGTGCGCAGGAGGGCGGCATCCCGGCTCGCGGGATCGGCCAAGGGGAACGCCGCGGTCTCGACGTTCGCCGAGATGAGATCGGCGGCGCCCCCCCAGTTGTCATTGCCGCCGAGCGCCAGGTTGGAGCCGGCCACGGTCAGATCGAGCCTCGGGTCGACCATCGCCCCGGGGACGCCGAGGGCGGCGAGCCCCGGGCCGATCGACTTCACCAGGACTCGTCCACCCGCGCCCTCGAGGACAAAGCCGATGACAAAGACATCGGCCCCGGAGCCCACATTGCCGCGGAGGGACAAGGCGCGGATATAACCGGGCGACGGGGAAGAGGCCAGCACGGTGACCCTGCCGGCATTGGTCGTGGTCGTGGCGCCGGCCGAACTTATCGCGCAGGAATAGTCACCGGCATCGGCGCTCGTGACGCCCGACAAAACCAGCAGCGGATTGATCGCGCCGGGGATGGGACCGCTCCCGGCCTTGGACCACTGATAGGTCATTGCCCCCACAGCCGTGGCGGAGGCGAGCAAGGCGACCCGCTGGCCGGCCACCACCGTCACGCTCAACGGATGGCCCGTGATCGTCGGGGGCGGCCCGGTGCGGGCGGCAGAGATGACAAAATTTATCGCGTTGAGGACGTTGTTGGTGTGTCCCTCGCCGCTGAAGCCCTGCACCCGAACCGTGTAGCTGCCGGGCGTGGTGGGGGTTCCGGTGATCGCCGGCGTGCCCGACTGAATGGTGTTTCCCAGGGGAGTCGGCACGAAACTCAGCCCCGGGGGAAGCGTCCCGGTGAAGGTAAACAACGCCGGGGAAGTCGGGGTACCCGTGTAGGTGAAGGCGACCGACATCGCGGTCCCCACGGTGCCGTTGACCGGGTTGCCCGGGCTTTGGACGAAGGTGGTGGCCCCGGCCCGGGAGTGCAGCGCACCCAGCACCCCGGCGAGCAAGGATGATCGCAGCAGGGTGCCGGCGGCCGGGTGAGGGAGGATTTGTCCGGCCAAGCTCAGGAGACGCGGGACGGGCAGACGTTGCAGGATGGCCGCCAGGAACACCATCGGGAGGCTGAGGCGGTGGCACCGGATGAGGAAAGGGGAGAGGGCTTTCAACATGGACACGAAGGCGGAGGCGATGCCGCGGACGGATCCAGTTATCCCGGATTGGAGCCCTGGATCAAGATTGCAGTGGCAACTCACTGGTTACCGGCACCCACTCCAAGCTAGCCCGGAAATTTCCCGAATTGGAAAAGTGGTCGGAGAGATTTCCGCCTGCCTGCGCCGCCGGCCGAGTCGGGTCAGCGTTGGCAGGGTCGGCCCGCCCGGCATTCATGGTCCGTGAAACACGCAGGTTAGACCATGGCCAGATATTGGTAGAATCCCCGGGTCTGGCCGCGGGACCTTTCCGCCACCAGCAGGCCCTCGGCGCCGGGGCAGGACTGGATGAATTCGAGACCCCGTGGAATCCCCAGGACAAAGGCGGTCGTCGAGAGCACGCCCGCCTGGAGACAGGTCCCGGCGATCACGGTGGCCTGGATGCACCCGTTCGCCACCGGTCTTCCCGTGCGCGGGTCGATGATGTGCCCGTAGCGCCGGCCATCGGCGACAAACGATCGTTGATAGTCGCCGGACGAGGCAATGCCCTGACCGCTGAGTCCGACACTTTCCCGGCAACTGCCGGGATGGAAGGGATCCTCCAGCCCAACGTGCCAGGCCGGCCGCCCCGGAGGCACGCCGAGCGCACGCAGGTCGTGGCCAAAATCCACCAGGACCGCTGACAAACCATGTTCCGTTGCCAGCCGCGCCACCATGTCCACGGCGTACTCCTTCCCGAACCCGCCAAAGTCGAGCGCCATGCCCGCCATCGGCAGGAAAACCCGGCCGGGTTTGCGTTTCACCTTGGCCCAGCCCACGAGTGACAGAGCCTCCGTCACTTGCGTGGCCGAGGGCAGGACGGGAGTTTCCTGCTTCCAATTCCAGAGACGCAGGACCGGCAGCGCCGTGGGGTCGAGCACACCCTGGGTCATGAAATACAGGGTCTGGCAAAGATCCAGCATGGCCTCCATCTCCGGATCCACCGCCACCCAGTCCCGGCCGGCGGCGGCATTGATCCGGCTGAGCAGGCTGGTGGGCCGGAAACGGGAGTATTTTGCCTCAAAGGCCTGCACCCAGGCCACCGCCGCGCGCTCGAAGGCCAGGGCTTGGGCCTCGCCGGCCGGAGCCACGTACTGCACCTCGCAGGCCGTGGCCATCGCGTGAAAGGTGAGCTTCCTCAGGGGGAAGGAGTGCCCGCCGCCCGCCCCATCTGGAGTGGATTGCGGCGGCTGGGGCTGGAACGGGGGAGCCATGGCGGTGGTTCAATGACCCAGTCGCGTGTAATCCAGCACGGTGTGGCTGATCTCGCCGGCGGCAAGGGCGGCGCGGTCGGTGGGCAGGTCGGCGGGGGAAAGGTCTTGGCCGTGATTGTAGGTGAAGCGGTGCAGGCCGTCGGCATCGGCGGGTCCGAACATGCCGGTGCCGGAGATGCGGGCCGGCACGGTGCGGCGCACGGGGCTGTCGGGCCGGCAGGGAAAAGGGAAGTTCACGCTGTGCACGGTGAAGGGCTGGCGGTGGTCGGGACTCAGGAGTGCGTCCGTCAGGCGCACGGCGTGTCCGGTGGTGGCGGCGACGGTGGCCGCCACCTCCGGGGTCATCGCGGACGCGGGCTGCTTCAGCGCCTGGAACCCGGGCGGGGTCAGCTCCTGCGAAAGGGCGATCGCGGGCAGCCCGTGCAGCGCGCCCTCCCACGCGCCGCCGATCGTGCCGCTGGCGAGGATGAAGCCGATGGAGGTGTTGCGGCCGGTGTTGATGCCGGAGACGACCGCCTCGATCCCGGCCTCGGACGGCAGCAGTTGGGCGAGGGCGATGTTCACGCAGTCGCTCGGCGTGCCGTCGACGATCCAGGTCGGGCAGCCGAGGCCGCGGTCGGCGCGCGCCGACGCGACGGGCCGGTGGCGCGACTTCGCGGCGCCGATCCAGCTCTGTTCGCGCGCCGGCGCCACGACTGACAGCCGGTGGCCGGCGGCGCCGAGCGCGCGCACCAGCTCGTGGAGCAGGACGCTGTCGATGCCGTCGTCGTTGGTGACCAGGAGGTGCATGCGGCCGGCTCAGCGCAGGCCGGGATAATCGAGCGTGGCGAAGTGGTCCTGCAGCGTCTCGGCGCGCCGGATGACGCGGAAGGCGGTCCCGCCCGTCCAGAGCACCTCGGCGGAGCGGAGCTTGCCGTTGTAGTTGAAGCCCATGGCATGGCCGTGGGCGCCGGTGTCGTGGATGACCGCGAGGTCGCCGATCTGCGGGTCGGGGATGCGGCGGTCGATCGCGAACTTGTCGTTGTTCTCGCAGAGCGAGCCGGTGACATCGTAGGTCTTTTCCGGGCCGCCGGCGCGGGCCGGGACGCTGATGTGGTGGTACGAGCCGTACATGCCCGGGCGCATGAGGTTGGCCATGCAGGCGTCGAGCCCCACGTAGTCCTTGTAGATCGCCTTCTTGTGGAGCACGCGGGAGACGAGGTAGCCGTACGGGCCGGTGACCATCCGGCCGCATTCCATCGCGATGCGGACCGGGGAGAGCCCGGCGGCGACGACGATCTCCTCGTAGGTCTGCCGGATCCGCTGGCCCAGCGCGGCCAGGTCGACGGCGGTCTGCTCGGGCCGGTAGGGGATGCCGATGCCGCCGCCGAGGTTCACGAAATCGATCCGGATCCCGAGCCGGCGATGGATCTCGACGACGAGTTCGAACAGCATGCGGGCGGTCTCGACGAAGTAGTCCGGGTTGGTCTCGTTGGATGCGACCATGGTGTGCAGGCCGAAGCGCTTCACGCCGCGGGCCCGGGCGGCTTCGTAGCCCGCGAAGAGCTGCTCGCGGGTGAAGCCGTACTTGGCCTCCTCGGGCTTGCCGATGATGGCGTTGCCGGTCTTGGCGGTGCCGGGGTTGTAGCGGAAACAGAGGAACTCCGGCAGCTTTCCTCCGAGCGTCCGCTCGAGGAAGCCGAGATGGCTGATGTCATCGAGGTTGATCAGCGCGCCGAGCTCGGCGGCTTTCTTGTACTCGTAAGCCGGGGTGTCGTTGGAGGTGAAGATGATGTCGGCGCCGGTGATCCCGGCGGCGGTGCAGAGCTGGAGTTCGGCCAGCGACGAGCAGTCGCCGCCCATGCCCTCCTCGCGGAGTAGCTGCAGGATGTGAGGATTGGGCAGGGCCTAGACGGCGTAGTAATTCTTGAACCCGCCCGGGACCCAGGCGA
>OMJT01000039.1 GCA_900299415.1 Opitutales bacterium
AACAGGAAGATCACGTGCATCAGCGTCACCAGGATCACCGCCTCCCAGAGCGTGTGCTTGAGCGTGTCGATCGCGCGGCCGATCAGGTCGCTCCGGTCGTAGAACGGCTCGATCGTCACGCCCGCCGGCAGGCCCGGCGCGATCTGCGCGATCTTCGCCTTCACGTCCTGGATCACCTGCCAGGCGTTCTCGCCCGAGCGCATCACCACGGTGCCGCCGACCACCTCGTGGCCGTCGACGTCGAGCGCGCCCCGGCGGTAGTCGCCGCCGACCTGCACGGTGGCGATTTCCGCCACCCGCACCGGCACGCCGTCGCGCACGGCCACGGCGATGCCCTCCAGGTCCGCGGCCGTCTGCACCAGTCCCACGCCGCGGACGATGAACTCCATGCCGTTCTCCTCGAGCGTGCGGCCGCCGACGTTCAGGTTGTTGCGCGCGATCGTGTCCAGCACGCTGTCGAGCGTGAGCCCGAGCGCGCGGAGCTTGGCCGCCGACACCTCGACCTGCCACTGGCGCACGAAGCCGCCGATCCCGGCCACCTCCGCCACGCCCGGCACGGCCGCGAGCTGGTAGCGGATGAAGTAGTCCTGCAGCGCACGCAGCGAGCCGAGGTCCTCCTTCCCCGAGGTGTCCTTCAGGTAGTACTGGAAGACCCACCCGAGGCCCGTGGCGTCGGGCCCGAGCCGCGGGGTGACGCCGTCCGGCAGCACCTTGCCCAGGTAGTTGAGCCGCTCCAGCACCCGCGTGCGGGCGAAGTAGTTGTCGACCTTGTCGTCGAAGATGACCGTCAGCAGCGAGAACCCGAACATCGAGCTGGCGCGCACGCTGCGCACGCCGGCGAGCCCCTGGAGGTTGACCGAGAGCGGGTAGGTCACCTGGTCCTCGACCTCGCGCGGGCTGCGGCCTTCCCAGTCGGCGAAGACGATCACCTGGTTCTCGCTCAGGTCCGGGATCGCATCCACCGGCACCCGCCGCACCGCGAAGATGCCCCAGCCGAACAGCAGCAGCGTGGCCCCCAGCACCAGCAGGCGGTTTTCCAGCGACCAGCGGATGAGGCGGTTGATCATGGCCCATTCATCGCCGCGACCGGCGCCTCGAACTGCGCCTGGGCGTCGAGAAGCAGGGCGGCGCGCGTCACGACCTTGTCGCCCACGGCGACGCCCGCGAGGACCTCCACGAGGTCGTCGCCCCGGCGCGCGAGGACGAGCTTCCGGCGCTCGTAGCCGCCGCCGCCGAGCTCCACGTAGGCGACCGGGCCGGAACCCGAGTCCAGGATGGCCGTCTTCGGCAGGGCGAGGACCACCGGCGCCGGCAGGCGCACGCGGCCCGTGGCCACGACGCGGTGCGGCATGTAGAGGTGCTGGTCGTCGACTTGGAAATGGATGTCGTTCAGCTGCACGCGGGCCTTGGTCGAGCGCGTGGCCTCGTTGAAGTTCGGGTCGATGAACGAGATCGGCTCGGTGAGGATCTCGCCCGGGATCGCGTCGGTGGTCACATCCACCAACTGTCCGACTTGGAGCAGGGCCATGTCGGGCTCATAGACATCGAACAGGAACCACATCTTCGTGAAGTCGCCCGTCTCCACGATCCGGTCGCCCGCCGCGACGTACTGGCCCTCGTAGGCGAAGCGGTCGATCACGGTGCCGTCGGACGGCGCCCGGACCACGACGGTGGCCGAGGGCTGCCGCTCCTTTTCGAGGTCGGCGATGTCCTCGGCCGTGAGGCCGAGCACCAGGAGCTTCTCGCGCACGCCGGCGATCTCCGAGGCGGGGAACGCCTTGCCCGCGCCGAGGTGTTCGACGTAGGTCCGTTGCGCCGTGAGCATCTCCGCGCTGTAGATCGTGGCGATCGCCTCGCCCTTCACCACCGCCTGGCCGGTGAAGTTGATGTTGAGCTTCTCGATCCGGCCCGGGACCCGGGCCGCCAGCACCCGGTGGCGGGTGATGTCGTCCTCGACCCGGCCCGACACCCGGAGCGTGCGCACCAGCGGCTGGCGGGTGACCGTGGTGGTGGCCACGCCGATCGTGGTGATCTGCGACGGGCTCAGCGCGATCGTGCCGGCCGGGAGCGCCGCGGCGTCGCCCGCGCTGCGGGCCACGAGGCTCATGCCGCAGATTGTGCACTTGTCGGGATGGTCCGCCTTGATCCACGGATGCATCGGGCAGACGTACACCTGTCCCGCCGCCGCGGCCGCGTGGTCGTGGCCGTCCCCGCGGTTGAGCGCGAAGTACGCGCCGCCGCCGACGGCGGCGGCCGCGAGGAGGCCGGCGAGTAGCAGGGTGGGCTTGGACATCGGGAAAGGCGGACGGTTATTTCTTCGCCTTCGCCGTATCGATCATCGCGAGGAACTTCGCCGGCGTCTTCTGGAAGTCATCGAGGCAGTCGTTGCAGCAGAACCGCACGAGGCGGTCGGGCTGGCCGGCGACGCGCCAGACGTAGTCCTGGGCCGGGCCCATCGAGCCGCCGAGCTTGTCGCCCGAGACGGTGCAGGTCGTGAGCGGGTAGGCGGCGATCTCCTTCGCCAGCCAGTCGGGAGTGGCCGCGGTCTTCGCGGCGAGCAGCTGGCCGCCGCCGGCGGCGGGCGCGGCGGTGGTCTTCGCCGGGGCGGGGGTTTCGGATTTGCCGCATCCGGTGGCGAGGCCGAGCAGGGCGAAGGAGGCGAGGACGAGGGCGAGGCGGGGCAGGGTGGTGAGTTTCATGTGGGTTGGAGGGTGGTTGAGCGATATATCCCGCTCCCGGCGAAATCCCTCGGAATTTTTAACCACGGATTGGGGGTCTGGAATCCGTGCAATCCGTGAAATCCGTGGTTAAACATGGATCGACAGATTTTTCGCGGGATTTTCCGACCCCGGGGATATAGATAGGCATGAAGCCCAACATGCCTTCTCCCGACTCCGATGCGTCCCTCGCCCCGGCCCTGGCGGCCTGGCGGCTGGAACCGACGCGCGACCCCGGCTTTCGGGGTGCCGTCCGGGCCCGCCTCGCCGCCCCCGGCGGTCTCCCGTGGGGCGTCTACCTGCGCCGCCATGCCGGGCCCGTGGCCGCGGCCTGTGTCCTGGCTCTCGTCGCCGGCGGCTGGCTCGGCCACGCCCAGGCCCGCGCGCGGGCCGCGGCCGACCGCGACGAGCTGGCCGAGTCCTACGTGCGGGCACTCGATGCGCGCAGCCTGACCGCGCCATGAGGAACCTCCTGTACACCGCGCTGCTCGCCCTCGTCGTCGCCGGCGCGGCCGCCGCCGGGTTTTATTTCTCGCAGCGCGATTACGAGCTGAGCCGCGCGGCCCGAGCGCAGGATGCCATGGCCTGGCTGCGCTCCGAGTACCACCTCACCGCCGCCCAGGAGGCCGCCATCACGGGGCTCCAGAACGAGTACGCCGTGGTCTGCGCCGACCACTGCGCCGCCATCCTCGCCGCCCGGAAGCGCGCCGCGCCCGCGGCGGAGGTCACGGCCCTGGAAAAGACCTGCACCGACGCGATGCGCGGGCACTTCAACCAGGTCGCCGCGCTGATGTCCCCCGCCGAGGGCCCGCGCTACCTGCAGGAAGTGCTCCCCCGCATCGACCAGTACGCCCACCAGAACGCGCCGAATACGCGCGGCACCCCTTGAGCGAGGACGCCGAGCTCATGGGCCGGGTGCAGTCCGGCGACGAGGCGGCGTTCGGCCGGTTGCTGGAGCGTTGGGAATTGCCGGTGAAGGGCCTGCTCGGGCGCCTCGTGCTCAATGCCGCCGAGGCGGAGGAGCTGGCGCAGGACACCTTCGTGCGCGTCTGGCAGCAGCGGGAAAAATACCGCCCAGGCGCCGAGTTTCGTCCCTGGGTCTTTGCCATCGCCGTCAACCTCGCCCGCCAGCGCCTCCGCTGGTGGCGGCGCCGGCCGGTGGTGTCGCTGGACGCCTGGGCCGAGGCGGGCCGCGATCTCCCGGGCGGCGGTCCAACTGCGGGCGCCGCGCTGGAGCGGCGCGAGCTCGCCGAGACCGTGCAGCGGGCCGTGGCGGCGCTCCCGCCCGACCTTCGCGAGGCGCTCGTCCTCGCCGAGTACGAGCAGCTCTCCCACGCCGACATCTCCGCGGCGACCGGCGGCACCGCGAAGGCCGTCGAGTCCCGGCTCTACCGGGCCCGGGCGCAGTTGCGACGGCAGCTCGGGCGCGAGGCCTGAGCGCCCGGGCCGGGAGCACGTTACCACTGTCGGGTTGATCGCGCCGGTCGTTCGGCCTTGGCTGGCGCGACCCCCTCGCTGCCATGAAGTGGTTTCCCGCCCTGCTGCTGGTCCTGTGCGCCCCGCTGTCCGCCGCGCCCTTCGAGGGCGCGATCGAGTGGGCGATCGGGGAACGGCCGCTTATCACCGTCGAGCGGGCCCGCGCCATCGGCATGCCGAAGGATGCCGACCGCTACGACCGCCAGGTGGTGGCCAGTGCCGTTCGCGCCGAGGAGAAGCGGCAGGCCGAGCGGCAGCTGGCGGAAATCGCGCAGCAGCAGTCGAGTTCTCTGATGAGCAATCCCAGCGCCGGGACCGGCCAGGGTGAATTCCGGGCCTACCGCATCCGGCTCAGCGAGGAAACCAAGGATGCCGCCCTTCGCACCCAGCAACGGAAGGCGGTCGCGTATCTCGACGGCCAACCCGACCGCGCCCCGCAGACGGCGGTGCTGGAGGCCCGGTCGGGGGCGAGCCGGCTTACGGTCGACTGGGCCCGCTTTCGCGTGGTGCTACTGTCCCCGGATCCCAAGTCTCTCACGGAGTGGCGCACCAACCGCCCCGGCTTCGTCCCGCTGCCGGCCGCGGCGGAGATCGATCCCCTCGACCCGGTGATCTACCGCGGCGGGATCACGAAGGACCGCCGCGTGATCCTCGGCCACGAGTGCGTGCGCTACCAGATCGTCGTGGAGCCGGCCGGCCGGGACGGCGGCGCGCTGATCACGACGTCGATCTGGACGACCCGCGACCTCGATGTGAACCTCGCCCCATTCTACCAGCTGAAGTTCGCCACCGGGGCCATCGGCAACCTCCTGCGTGAGACCGAAGGCCTGCCCCTCCTGATCGAGACCAGCGACGGCGTGAAAATGGAGGCCGTGCGGATCACCCCGCAGCCCCGCGACGCCACCGTCTTCCGCCCGGTGGAACCGGGGCTCGCGAAGTGACGGGTGGGGTTGGCGAAATCAGAGGCTGATTACCCGCTCATGTGGGCCCACGGGCCGTGCCGTTGCGCAAGCCTGGAGTAAATTGCCGAGGCAGAAGGTCGCTGTGGTGGCTTGGTGTCAGAGACGACTTTAGAGTCGGTAACCTCGTAGATGCTAGATCTAGGCGATGCTTCGGCCGCAAAAAATAACGCGGTGCCCTAGTCCGCTAACGGCAGTCCGTGAATTCTCCGATCGCCAAAAAAAACCGCCCCGGGGTTTCCCCCGGGGCGGCGTTGTTTTCTTTTTATTCCGTCAGGTAATCACGGGCAGCGAGGACATACGTCACCGCGACCGCGACCCACATGACAGTGAAGGCGAGCGTCGTCATAGACTTTCGTCTCCTTTCTGTTCCGCCTTTTGGGCGGTTCATTTAAGGCTCTCCTCCCCGCAAGGGGAATTGAGCAGTTTTCAATCAACCTATCCGGCGGAAGCTGAGCTTAACGCCCAGCTTCGTCGGACATGACGAGAATGCACCTCGCCAGGAAACGCAAGGACTGAGCGGTTTTTGTTTTTCTTGCAGAAATCCTTATCGAGCAGGGGTTACAGCATAAAAATGGCTCCGTTTGCCTGGTCGTCGCTGTAATGTCACCAAACCCCGGGAGGATGAGGTGTAATCGATTTTAGGGTTTGTTGACCAACGCTTTGCAAATCGAGGTCCGGAGTCTGGTCACATTTTGCCTCCCGCCGGCATCTAACCGGGCATCCCCACCGGCCCCGCCCCCTCAATTCCCGCGCAACTGCCTGTTACCCGAGTTTTTGTTGCGCCAGACCCACATCTGGCCGCTTATCCCCGTACCCCTCACCCCCCAGGCCCCGCGTCCATGCTTTCGTTTGCCCTGACGATCTTCACCGGAGCGTTCCTGCTCTTCCAGGTCCAGCCCCTCATCGGGAAGTACATCCTCCCTTGGTTCGGCGGCAGCCCGAACGTTTGGACCACCTGCATGCTGTTTTTCCAGACGCTGCTGCTGGGCGGCTATGCCTACGCGCACTTCTCGACCACCCGCCTCAAGCCCAAGACCCAGGCCCTGCTGCACCTCATCCTGCTGGTCGTGGCCCTGGCGCTGATGCCGATCACGCCGTCGGAGAGCTGGAAGGCCCACCTCGACGGCAACCCGACCGTCCGCGTGCTGCTCCTGCTTTCGGCCACCGTGGGGCTGCCGTACCTCGTGCTCTCCGCCACCGGCCCGTTGCTCCAGAGCTGGTTCGGCCAGGTGCGCCCGGGGGTCTCGCCGTACCGGCTCTACGCCTTGTCCAACGTGGGCTCGCTCCTCGCGCTGCTCTCGTTCCCGGTTTACTTCGAGCCGCACTTCACCCGCCAGACGATGGCGCTGCAGTGGACCGTCGGGCTCGCCATCTTTGCCTCCGCGTGCGCCTGGTGCGCCCTGCAGGTCTACCGCAAGTCCGCCGGCCCGGCGGCCGCGGCGGCGACGCCCGTCGGTGAGGCCGGCCTCGCGGTGCCGCTGCCGGAGCCGGCGGTGGCGCTGTCCGACAAGCTGCTCTGGATCTTCCTGCCCATGGTGGCGTCGATCCTCCTCGTCGCGACCACCAACAAGCTCACCCAGGAAGTGGCGGTCATCCCGTTCCTCTGGGTGCTGCCGCTCGCGCTCTACCTGATGAGCTTCATCGTGTGCTTCGACCACGAGCGCTGGTACGAGCGCGTGCCGTACTTCGGCATGACGATGCTCGCGGTGGGCGTGGTGGCCGAGCTGCTCATCGCCGGCGTGAACGCGCCGATCATCCAGCAGGTCGCGGGCTACGGCGGCGCGCTCTTCCTCGCCTGCATGCTTTGCCACGGCGAACTGTTCCGGCTCCGCCCGGGCCCGCGGCATCTCACCGCCTACTACCTCTACATCTCGGCCGGCGGCGCGCTCGGCAGCTTCTTCGTGGCCATCGTGGCCCCCGCGGTCTTCAAGGACTACCGCGAGATCCAGATCGGCTGGTGGCTCGTGGTCATCGCTATGGTCATCCTCGCCGTGCGCGGCCGCAGCACCGGCGCCATGCTCGCCGCCGCGCTCGCCACGCTTTCGCTCGCGGTGATCGTGCCGTGGCTCCGCTCGACCCAGATCCACGGCCTCAGCTTCGCCGATGAGCTCGCCACCTACCTCGGCGACTTCTGGATCACCGGGGTCTTCCTCGCGCTCGTCCTCGTCGGCCTGTTCTTCGACCTCGGCGCGCGGCGCTTCCGCTGGCGCTGGACAATGATCATGGGCGGCTACCTCGGCGTCATCGCGCTCGGCGTCGGCACCGTGCTGCTCTGGCAGATGAGCAACTGGGACCGCGCCCAGGCGATCCGGTCCTCCCGCAATTTCTACGGGGTGCTGAAGATCTACGACTACAACCCCGAGAAGGAAGTCGACCACTACAAGCTCCTCGTCAACGGCATCACCACCCACGGCCTCCAATTCATGGCCCCCAACCAGCAGCTCTGGCACACCACCTATTACGGGGCCAGCAGCGGGGTGGGGCGCGCCATCGACCTGCTGCCGGCGGACCGCCCCCGGCGCCTCGGATTCGTCGGGCTCGGCGCGGGCACGCTCGCCTCGTTCGGCCGCGCCGGCGACCAGCTGAAGTTCTACGACATCAACCCCGCGGTCGTGGCCCTCTCCAACGACGGCGAGTTCACCTACCTCAAGCGTACCCCCGCCAAGGTGGAGATCGCCCTCGGCGACGCCCGCCTCATGATGGAGCGCGAGATCGCCGCGGCGGCGGGCAGCAAGGACGCCCCCAAGTTCGACCTGCTCGCGCTCGACGCCTTCAGCAGCGACGCCATCCCCGTGCACCTGCTCACCCGCGAGGCGTTCAAGATCTACCTCGGGCTGATGGACAACAACGGCGTCATCGCCGTCCACATCTCCAACCGCTACCTCAACCTCCGTCCCGTGGTCGAGGGCCTCGCCCGCGAGTTCGGCCTCGGCGTCGTCACGATCTCCGATGACAGCCCGAAGGACTGGTGGGTGTACCGCTCGACCTGGCTGCTGGTGTCACACAACCAGACGCTGCTCACCAACCCCAAGCTCCTCGAGGGTGCGACCGAGCCGGACGACGACGACGCGCCGCCGCTGGTCTGGACCGACGACCACGCCAGCGTGTTCGAGATCCTGAAGTGACCGCGCTCAGCGCGCCTCGGCCGCGGCGTCCTGCAGGGCCGCCTCGGTGATGTTGCGGATCCGCGTCACGCTCGGTGACTTCAGCGGGATCTCGATCGTGGTCTCGCCGCGGGTGTCGATCCCGGCGTTGTCCAGCGCCACGACGGCCAGCAGGGGAAGGGCATGGTCGAGGGTCGCGCCGGCCTCGGTGACGCTGACCTTGATGTTCCAGAGTTCCTCGCCGCGGCCGCCGCGGACATAGTCGCGGGCCGAGAGGCTCAGGAACTTCTCCTGGATCGGCCCGGAGTTGGGCTGCTGGATCGCATTGCCCACGCCGAAATCGATTTCCACCACGTACTGCGGGTCGGTCCGCGGCGGGGCGAGGAACTGACCCTTGCTCTCCAGGGCGGCCGACACCGCCGCGAGGGCCCGGTTGTAGGTCGCCCCCTCCTTGGCCAGCGCCGGGTTGCGCACGTTGAGAATGAACGAGGCACCCCGGGCGACCGACTTGGTGCTGGCAATGGCATCGATCCGGACCTCCTGCTTGATATCAAACGCCGAGCATCCTGCCATGCTGGCTGCCAACGAGATGGCTCCCAGCTGGAACAGCCAGCGCGTTCGAAAATGGCGAATCATGACAATGCTGTAACGCTAACAAGGTTATCTCTTTGGGATTTGCTTTGTCACGCCCCCAAGTGTTTCCATCTCGCAACAGTCGGCCCGGAGCTCGTGCCAGTGTAACCTAAACCCTCGTCTTTAGCGTCAAAGGCCTGCTGAACCCCAACACACTAATGAAATCCCTACGTAATTGCTTCGCGGCTGTTGCCGCTGTTTGCGTCGTTTCGGCTTCCGCGATCGCGGCGGCTGCTCCCAATCCGTCCGGTACTTGGACCTTCCAGATCGCCGGCGGCGGTGGCCGTGGCGGTGGCCAGGGCGGTGGCGGTGGCGGTGGCGGGGGTGGCGGCCGTGGGGGGGGGGGGGGCGGGGGCCGGGGGGGCGGCCCCCCCAAGGCGGGCGGCCCCCCCGGGGTCGGAATGGGCGACGGCGAAACGCCCGGGCCCGCTACAGCCCCCCGGCCCGGGGCGGGTTGAAAAACACCCGTCTGTAATCCACTT
>OMJT01000040.1 GCA_900299415.1 Opitutales bacterium
AGTCCTGTCCGAGCACCTCAAGCATGCCGCCTCGGGTGAGTCGGGCGATGTATGCCGCGTAAACGCAGCCTAGCGTGAGCGCCGGCAGGACGCGGTCCGCCGGGCCGTACCAGCCGGAAGCGTTGAACCAGTGCAGGTTGATCGCGAGGAGCAGGACCAGGACAGGACCGAGCACAAAGGTCGGCACGCACACTCCGCCAAGGGCGACCGTCGAGGCTAGGTAGTCGAGCCAGCTGTTGCGCCGGGCGGCCGCGAGAACGCCGAGCGGCAGACCGAGCGTGAGCGCGATGAACAGGGCGAGGCCGCCGAGCTCAAGGGACACGGGCAATTTGTCAGCGATTATCTCATTGACCGTGCGGTTGGGGTACTTGAACGACGGCCCGAGGTCGCCGTGCAGCACCTGGCCGAGGTAGGTCGTGTACTGCTGCCAGAGGGGCTCGTCGAGGTGGTAGGCCCGCTGGAGGTTCCGCAGGACCTCGGGCGCCACGGCCTTCTCGGAGGTGAAGGGGCCGCCCGGCACGAACCGGATCATGAAGAACGTCGCGGTGACGATGATCAGGAGCACCGGGACCGTCTCGAGCAGGCGGCGGGCGATGAAGCGGAGCACGGGCCAAGCTAGAGCGGAGAGCCTGCCCGGAAGAAGAAAAAAGCGGCAATCTGCCTTGGTCTGACCCTACTTCCCCTCCAGCCAAACCGCCTTGTACGGGTGATGGTCGAGCAAGGTCGGAAACCAGCCTTTCACCTCGGGACGGATCACGAAGACATGGGTATAATGGTAGATCGGGATGATCGGGGCGGCGTCGAGCAGGAGGCTCTCGGCCTGCCGGAACAGGGCATTGCGCTCGGCCGCCGTCGCGGCGCGGGAGGCCGCGGTCAGGGCGGTGTCGTAGGCCGGGTTCGACCAGCCGGTGAAATTATTGCCGCTGTCGGACCGGAAGATGTCGAGGAACGACGCCGGATCCGCATAGTCGGCCGACCACGAGGAACGGAGGATCTCGTAGGCGCCGGTGCGCCGGGCCTCGAGCGTGCTGCTGAACTCCTGGTTGGCGAGGCGCACCTCCACGCCGAGGTCACGCCGCCACATTTCCTGGATGGCCTCGGCGATGAGCTTGTGGCTCTCCGACGTGTTGTAGAGCAGCTCGACCGGCGGCAGGCCCTTGCCCTCGGGATAGCCCGCCTCGGCAAGGAGCTTGCGCGCGGCGGCCACCTCGCCGGCGTGATTGGTCGCAGTGGCCGGGAACGTGTAGCCGGCGGTGCCGGGCGGCGTGAAGGCCCGGGCCGGGAGCTGGCCCCCGCGGAGGATGCGGTCGACGATTGCCGTGCGGTCGAGCCCCAGCGAGAGCGCCTGGCGCACGCGGACGTCGCGCAATGCCGGCTTCGCGGTGTTGAGGCGGTAAAAGTAGGTGTTCAGCAGCGGGTCGATCCGCAGCTGGCCCGGCATCTCCTGCTGGTAGGTGCCGATCTTGCCCGGCGGCAGCGCGTCGGTGAGGTGCAGCTGCCCGGCGCGGTAGGCGCGCTCCTCGACCTCCGGGCCCTCGATGGTATGGAAATGGATGCCGTTCAATCGCACGGCCGCGGCGTCCCAGTAGGTGGCCGACTTGGCCACGACGATTTCCTGGCCGTTAAGCCAGGCCTCGAGCCTGAACGGACCATTGCCCACCAGCCGACCGGGACGCGCCCACGCGTTGGCGCGGTCGGTGATGGAGCCGTTCTTCTCCAGGGAGGCAAGGTGCACCGGGAGCCACACCATCTGGTTAAGTTGCGCCAGGAACGAGGCGACGGGATGCGTGAGCGTGAGCCGCAGCGTCCGGGCATCGGGCGCGGCGACGCCGACCTTCGCGAAGTCCCTCTCGCGCCCCTGGTGATAATCTTCCGCGCCGCGGAGCACGTAGAGCGTGGTGGCGTTGGGCGCGGCGAGGGCCGGTGTCAGGACACGTCGGATCGAGTTTAGGAAATCCTGCGACGTCACCGGGTCGCCATTCGACCAGCGTGCCTCGGGTCGGAGGCGGAAAGTGTAGGTCAGGCCACCGTCAGTGACATCCCAGCCCGCCGCCACGCCCGGCACGGGATGAAGGTCGACCGGATCCTCGGCGACCAGCCCTTCGAAGAGCGCGGAGAGCACCTGATAGGCCGCAGCACTGGTGGCGAGATGAGGGTCGAGGTCCTTCAGGTCCTCCCCCACCCCGCGGTGCAGCACCTGGGTACGGGTGCCCGCTTCGACCGGCGTCTCGTGCCGGCCGCAGCCGCCAAACCAGCCGCATACCACGGCCATAACAATCCATCCCGGGAATCGCGCCTTGGTCATCAATTCCGGTCAGTTCCGCTTGAGCAGGCACACGGCATGAGCCGCGATCGCGAGACCGCGGCCGAGGTCGCCCACGCCCTCGTTGGTCGTGGCCTTGAGCCCGATCTCATCCGGCACGAGGCGGGTCGAGCGGGCCAGCGCTGCCTTCATCTCGGCGAGGCGCGGGTAGATTTTCGGTTTCTCAGCAATCACGGTCGCATCAATGTTCACAAGGTCGTAGCCGAGCTTGGCCACCTCGGCGACGACCCGCTGGAGCAACACCTGCGAGTCGATATTGCGGTAAGCCGCGTCGGTATTGGGAAAGAAATGGCCGATGTCGGGCAGCCCTGCCGCGCCCAGGATGGCATCGCAGATCGCGTGGGTCACACAGTCGGCGTCGGAATGCCCCTCGAGGCCGAAGTCCGCCTCGAACTTCACGCCGCCGAGCACCAGCGGCCGCCCGGGAACAATCCGGTGGATGTCGTAACCGTGGCCGATGCGGAGCTTCATCAGGCGTCATGGCCGCAAAAAGCCGCCAAGGGCGCAAAAAAAATCGGCGCCGGTCGTTCAGGCCCGGTTGAAGCCCAGCAAGAACTCCAGGTACGGCAGGTCCGCCGGCGTGGTGAGTTTCGGGTTCGGGTGCGGGTTCTCAAGGAGGGCGACCGGGTGATTCAGCAGCTCGACGGCCGCGGCGTCGTCGGTCACCCGCAGGCCTCGGTCCTGGACCTTGGCGTAGGCATTGGCGATCAGGCTACGCTCGAAGACCTGCGGAGTCTCCATCGCCCAGAGGCGGGAGCGGTCGAGGGTGCGAAGGCGGGCGGAGTCGGCATGGACCTTGATCGTGTCGGTCACGCGGTGGGCCAACACCACGGCGCCCTCGCGGCGGACGATCTTGTGGAGGCCGACGAGTTGCTCCGGACGGACGAGCGGGCGGGCACAGTCGTGGATGAAGACGTGGGCAATGTCGGCCGGCAGCGCCGCGAGTGCGTTGGCCACGGAATCCTGCCGCTCACGGCCGCCGCGGACGTGCACCGAGGGCGTCGGCGAGTAGGCCGAGAGGCGCAGCATTTGTGGCTGATCGCGGTAGACGACGACATAGAAGTCCGCCACGCCACTGGTCATGAACGCCCCCACCGAGTGCGCAAATACCGGTCGTCCCGCAAGCGGTGCCAGCACCTTGTCCGGCACGGCTTCCTGCATGCGGCGGCCCTGCCCGGCGGCGAGGAGGATGGCGGCAGTGCGGCTCATTTTCTGAGAGGACAGAAGTCAGAAGACAGAAGTCAGAAGACGGAAGACAGAAGTCGGGACAGACCGAAGCTGCACCGCGACGGTTCAGGCGCTCTGTCTTCTGCCCTCTGCCCTCTGCCCTCCGCCCTCGGCCGCGCCACTCAGGCCCGCAGCTCCGCCAGGATCGTGCGCGCGGACTCGACCGGGTCCGGCGCCTTCCAGATCGGGCGGCCGACGACGATGAAGCTGGAGCCGGCACGGGCGGCCTCGCCAGGGGTCATGACGCGGGTCTGGTCGTCGAGCCCCGCCTCGCGGGGGCGGATGCCGGGCGTGACGAGCGCCACGTCGGCCGGCAGGGCGGCACGCAGGGGCGCGAGCTCGAGCGGCGAACAGACGAGGCCGCGCAGGCCGGACTCGAC
>OMJT01000041.1 GCA_900299415.1 Opitutales bacterium
CATCCTGGCGGGTGGCGTCGGCGACCTGGGTCCAGACCTCGCCCGTGGCGGGGTTCAGGACCGGGAAGGTCTTGCGGTCCCGGGCGGGCGTCCACTGGCCGTTGATGTAGAGTTCGCGCTTGTCGGGCATGGGGATGTCTCCTCGGGCAACGGACGGGGTGGTGAGGCAGCCGGGTCCGGCCGCCGTGGGGGCGGGCGGAGATAGTTATAGTGAAGAACGAACAGGCAAGGCCGAACGGCGGCTTGCGGGTTGACCGTCCGGTCCGGCCCCGCATTGCTCGGGGCATGAGTGCCGCGCCTGAGTCCCGCCGCCCGCTGCCCGGCTGGGATAACCCGGTCCGGATCGCGGGCCCGGAGGTGTTCCAGGCTGTGGCCCAATTCTTTGCGTACGACAGGACGCGACCGCTGCGGGCTGAGAACCGTGAGCGAAAAGAGGCGGCCGGCCACACGCGGGAGAAGATCGTCTTCGAGGGTGCTCACGGAGACCTCGTACCGGCTTGGCTCGCTCTGCCCCGGGCCGTGCCCGGTCGGGTGCCGGTCGTCTCGCTCATGCACGGCGTTGGCCGTTCGAAGGAAATCTGGTTTAGCGCCGATCTCGCCCCGCGGGCGGCCGCGCTGACCGATTCACTCCTGGCGGGCGGCTACGCCGTGCTCGCGCTCGATGCCCGCGGCCACGGCGAGCGGGTGTTGGCGACCGGCGTGCCCGGACCCGATGGCGGTCCGGCCGGGCGCGACCTGATGGTGGCCTCCACCATCGAGCAGCGGCGGGCCTTCGATTACCTGGCCACACGGTCGGAGATCGACGCAAGCCGCATCGGTGCGCTGGGCGTTAGCCTCGGCGGTCTGATGGCATTTGCGCTCGCCGCGCTGGAGCCGCGCCTGCGAGTGGCCGTGGCGGGAGTTACACCGGTCGGCGCGCTCAAGCAGATCATCTCGATCCCGATGGCGCCGCAGACGTTCGCCGGGGCGATCGCGCGGACGCCCTTTCTCATGCTGATGGGCCGGCAGGACGAGTTCTACACGGAGCAGGACGCCGCGGAACTCTTCGCCGGCATCCCGTCACCCGTGAAGGAGCTGGTCTGGTACGACGCCGGCCACCGCCTGCCGCCGGAGTATGCCCCGCGGGCCCGGGCTTGGTTCGACACACACCTTCGGGCCGGGGCCTAGATTTCTTCCGCAACGAGCTTGTGCAGCAGGCGCATGAATTCCGTGCGCTCAGCGGGCGTCAGGATGGCGATGGCGCGCTTCTCGTGGCGGTCCACTGTGGTGCAGCCGCGGAGGGCGGTGTCCCGGCCGGCCGGCGTCAGCGTGAGCTGCCGGGCCCGCTCATCGCGCGGATGCCGCAGGCGCTGCACGAGTTTCCGGCGCTCGAGCCGATCGAGCAGCATGGCCATGTTGGGCGCGCCGATCGCGAGGGCGCGGGCTACGCTCTTCTGGCTCGCCCCGCCGTTGTCCAGCAGCAGCACTAGCGTGGCGAACTCCGCCGGCCGGAGCCCCAGCTGTTTCATCGGCTTGCTGTACTCCCGCGAGATCCGCAGCGACGCCCGCTTCAGGTTGTAGCCCAACAGGGCGAGCAACCGGGTCTGGTCAATGACCGGATGGATCCGCGAATGGCCGGACGATTTCGGGGGCATGGATTCAGACGAGCAGCGGGCAGCCCGAAGGCAAGCCGGCGCTACCTCACCGCCCGAGCTGCCCGCGGGTAACGCCGAGCTGGTTGATCAGCTTGAGTTCGCGCCAGAGGTCGGTGCCGGTGAGCTCGCCGGTAAGGAGGCGGCGGTAACTGGTAAGGGTGCGGGTGACCTCGGCGGGGGACTCGGTGACGAATTCCACGCGGAAGCTCCGGGCGCCGGCCGCGAGCAGCGGCCCGAGGAACTCAGCGCCGGTCTGGGCGCGGTTGTTGTAGACGGTGTTGCGGCAGCCGGCGTCGGCCTTGAGCGGCAGTTCGGCACCGACGCGGTCGCGCAGTGCCACGGCGTGGTGGTCGCAGGGCCGGCCGCAATCGCGGTAGTCCTTCCCGCTCGAGAGGAACGCGCAGAACACGCAGTGGTTCATGTGAAACATCGGCATCCGCTGGTGCAGCGTGATGTCGTACCACGCGGCCGGGGAGCCGCGGAGCAGCGCCTCGAGCTGCGCCGTGTTGAGGTCGTAGCTGGCCGTGACCCGCTCCAGCCCGTGGTGGTCGATGAACCACGCGGCGCTCCAGGGATTGGCGACGTTGAGCGAGAAGTCGCCCCGGCGGCGGTCGCCGGCGAAGAACCGGAGATGATCGGGATTGCGGACCAGGTAGCCGTCGGCGTCGCACGAGCGGACCTGCTCAAGGATCCACTCCTCACCGGGGAGGAAGATGCGGGGGGGCGCGACCCAGATGGATCCGGAAGCCGGAGGACCGAGGTCAGAAGACGGCGCCCGGAGAACGGATCCGGCATCTATCTTCTGGTCTCGGTCCTCTGGCTTCCGTTCTCCGGACTGCAGTTCGCGAAAGCGAACCACGGTGTCGCGGTAGTGTTTCGGGTTCTCGAGTTCGCAGTAGATCGTGCGGATTCCGGCGGACCAGGCGGGCTCAAGCTGGTCGCGCTGGCGGATCACGGCGATCAGCTCGGGCTGGGCGGGGGAGGGTCGGGGCGGGAGCGGCGGGGGGCTGGCGCGCTCGCGCAGGGCCCCGCGGGGCGGGGGGGCCCCAAGCCCCCCCAATTGCGGGAGGGCGGAGCGGCGGGCCCGGTTGGGCGCGCTGGACGGGTAGAATGGGAGAGCAC
>OMJT01000042.1 GCA_900299415.1 Opitutales bacterium
CCCCGCCGCCCCGCACCGCCCCGTCGCCCTCTCCGCCGGGAGCCTCCCCCCCCGCCTGCGCCCGCTCACCGAAAAGGTCCCAAAGCTGCTCACCGTGGCGGCGGGCGAGCCGTTCGTCAGCCACCAGATCCGCCTGCTCAGGGCCGCCGGGCTGAAGCATGTTGTCCTTTGCGTCGGCTACCTCGGCGAGAAGATCGTCGAACTCTACGGCGACGGCTCGAAGCACGGCATCAGGATCGATTACTCCTTCGACGGCCCGAAGCTGCTCGGCACCGGCGGCGCCCTCATTCAGGCGCTGCCCAAGCTTGGGGAGGCCTTCTACGTGCTGTACGGTGACAGCTACCTGCCGGTCGACTACCGCGCCGTGGGCGACTTCTTCCTCCGGTCCGGCCGGCTCGGGCTCATGACCGTCTACGAGAACCACGAAAAGTACGACGCCAGCAATGTCTGGTTCGAAGCCGGCGAGATCAAGGTCTACGACAAGAAGAACAAGGTGCCGCAGATGCACCACATCGACTACGGCCTCGGACTCTTCCGCGCCGCCGCCTTTGACGGTTTCCCGCGGAACGAGATCGTCGACCTCGCCGCCGTGCAGATGAAGCTCGTCACCGAACGCCAACTCGCCGGCTACGAGATCCCCGAGCGTTTCTACGAGATCGGCTCCCACGCTGGGCTGCAGGAGCTCGATATCCTCCTCCGGTCAAAGAAGAACTGAGTCAGGGTGGTTGACCGACTCACCGCCGGAAAAACTCTAGCCACAGGCCCCCGCGTCACTTTCAATTCCATCCTCATTCCCCAACTCCCTCCCTCCTCATGTCTTATTCTGTCCAACACCTGAAGGAAACCGCCGAGATCGTCGCCAAGCTCAACCCGGACGACTGCGAGAAATGCGTCCGCGAGCTCGTCGGCGTCCGCACGCGCGGCGGACGGCTCTTCATCCTCGGCGTCGGCGGCAGCGCCGCCAACGCGTCGCACGCGGTGAATGACTTCCGCAAAATCGCCGGGCTCGAGGTCTACGCCCCGACCGACAACGTCTCCGAACTCACCGCCCGCACCAACGACGACGGCTGGGCCAGCGTCTTCGTCGAGTGGCTCCGCGGCTCCCGCCTCAACAGCAAGGACGCCCTCCTCATCCTCTCCGTCGGCGGCGGCAACCTCGAGAAGAACGTCTCCCCCAACCTCGTCGCCGCCCTTCAGCTCGCCAAGCAGGTCGGCGCCCGCGTCATTGGCATCGTCGGCAAGGACGGCGGCTATACCGCCAAGGTCGCCGACGCCTGCGTGATCGTCCCGACCGTCAACGCCAACAACGTCACCCCCCACTCCGAGGCCTTCCAGGCCGTGGTCTGGCACCTCTGGGTCTCGCACCCCGACGTTAAGATCAACCAGACGAAGTGGGAGTCGGTCGTCGCCGCCAAGCCGTGAGCCGGGCCGCGGTTTTCCTCGACCGCGATGGCACGCTGAACCGACAGGTCGTGCGGGAGGGCAAGCCCTATCCGCCCGACCGCCTGGAGGATTTTCGCCTGTTCGAAGACGTGCCCGCCGCCTGCCGTGCCCTGCACGCGGCAGGCTACGTGCTGGTGGTCGCGACCAACCAGCCCGACGTCGGCCGCGGCACCCAGGCGCAGTCCGTCGTCGAGGCCATGCACGCCCGACTGCGGGAACTCGTCCCCGAGATCACACGCGTCGAGGCTTGCTATGCCCCGGGCAAGGGCATCCCGCATCCCGACGACCGTCGCCGCAAGCCCGAGCCCGGCATGCTGCTCGACGCGGCGGGCGACCTCGGCCTCGACCTCGCCCGCTCCTGGATGGTCGGCGATCGCTGGCGCGACATCGATTGCGGCAAACGCGCCGGCGTGCGGACCGTATTCATCGACTTCGGCTACACCGAGGAACTGCAGGCCGCGCCGGATTTCTGCGTGAAGTCGTTTGCCGCCGCCGCCGGAATTATCCTTGCCCAGCACTAGGACGGAAACCTCACTTTTTGGAAACTTTCCCATCATGACGCTCAACGATCTGAAGATTCAACTCTACGCCGATGGCGCCGACAAAGCCGGCATCCTCGACCTTTATTCGAAACCCTACATCAAGGGCCTGACCACCAATCCGACCCTGATGAACAAGGCCGGGATCAAGGACTACGAGGCGTTTTCCAAGGACATCCTCCAGACCGTCAAGGCCAAGCCCATCTCGCTCGAGGTGTTCACCGACGACCTCGTCGATATGAAGCGCCAGGCACTGAAGATCGCCTCCTGGGGTTCCAACGTCTACACGAAGATCCCGATCACCAACTCCGTCGGCGCATCCTGCCTGCCGCTGATCAAGGAACTGGGCAAGGAAGGCGTGAAGCTCAACGTCACCGCCCTCCTCACGCTCAAGCAGGTGCAGGGCGTGGCCGAGGCCCTCAATCCCGCGGTCCCGTCCGTGGTCTCCGTCTTCGCCGGCCGCATCGCCGACACCGGCGTGGACCCGGTCCCGATGGTCCGCGCCTGCGGCGCCCTCCTGGAGGGCCAGCCCAAGGCCGAACTGCTCTGGGCCAGCACCCGCGAGGTCCTCAACATCTTCCAGGCCCAGGACGCGGGCTGCGCGATCATCACCGTGCCGCACGACATCCTTGGCAAGGCCGCCAAGATGCTGGGCAACGACCTCACCGCGTTGTCCCTCGACACGGTGAAGATGTTCGCCAAGGACGCCGCCGCCGCCGGCTTCAAGCTGTAACGCCCCGGGACTTCCTTTCCCGGCTCCCGCGTCAACGCGGGAGCCTTTTTTGCCGCACGCCACCGCCCCAGGTCGGCCTTGATCCTTCAGCGCGGCAGGCGCCGGAACTCGTGGAGACGACCCGTAAAGGCGCGGTCCGTGCCACCGAGCGGTTCCCCGATGGCCAGCTGAGGTGACCGCCGAGAATTGATCCGCTGGCGGCGTCAGTCTGGGGCCGATAGAAAGGAACCCAGACGATGAAAGGCAAACGACACACGACCGAGGAA
>OMJT01000043.1 GCA_900299415.1 Opitutales bacterium
CATCGTCGCCGCCCGGCCGGGCCATGCGATCAACGCCGACCTGACCAAGGCCCTCTTCCAGCAGCTGCAGGAGCGCCGGAAGGGCCCGAAGAAGAAGGCGCCCGGCCCGAAGTTCGTGCTGCCGACCGAGACCAGCCTCGACATCAAGCGCATCCTCGAGACCCTGCCGCACCGATACCCATTCCTCATGGTCGATCGCGTGCTGGAGTTCATCGGGGACGACGAGCTTGTCGCGATCAAGAACGTGACGATCAACGAGGAGTACTTCCAAGGGCACTTCCCCGGCGAGCCGGTCATGCCCGGCGTGCTCCAGATCGAGGCGATGGCGCAAGCGGCCGGCATCCTGATGCTGCGCAAGACTTCCTGCGAGGGGCGGACGGCGTTCTTCATGAGCGCCGACAAGGTCAAGTTCCGCCAAGCCGTGCGCCCCGGCGACCAGCTTGTGATCAACGCCAAGCTGACCAAGAGCCGCGGCAAGAAGATCGGCGTGGCCGAGTGCACCTGCACGGTCGGCGGCAACGTGGTCTCTTCCGGCGAACTGATGTTCGCCGTGGTCGGCGAGGACGAGTGACGTTTCCCTCATGGCCTCCCGCATCCACCCCACCGCGATCGTCGAATCCGGCGCCCAGCTCGGCGCCGACGTCGAGCTCGGGGCCTACGCGTTTGTCGGCGCCACCGTCGTGCTGGGCGACGGTACCAAGCTCCACCACCACGCGACGGTCGAGGGCCACACCACCCTGGGCGCGAAGTGCGAAGTGTTCCCCTACGCCTGCCTCGGCGGCCGCACCCAGGACCTGAAGTATGCGGGCGGGAAGCCCGGCTTGCGCATCGGCGACCGCAATGTCTTCCGGGAGTACGTCACCGTGCACGAGGCGACGAAGGACGGCGAGTTCACGGTGATCGGGTCGGACAACAACTTCCTCGCCTACGGCCACATCGCGCACGACTGCGTGGTGGGCAACGGCGTGGTCTTCAGCAACGGCGCGGTCGTCGCGGGGCACGTCTGGGTCGAGGACCACGTGGTCATCGGCGGCTACGGTGGCGTGCACCAGTTCTGCCGCCTCGGCGCGCACTCGATGCTCTCGGCCATGGCCAAGCTCGTGCACGACCTGCCGCCGTTTTTCATCGCCGACGGCATGCCGGCGTCGGTCCGCGCGATCAACAAGATCGGCCTCGAGCGTCACGGCTACACGCCCGAGCAGCTCGAGCGGGTGAAGACCGTCCACCGCATCCTCTACCGCGACAAGCTGAACCGCTCGCAGGCGCTGGAGCGCCTGAAGACGCACGCCGACGCGGGGACCCCGGAATTCAAGCGCATCCTGGCCTTCTCCGACGCCAGCAAGCGCGGCCTCGCGCCGGGCGGCGCGTAGGCGGTTACTTCTTCTTGTACACCGTCGCCGGGTCGAAGAGCCGCTGCGCGGTGAACTGGAGCTTGAACGCCGGGTCGGCGAGGTCACCGAGGCGGCGGTAGAAACAGGATTTGTAGCCGTTGTGGCAGGAGGCGTTGGCGGCGCCGGTCTGCTCGACCTTAATGAGGAGGACGTCCTGGTCGCAGTCGGTGCGGACTTCCTGCACGACCTGCACGTTGCCGGACTCCTCGCCTTTGACCCAGAGCGTCTGGCGGGAGCGGCTCCAGTAGGTGGCCTTGCGGGTCTGCAGCGTGTGCGCGAGCGACTCCGCGTTCATGAAGGCGAACATCAGGACCTCGCCGGTCGCGGCGTCCTGGGTGATGCACGGGATGAGACCGTCGGCGCCGAACTTCGGCTGCAGCGTGGTGCCGAGCTCGATCTCGGCGGTGGTGGTGCGTGCTGGGAAAACGAAGGAGGACATGGGAGGCGGAGGAGAACGCTCAACGTTCAACGCTCAACTCTCAACGCTCAAGTACGGAGCACGCGCCATTCGGCAGCAGGTCGGCGGTCTGCTCCTAGGTGGGCGTTGAGCGTTCGCTCACTGGCCTCAGCCCAGTGAGCGCAGGTACTCGTACGTGTAGAGCCCGCTGCTGTGGCCGTCGCTGAAGTGGAAACAGACCGCGTAATTGCCAACCAGCTGCCAGGCTAGGACCTTGATGCCCGGAAAGGACTTGGTCCCGCCGCCGCCGTACTGGACGCCGAAGATGTCCTTCTCGCCCATGTTCGAGGCGCTGGGCGACGCGGCGCGCAGCTTCTCGAAGGGATGGTAGGTCTCGGAGCCGTCGCTCCAGGCGATGGCGACTTCCTCGCCGATGAGCTGGATGTTGGTGGGGGCGATCATGGTTTGACTGGCGGAGCACCGGGAGCGGGGGCATCCATCTGCTGGACGGCAGCCCGGAGGCTGGCGATGGGCACACGGAGCCGAACGACGACGGCTTCGATCTGCCAGGATTCGAAATAGGAGAGCACGTAGAACCCGCCGTCCCGCCGGATCGAAGTGGGGTTCTGAAGGAACCAGTCCTTCGTCAAATCAACCACGGGCTGATCTTTCAGACGGCGATAGTCCCAGCCGATCTGCGGGCCGGTGGAGTTGTTTTTCGTCATCGCAGCCCGGGCCTCGGGGGTCCCGCTGCTGCCGAATGTTCCGCCCCGGGACGGGACTTTGCTCAGGCGTCCTAGCCTGCCGTCGCGAAGCGACAACACAAGGAGGCTTGGGCCATACCTGCCCTGGGTGGCGAAATCGCCCAGGGCAATGAAGAGAAACTCCTCGTCGCCGAAGACGGCCCTCACGTGGTTGCCGAGAGCGAAGCCGCCGGGAGAATTGTAGATCGAATATGTTTTGGCGACCGGGTCACGAGCGATGAGGCCCGCTCCGTTCGTCGGATGCCAGACCCGACCTCCGGCGGTAATGGGCGGAAACATCGGGTTGTCGGGGAAGGGGGAGCTCGGTGGATAGTAGCCCTCCTGGGCGGCCAGCGCGAAGTGGTTCTCGCCGGCAAATCGTATCCCCGACTTGAGCAATCTGAAATCGGTGGGGACAACGCTCGTCTCCAACGCATCAGCCTCCCGCGATCGCCCGCCGCAGCTTGTCGCGCAGAGGGCCAAAACAACCAAAAGCCAGGCACGATTCATCGGGATTATGGACGCAAAGAAAACTCAACCGGCTGGCGACTCAACTCCGCAATGCCGTCGCCTTGGGTTTGCTCTTGGGAGGGGAATCGGGGTATCTAGCAGCATGGCTGCAAATGCCGTCTCCGCTCTACCGCACATCGTGGTGCTCGGCGGCGGCTTCGCGGGGCTGACGTTCTGCCGGACGTTCCCGGCGGGGCGGGCGCGGATCACGGTCATCGACCGGCAGAACCACCACCTTTTCCAGCCGCTGCTCTACCAGGTCGCGGCGGCGGGCCTGGCCGCAGTCGACATCGCGCAGCCGATCCGCGCGATCCTGCGTGACCAGCCGGACCTGACGGTGCTGATGAGCGAGGTGCGGGCGATCGACCTCGCCGGCCGGCGGGTGGTGCATGCGCAGGGCGAGCTGACCTATGACTACCTCCTGATCGGGCTGGGCGGGCAGACGGGTTATTTCGGCCATCCGGAATGGGAGCCGTTTGCGCCCGGGCTCAAGAGCCTCGACGATGCGCTGCGAATCCGCCGCGTAGTCCTCTCGGCCTTCGAACGGGCCGAGGCGGAGTCCGACGAAAGCCGGCGTCGCGAGCTCACCACCACGGTCGTAATCGGGGGTGGCCCAACCGGCGTGGAGCTGGCTGGTACTTTCGCGGAACTGGCGCGCACGGTGCTGCGGCGTGACTTTGAACACATAGACCCGACGCGGGCCCGGGTGATTCTCGTTGAGGGCAGCCCGCGCGTGCTGGCGGCTTTTCCGCCGGACCTTTCGGCCAGTGCGCAAAAGCAACTGGAACGAATCGGCGTCGAGGTGCGCACCAACGTCCATGTGCAGGACATCCGCGCGGGCGAGGTCGTGGTAGCCGGCGAGACGATCCGGGCCGGCAGCATCATCTGGGCGGCGGGCGTCGGTGCGGTGCCGCTCACGCGCACCCTTGGCGTGGAGACCGACCGGGCCGGGCGCCTCAAAGTGTTACCCGATCTCAGTCTTCCAGGACATCCCGAAGTGTTTGCCGCGGGCGATCTGGTTTCCCTCGTGGATCCGAACGCGGTCACGGTTCCCGGCGTGGCCCAAGGCGCGATGCAGGCCGGGGCGCACGCGGCGAAGCTCATCGCCGCGGAGCTCGCGGCCGGCGGCGGGCCGAAGGCGGGGCGCCCGGCGTTCGCGTATGTGGACAAGGGCAACATGGCCACGATCGGGCGCTCGGCCGCCGTGGCCCAGATCGGGAAGGTGCACTTCAGCGGCTATCCCGCGTGGATTGCCTGGCTGGCGCTGCACCTCGTGTTCCTGGTCGGCTTCCGCAACCGCCTCTCGGTGCTGCTGCAGTGGACCTACTCGTACTTCACCTACAAGCGCGGGGCGCGGATCATCACGGGCGTATCCGGAGAGAAGTCGGCCGGGTCGGCGTGAAATAGGAGAACGTTAAGCGTTCCATCAGGCTCCCGCCATGAGGCATACCGCGACGATCGCCGTCGGCACCAGCGCCCCGAGGGCCAGCTTCAACGGGCTCACGCCCTCGCCGAAGTACCGGGCGAGGATGGCCTGACCGGCAGGGTTGGGGGCGTTGGCGATTACAGTAAGACCCCCGCCGGCCACGGCGCCCGCGACCACGGCGTGCTTCAGGTTATCCGTGAAGCCCGGCACGAGCGTCGCGAGGTAGGTGATGGCGGCGTTGTCGTTGAAGGCCGTCAGCACCGCGGCGCCGAGGAACAGCGGCACCTCGCCGAGGCGGCGCAGGATCGGCTCGATCCACCACGCCTGCAGACCGCCGTGGACCACGAGGCCGGCGAGGAAGAAACCGACCAGCACCGGCGGCCGCAGGTCGAGCGGGCTCTGGTGGTGCGCCGTGGCCTGGGCGAAGGCGAGGTAGAACAGGAAGCCGCCGATGAATAGCGCCGGGTGGTGCGCCTGCCAGACGGTGAACGCGAGGAAGGCGACCTGCACGGCGGTGATCCACGCCGGCACGGGGGCCCGGCCTCTCGCGGCCGGCGGCAGGGCGGCGGCGGCCAGTGTCGCGAGCTCGCGCCGGAACGCGGCGTAGTAGGCGAGGGTGGAGCCCGCGATGCCGAGCGCGGCGCGCCAGCCGAACTCGGTGAACATATGCGCGAGGCCCCAGTTCCACGCCTGGGCCACCATGATCACCGGGGGCGCGGCAAAGTGCGTGAGGGTGCCGCCGACGGAGATGTTGACGAACAGCAGCCCGAGCGTGGCGTAGGCCAGGCGCGGGCTGGGGCGGAGCGCGTAGAACTGCCGCCCGAGCAGCAGCGCGGCGATCGTCATGGCGGCCGGCTCCGTGATGAACGACCCGAGCAGCGGCGCGACCAGCAGGATCGCCAGCCACCACGCGGCCGGCGTGCCGCCGCCGTAC
>OMJT01000044.1 GCA_900299415.1 Opitutales bacterium
CCCAAGACCCACCCGTGCGATGCCCGCCGCCTGCGCTGACACCCTCATGAGCCGGGGCCATCAACCCGTCCTGCCCGCCGAGGTGCTGGGCCTGCTCGCGCCGCGCGCGGGCGGCCGGTACCTCGACGCGACCTTCGGCGGGGGAGGGCACACCCGGCTCCTGCTCGCGGCCGCGCCCGGCACCACGGTGACCGCCCTCGACCGCGATCCCGATGCCCAGCTGCGGGCCGAGCCGCTCCGCGCCGAGTTCGGCGACCGATTTACGCTGCTCGACCGCGACTTCGGCCGCCTGGCCGACGTGACCGCGACCTGCTTCGACGGCATCCTCTTTGACCTCGGGGTCTCGTCCTTCCAGCTCGACGCGGGCGACCGCGGTTTCTCCTTCCGCCAGGATGCGCCGGCCGACATGCGCATGGACCCCCGCACGGGCGTTTCCGCGGCGCGCTGGCTCGAGACCGCCACCGAGGAGATGCTGGTCCGAGCCATCCGCGACTGCGGCGAGGAGCCGCACTGGCGCCGGGTGGTCCGGGCGCTGCTCGCGGCCCGCGGCACGGGCGCGCTGGCCCGGACAGCCACGCTGGCCGACACGATCGCCGCGGCGATCCCCGCCGCCGACCGGCGGACCATGAAGATTCATCCGGCAACCCGGGCATTCCAAGGCATCCGCATCGTCGTCAACGACGAGCTGGGGGCCCTCGAGCGCGCGTTGCCGGTTTCCTTTGCCAAGCTCAACCCGGGCGGTGTGCTTGCGGTCATCAGCTTCCACTCGCTCGAGGACCGGGCGGTGAAGCAGCTCTTCCGTCGCTGGTGTGGCCAGCCGGAAAGCGCCGACGACGCCACTCCGAAGGACCTGCGCACCGCGGTCGCCGCGCCCCTGACCCGCCGGCCCGTGATCGCGGGAGAGGCCGAGGTCGCCGCCAACCCCCGCAGCCGCTCCGCCAAGCTGCGCGCCGTGCGCAAGCTCGCGGCGCCGACCCGCCCATGAAGTTCCCCGGCGCCCAGGCCTTCGTGAACCACCTGGTGGTCTACGTGCTGGTCACCCTGGCGGGCGGCGGCAGCGTCGGCCTCGGCGCCGTCTGGATGCAGCAGCAGATCACCGCCACGGCCGCGGCGAACAAGGCGCTGGAACGCGACGTGGCGAACCTGAGGCGCCAGCTCGACCTGCTGAATGTGCAAGTGGAGCAGGAGATCGCCCCTTCGGTGCTGGAGCGACGCAACCTCGAGTGGCGCCTTGGCCTCGAGCAGGCGCCGCGCGACAAGGTCACGCACTTGGGCGGAGATGCCCGCCTGCAGCTCGCGGCGAAGCGCGACCTTCCCTTGGAACTCCTTCCGGCCGCGTCCTACGCGCGCTTCAGCCGACCCGAGGACCGGTGACGCCATGTCCAGGGGTTTCGCCTCCAATTCCCGCATCGGCCTGCTGGCGTTCGGCGTCCTGCTGAGTTTCGGCGTGCTGGCCGTTCGGCTGGTCGATCTGCACGTCTTCGCCGGTCCCGCCCGGCTCCGCGCCGCTAACCGCGCCCGTAGCTTCACCGAGGTGCTCCCGGCCCAGCGCGGTGAGATCACCGACGCACTCGGTCTCAAGCTCGCGATGAATGTGCCGGAGTACCAGTTCGGCGTCGACCCGCAGGTGCTGCGCCCACAGGACGAGTCCAAGTGGCCCGAGCTGGCCAGGCTTCTCGGTCTGGCGCCGGACGAGCTCGAGTTGGTCCTCCGCCGCAAGATCCGTGGCCCCGCCGGGGCGGCCGACCCCGAGACGGCCGCCTTCACGGTCACACTCAAACTCGGCGCGCCCGCGCCGGCCGCCCCCGCCGCCGAGGCGACGGAGGACAAGAAGAACTCCCTAGCCGATTTGCTGGCGGCCCCGGCCGTGGAGACCCCGGCGGCGGCCGCCAAACCCGGAGACGACCCGAAGAAGATCCGCTGGGCCAAGCTGGGCGGCCCAGTGAATGACGAGGTCCGTGCGGCCGTCATGGCGCTGGGCATCAAGGGTGTCTACTTCAACCAGACCGACCGACGCATCTACCCACAGCAGCAACTCGCCGCCCACCTCGTCGGCTACGTCAACAAGGGCTCGGTGCCGGTCGCCGGGCTCGAGGCGGCCTACGACTTTTATCTCCGCGGCCTCGATGGTTGGCGCGAGGGTGAGCGCGATGGTCGCGCCCGCGAGCTGGCTCAGTTCCGCTCCACCGACGTCGCCCCACGCAACGGGTACAACCTCCGCCTCTCCATCGACGCTACGATCCAGAAGATCATTGAGGACGAGCTGGGCACGATCGCCGCGCAGTTCACGCCGGAGAGCGCGACCATTATTGTGAGCGACGCCCGCACTGGCTTCCTCCTCGGGTTGGCCAACTACCCAACCTTCAACCTCAACGAGTACAACCTCGTTCCCGCCGACCGGCAGAGGGTCATGAAGAATATCGCGGTGACGAACCAGATCGAGCCCGGCTCGACCTTCAAGATCGTCACGCTCGCCGGCGCGATCAACGAGGGCCTCGTCAATCAGGACTCCCGCTTCGACACCTCAGAAACCGGCCTGATGGTCAACGGCACCGAGGCCCGGTTCATGGCCGACGACCACCACGTCGAAGGGCCGATGTCCGTCGCCCAAATCATCGCCGTCTCGAGCAATAACGGCACGGCCCAGATCGGCTGGAAGCTGAAGGCCGAGGGCGTCTACGCCTATGCCCGGGCCTTCGGATTCGGTGAGCGAACCAATCTCGGATTCGGCGGCGAAATCAACGGACAACTGCGCCGACCCGCCGCCTGGACCGCGCCGGACTACACCCACATCCCAGCCGGCTATAGCATCGCCGCCACGCCCCTCCAGATCCATTATGCCATGGGCACGATCGCCAGCGGAGGCCTGCTCTTCCAGCCGCAGGTCGTGCAGGAAATCCGGGATTCCGCAGGCAAACCGGTCTTCATTGCCAACACCGCCTCCCGGCGGCGGGTCATTTCCCAGTCCACCGCCCGCACCATGTCCCAGCTCCTGATGGGCGTGGCTTCAACCGGAGGCACGGCCGCGGCCGCCGCGATCGACGGTTACCAAGTGGCGGGCAAGACCGGCACCGCGCAGAAACTCATCAACGGCAACTACTCGAAGACCAATCACGTCGGATCGTTTACGGGCTTCTTTCCTGCGACCGACCCCCGGGTGGTCGTCACCGTCATCGTCGACGACGGCCATCCTCCCGGCGGGAAGGTTGCGTACGGGGCCACGGTGGCTGTACCTTCCTTCCACCGCGTTGCGGAGAAACTCATTGGTTATCTCAACATCCGGCCTCCGGGCGGGTCGCCCCTGGGCGGTCAGCGGCTTGCCCTGCAAGGAGGAGGGCGGTGATCGGTGTCTTTCCCACGCCTCGCGCCCCCCTGCTCGGGATCACCTGGGCGGGGGAGCAGCGTCAGGTCCACCGCCGGGCCCCGGGCCGCGTCCGCATCCTCTCCATGTCCCCCAAACTTTCCGACCTGTTCCTCCCCGAGGAGGTGACGGCGTCCCGCGGTCCGCTGGACCGCGCGATCTCGGGCATTGTCATCGACAGCCGGCGGGTCGTACCCGGCGCGCTCTTCTTCGCGCTACCGGGCCTGCGGGCCGACGGTGCCACCTACGTCGACGAGGCGATCGCCCGCGGCGCCGTGGCGGTAGTGACAAGCCGTTTGCCGACGACGGCCGCGGCACGCGTGACGTTCATCCAGGTGGCCGATCCCCGCGCCCAGCTCGCACGCGTGGCGCGGCGATTCCATGGGGCGCCGGATCGCGACCTGCCGGTGGTCGGGGTGACCGGGACTAACGGCAAGACCACGGTGACCCACCTCATTCGCCACTTCCTCCAAGCGGCGGAGAACCGCGTCGGCCTGCTCGGCACGATCAGCTACGATTTGGGTGGCCGCACCGTGCCCTCGTTCAAGACCACGCCGGAGGCCCCTGACATCCAGGGCCTGCTCGCACAGATGCGCAGCGCCGGCTGCCGGCAGGCGGTGATGGAGGTGAGCTCGCACGGCATCGACCAGCAGCGCGTGCGGGGTATGGAGTTCGCCGCGGCGGTCTTCACCAATCTCACCCGCGATCACCTCGACTACCACAAGACGATGGATGCGTACTTCGAGGTGAAGCGGCGACTTTTTACCGGTGAGACCTGCCGCGTGCCGGGCGTGGCGGTCATCAATCTCGACGATCCCTACGGTCGGCGTCTGGCTGGGTTGGCCGGGAGCCGGACACGAACCGTGACCTACGGCGAATCGGCTGATGCCGACGTACGGGCGGTGAAGGTGGATCTTGGTTACCGCGGCACGATTCTCCGACTGGAATGGCCGGGTGGCGCGGCGGACGTGGCATCGCCGCTGCTGGGTCGGTTCAACGTGAGCAATCTTCTGGCGGCCACGGCCACGGCCTGGGCGCTCGGGCACGACCCGGTGCGCTTCCTTCCGCGCCTGCAGGACTTCGCCGGCGTGCCCGGCCGCATGGAGCGAGTGGAGGCCGGGCAGGCTTTCAACGTGCTCGTGGACTACGCGCACACCGACGACGCGCTGCGTAATGCCCTCGGCATGCTTCGCTCGATCACCCCGGGCCGCCTGCTTGTGGTGTTTGGCTGCGGTGGCAACCGCGACCGCACGAAGCGCCCGCTCATGGTGCAGGCCGTGCAGCAGTACGCCGATTTCGCCTTTGTCACGGCTGACAACCCCCGCAGCGAGCCGCTGGCGCGGATCTTCGAGGACATGCGGGCCGGGGTGACCGATCCCGCGCGGCTGACTTGGGTCGAGGACCGCCGCCGTGCCCTCAGCCTGGCGCTCGACGCCGCCCGCCCGGGCGACGCGCTGCTCGTCGCCGGCAAAGGCCACGAGAGCTACCAAGAGTTTGCCGACACGGTCATCCCCTTTGACGACCGCCAGGTGGTGCGAGAACTCATCGGGATCAAGACGCTCAAGGGAGGAGCCGCCTGAACCGGCCCGCGTGCCATGCCCGCGATCTTTGCCAATCTCCTTGCCGATTGGACCGGTGGCCAGTGGTTCCGGACGCCGGTTCGCCCGATGATGGGGTTCGTCACCGACACCCGCATGCTCCGGCCCGGTCAGGTCTTCGTGGCGCTGAAGACGCCGAAACGTGACGGGCATGATTTCCTCACCTCTGCGCAACTCGCGGGAGCCTCGGCCTCGATCGTCGGCCGCATCGACACCAAGCTGGTCATCCCGCAGCTCATCGTGCGCGATCCCCTCGAGGCGCTGCAAACGATCGGGCGCAGAATGCGCGAAAACTTTCCCGGACCGGTGGTGGGGGTGACGGGCAGCGCCGGCAAAACCTCGACCAAGGACCTGCTCGCCGTGCTGCTCGGCGGGCATTACCCGGTGCTCTCGACCGAGGGAAACCTCAATAATCACATCGGAGTGCCGCTCACGCTCACGCGCCTCGAGCCGCCCATGCATCAATTCGCCGTGATCGAGGCCGGCATCAGTGGGCCCGGTGAGATGGAAGCGCTGGCCGCCATGATCCAGCCGACGATCACGATCATCACCCTCATTGGCGCGGCCCACCTCCAACGCCTGGGCGGGGTGGAGGGCGTGGCCCGCGAAAAATCCCGCCTCGCCGCCGGCCTTGGCCCCGAGGGACTGCTGGTGACCCACGAGGCCACGGACGCATTCAAGTCCTTCGCCGACCTGCGCGTGCGCCGCCTGCTTGCCCGCGGGGCCGATCCGCTGGCCACGGTGAGCGACGCGGCCGACGTTGTCCGCTACGCGGTGGAACACGGCGCGGAGACCACCGCCATCACCCTCGCTTTCCGCGCAACCAAACCCCGCACCTACACGCTCCGCCGAGTGTCCGACGGCATGGCCCAGAATGCCGTGCTCGCAATGGCCGCGGCGCTCGAGATCGGAGTCATCCCCGACGTGCTGCAGATTCGCCTCGCCACCTGGGTGCCAACCACGCTGCGCGCCGAGATCCGTCACGAAGGGGGGCGGCTCCTTTACCTCGACTGCTACAACGCAAATCCCGACTCGATGTGCGACGCGCTGGCGAGTTTCCTCGCCCAAGTGCCGGCGGAACTGCCGCGGCTTTACGTCTTCGGCGGCATGGAGGAACTTGGCGTCCTCTCGGCCGAGTATCATCGGCAGGTCGGCCAGAAAATCCGCCTGCGCCCGCAGGACCACGCGTTCATTATCGGCGAGAATGCGGGGGCGATGTGCGCAGGCGCCATCGAGGTCAACAACGACCCCGACCAGATTTCCGTGGTTGGCTCCCTCGAGCCCATCGCTGAGAGGATCGCCAACTTCCAGGGCGCCGTGTTCATGAAGGGCAGCCGCCGCTGGGAACTAGAGAAAGCCCTCGTGCCCGTAGGGGCGAAGACCTGACGCCATGCTGAGCTACCTCGCCGATCTCGAGTCCTACTGGGGGCCACTACGGGTGTTCCGCTACCTGACCTTCCGCACGATCTGCGCGGCGGTGACCGCCACCTTGATCGGCTTCGTGATCGGGCCCCGCCTGATCCGGTACCTGCGACGCCTGAAATTCGGGCAACACTACGATGACGATCGCACGGGTGACCTCGCCGCGCGCTTCGACAAAAAGAACACGCCGACCATGGGTGGTCTGCTGATCTTTGCGTCGGTCTTCCTGAGTTCCGTCCTTTGGGCTGCGCCCAATGTCTGGATGGTCGTCAGCCTCTTCGTCTACGCCGCTCTGACGGCGGTCGGGTTCCGCGACGACTACCTGAAGGTGGTGCGCAAGAACCGGGACGGCATTTCGTCGCGCGAAAAGATGTTCTGGCAGACGGCAGTCACCGTCATTGCACTGGCCGTATTGCTGCTGCACCCGCGAAGTGGGGACTCGATTCGCGAGTTCTATGTGCCTTTCCGCAAAGAACCGCTGTGGATCTTTACCGGCTCGCTCGGGGGACTCGGGCTCTTTGGGTTCGTCTTTTTCTGGATCGTGGGGTTCTCGAACGCGATCAACCTGACCGATGGACTCGATGGTCTCGCCATTGGCTGCACCATCACGGTGGCCCTGACCTACGCCATCATGGCTTACGTGGCGAGCAACGTGAACATCTCGGATTATCTCTACATTAACTTCGTTCCGGGGGCGGGGGAGCTCACGGTGATCTGCGGCGCGCTGGTTGGTGCCGGGATGGCCTTCCTCTGGTACAATTCGCACCCGGCCGAACTTTTTATGGGCGACACCGGATCGCTTGCCTTGGGCGGACTGATCGGGGTCATGGCCTTCATGGTGCAGCAGCCGGTCACCTTGATCATTGTCGGCGGTGTCTTCGTGTGGGAGGCCGTGTCGGTGATCATCCAGGTCGGGTATTTCAAGCTGACCCGGCGCCGGACCGGGGTGGGGCAGCGGTACTTTCTCATGGCCCCGATCCATCATCATTTCCAAAAGCAGGGCTGGCCGGAGACCAAGGTGGTCCTGCGCTTCTGGGTCCTGAGCCTGATGTGCGCCCTGGCCGGACTGGGCACACTCAAACTGCGCTGACCATGTCTGCCGACGCCGCCACCATTCACCGCCTTCTGGCCTCCGGGCCAGTTGCCGTCCTCGGCGCCGGGGTGAGCGGTCGTGGGGTGATGGAGCTGCTCGGGCGGCTGGGCGCCCATGGAGTGGTTTTCGACGAAAAAACCCCGGGTAAAGACGCTGTTAATAACTTCACCCTAGAACAGGCCCGTTCGTACCCCCTGGTGGTGTACTCCCCGGGCTTTCCCCCGGATCACCCTTGGCTGGCCCGCGCCCGGGCGGAGGGGGCGGTGTGTCTCGGAGAGCTGGATTTCGCGTCCCTCTTTTGGCGCGGACGGGTCATCGCGATCACGGGCACGAACGGGAAGACGACTCTCACGGAATTCCTCACCCACGCACTCCGATCCGTCGGCCGCGAGGCGTACGCGACCGGAAACGTGGGTGATCCGTTCTCGCGCCTCGCGGCCGCGAGCCTCGGAGACGCGGCCGGGGCCTCCGGGGCGGTCGCGGTGAGCGGCGTCAGCTCCTTTCAGGCCGAGGCGCTGCAGTTCCTGGGTCCCGACACGCTGCTCTGGGCCAATTTTGCCGCGGATCACCTCGAGCGGCACCTGGCAGTGCCCGCCTATTTCG
>OMJT01000045.1 GCA_900299415.1 Opitutales bacterium
GCCCGCGGTCCGGCCGCCCCGTCCCCGACTTCCCCATGAAAACCTCCCCGCTGTTCCTTGTCCTTGCCCTGCTCGCCCCCTGGACGGCCCGCGCCGCGGCCGCGGCGCCCGAGGCCACCGTTGGCTGGGATTCGCTCCCGGCGATCCTCGCCCGCATCAAGGCCCCGCAGTTCCCTGTAAAGGATTTCCCCGTGACCGACTACGGCGCGAAGGGCGACGGCACCACCGACTGCACCGAGGCCATCGCCAAGGCCATCGCGGCCTGCAATGCCGCCGGCGGCGGCCGCGTGGTCGTGACCGGCGGCGTGTTCCTGACTGGCGCCGTGCACCTGAAGAGCAACGTCAACCTCCACGTCGCCGCGGGCGCCACGCTAAAGTTCTCCCCCGATCCGAAAAAATTTCTCCCGGTGGTCCGCGCCCGCTACGAGGGCACGGAATTCATGAACTACTCGCCGCTCATCTACGCCTACCAGCAGGAAAACATCGCTATCACCGGCCAGGGCACGCTCGACGGCTCCGCCACCCGCGATACCTGGTGGGGGCTCTCCGCCAACCGACCCGCTGGCGCGCCGGCGCTCCTCGGCTCCACCCAGCTCATCGCGATGGGCGACCAAAACGTCCCGGTTGAGCAGCGCATCTTCGGCGACAAGGGCTCGCTCCGGCCCAACTTCATCGTGCCTTACCTCTGCCGCAATGTCCTCATCGAGGGCGTCAGCATCATCAATTCGCCAATGTGGGAGGTGAATCCGGTCCTCTGCACCAACGTCACGGTCCGCGGCCTCAACATCAACAGCCACGGGCCAAACAACGACGGCTGCGATCCCGACAGCTGCCGCGACGTCCTGATCGAGGACTGTGTCTTCGACACGGGCGACGACTGCATCGCGATCAAGTCCGGAAAGAACGCCGACGGCCGCCGGGTCAACGTGCCCTCCGAGAACATCGTCATCCGCAACTGCGTGATGAAGGACGGCCACGGCGGCGTGGTGATGGGCAGCGAGAACGCCGGTGGCGTCCGCAACGTCTTCGCCGAGAACTGCCGGATGGACAGCGCGAACCTGCAGCGGGCGCTCCGCCTGAAGACCAACTCCCTCCGCGGCGGCTTCCACGAGAACGTGTTCTTCCGCAACATCACGATCGGACGGGTCTCGGACTCCATCCTCACGATCGACCTCGTCTACGAGAACAACACCGACGGCCCTTACGCGCCCCGCGTCCGGAATGTGCTGATGGAAAACATCACCGCCACTTCCGCGCCGCGGGTGCTCTCCGTCGTGGGCACGGCCAAGTCCACGATCGAGAATGTCCGCATCCGCAACTCCCAGTTTTCCGGAGTGGAGGGGGCCGACCGCCTCGCCAACTCCGGCTCGGTCACCTACGAGAACGTCACGATCCAGGCCGCCCCGCGCCCGCGCGCCACGGCCGCTCCGGCGACGGCCCCGAAGGAGTGATGGGATTCGCTGCCCATCGCCCGTTCACGCTTATTTCTCTGTGGGAGGCGGCAGACGTTCCACCGGGATCCGGCGGCGCAGCAGCCACCAGAGCGAGAGCATGTCGCACATCGGGCGCCACAGGATCACGCCCAGCCCGTACTTTGAGCGCCCGGTTGTGCGCGGGCGGTGGCGGATGTCCGTTTCCGCAATGCGGAAGCCGGCCGCCGCGGCGAACGCCGGGATGAAGGGATTGAGCATGTTGACGGGGAAGAACGCCGCCATGACCTCGCGGCGGAAAACCTTCAGCGCGCAGCCGGCGTCATTGACCTGGTCGCGGAGCAGCCGCCGGCGGACACCGTTCGCGATCCGCGAGCAGGCGCGACGGAGGGCCGAGTCGTGCCGGCCGGCCCGGACGCCGACGACGAGGTCGGCCCGGTCGAGGAGCGCGAGCAGCGCGGGCAGGTCACCCGGCACGTTCTGGCCGTCGCCATCCATCATCCCGATGATGCGTCCCTGCGCGGCCTGGAAGCCGGCGAGCAGGGCGGCGCCCTGGCCGCAGTTCACAGGCAGCCGAATGACCCGGCAGCGGGACTGCCCGGCCGCGGCGCGCGCGAGTTCCGTGGCGGTCTGGTCGGTGCTGCCATCGTCGACGAGCAGGCATTCCCACGCCAGGCCGCAGGCGTCGAGCGCCGGGACCAGTTCCTCCACGACCGAGCGGGCGCAGCCCTCCTCGTTGAAGAAGGGCACGACGAACGAGAACTCGATGGCGGGGTGGGGAGGCACCGGGGAACGTCCCGGATTCCCGTGCACCGCCGCCGCGGCGGCAATGCCGAATCGGGCCGCGGCCCGCGCTTGATAAAGGCGCCGTCGTGCAGATAGTCCGCGCCATGACCGCCCCCGCCACGCCCGCTGTTCCGGCCCCCGCTGGCCTGCCCGAGGGCGTGCGCGTGGCCGGCGAGATGCTGGTGCGGCTGACTCCGGACGCCGGGACCAAGGTGGCCGCGCTGGCCGCTCGGGAGCAGCAGGGCGACTTCCTCCGCATTGCCATCACCGGTGGCGGGTGCAATGGCCTGAGCTACAAGCTCCGCTTTGCCGCGGAGCCGCGGCGGGGCGACATGCTGGTGCCGACGGCCGGAGTGCGGGTGCTGGTGGACCCCAAGACGGCGCTTTATCTCAAGGGGACGGTGCTCGACTACTCCCACGCGATGGTCGCGGGCGGGTTCAAGTTCACCAACCCCAACGCCAAGGCCAGCTGCTCCTGCGGGGAGAGCTTCAGCGTCTGACCGGGACGAGGGTGGGGCGATGGCCCGGTGCGCCCCCAAATTGATGTTGTCTTCCCAGCACCCCCCCGCGACATTGCCGCCCACCTAAGCACCGAACTGACCCGGAATTATTGATGGCCAATTCGTTTCCCTCCGCCGGTGGCGGCAACCGCCCCGGCCCTTATCAGCGTCGTAATAACGACCCGTTCGCGGCCATCCGCCGCAACCACCGCATCAAGGTTCCGCAGGTCCGGGTGATTTCCCCCGAGGGCAAGCAGTTGGGCGTTCTCGACACGCCCAAGGCCGTCAATCTCGCCCTTGAAGTCGGGCTCGACCTCGTCGAAGTGGCCCCGAATGCGACGCCGCCCGTGTGCCGCATCATGGACTTCGGCAAGTACGTCTACGAGGAGCAGAAGAAGCAGAGCCACTCGAAGACCACCGGCAGCCGCATCAAGGAGATCGAGTTCACCGCCCGCATTGCGGAGAACGACTTCCTGACGAAGCTCCGCCATGCCGAGGAGTTCCTCGCGCACGGCAACAAGGTGAAGCTCCGCCTCAAGTTCCGCGGCCGTGAGCTCGCCCACACCGAGATCGGCTTCGCCGTGGTCAAGCGCGGCCTCGACGAGCTCGCCGGCATGGGCCACCCCGATTCCGAGCCCAAGCTCCTTGGCAAGCAGATCAATGTGATGCTCACGCCCAACCCGGTGAACAAGCGCAAGCCGAAGTTCCACCACACGGCGTCGCATGAGGACTCGCCCCAGGATGGTCATCACGATGACCACGACGGGGCCGGTCATGCCGCCGGCGCCTGAGGCGCTGCCCTCCATGTCCCGGCCGGCCGGACTCCCCGCAGTGCTGCTGGCCGCCTCCGTTGCGGTCGCGTTGCTCGCCGGCCCGCTCCCCGCGCAGGCCGTGCGCCTGCCGCCCATGCGGCCCGCCAAGCTCAGCGTGACGACCATCGACAAGGTCGCTTATTACAGTCTCGCGGACCTCGCGAAGCACCTTGAGCTCAAGGCCACGTGGTCCTCCGATCGCAAGGCCTACACCCTCGCCGGCAAGGGCCCGAAGCTCGTGTTCAACCTCGAAGGCGACGGCCGCAAGCTGTTCATCGACGGCCTCTGGGTCCACCTCGGCGACAAGGTCGTGACCCGCGGCAGCAACGCCTTCCTCAGCGTCACCGACTATGAGCGTACCCTCCGCGGGATCCTTAACCCGCTCGAGGCCGGCACCCTGCCGCCGGTGCCTCAGGTGATCGTGCTCGATCCGGGCCACGGCGAGTGGGATCCCGGATTCACGGGCAATGATCTGACAGAGAAGGTGCTGACGCTGGATGTGGCAAAGCGCGTACAGCGCCTCCTGGAGGGCAAAGGTTATCGTGCCGTCCTGACCCGCACCGAGGACAAGGCCTTGGCTCCTGACAAGGCCCGGGACCTCGGGGCCCGTTCCGCCATGGCGACCACGGTGGGGGCGGACCTGTTTGTCAGCGTCCATTTCAATTCGCTCAGCCCCAACGAGGCCCCCAGCGGCACGGAAGTCTATGCGTTTACGCCCGCCGGGCAACGTTCGACGTCGTCCTGGAGTTCACCGGAAGACGACACCGATCCCAAAGCCGAGCCGGTCAATCGGCACGACCCGTGGAGCGCCCTCCTCGCGCACAATCTTCAGCAGCAGCTGGTTTCCTCCCTGAAGACGCGGGATCGCGGGCAGAAGACGAGCCACCTTGGTGTGTTGCGCAAGCTCGACTGCCCCGGGGTGCTAATCGAGTCGGCCTTTCTCTCGAATCCGGCGGAGGCCCGCAAGGTGGCCACCCCCGAGTTTCGCGACCAGATCGCCGCCGCCATCGTCGCCGGTATCGAATCCTACGCGAAGGGCATCAAGGCGCTGCGCGCCGCGCAGTGATCCCGCCGGGGACCGGCCCCGGATCGTTCCAATCTTCGGCTTTCCTCCCCGGGAAAACCGTGCGAGCCTGCTGCCGCCCGCGCACCGCCGGTCCCGCACCATGAAATTTCCCCTTTCCCGTCGCGCCCTCCTTCTCCTCCTCGCCTGCGCCTGCCTGCCCGCCGCGTTGCAGGCCTGGAACTACGACTCCGGCCACCGCATCGTGAATCAGGTCGCGCTGGCGAGCCTGCCGGCGGAATTTCCGGCTTTCGTGAAGACGGCGGAGAATGCCGAGCGCCTCGCCTTCCTCTCCGGCGAGGGCGACCGATTCCGCAACGTCAGCGAGGGGGCAATGCGGCAGTCCGGTGGCAGCTGGACCGACCACTTCATCGACCTGGAGCGCTTGCCCATGGCTGGTCTCGACCCGGCCAAGGTGCCGTCGTTCCGCCTCGATTTTGTCGTGGCGTTCGCGGCCGGTCGCAAGGCGCACGCGGACCAGTTCCCGGTAATCGACCCGGCGCGCAATTCCGACCACACCGCGGAGTGGGACGGTTTCCTACCGTGGCGGATCTTCGAGGATTACCTCCGCCTCAAGTCGGCCTTCACCTACCTCAAGGTCTACGAGGAACTCGGCACGCCCGAGGAGGTTGCGAATGCCCGCGCCAATGTCGTCTATTACATGGGCGTGATGGGTCACTACGTCGGCGATGCCGCCCAGCCGCTGCACACCACGATGCAGTATGACGGCTGGAAGGTCGGCCCGAATCCCAAGGGCTATACGAATCAGGGTGGCTTTCATTCGTGGGTGGACAGCGGTTTCTTCTACCGCGCCGGAATGTCGCCCGCGGACTTCGTGCCGCGTGCGGTACCCGCCAAGGTGATCTCGCTCCAGCCGCAATCCGACGGCCGTGACCCGCTCTTTGTTCACGTGATGGATTTCATCATCGCGCAAAACCAGTTGGTCGAGCCGCTCTACCAGATGGAGAAGGACGGCAAGTTCACGAACAATAACCAGCCCCCGGCCCCGGAGGGCCGCGAGTTCCTCCGCACGCAGATCCTGAAAGGCGGCCAGCTGCTAGGCGATCTATGGCTGACGGCCTGGCGTGCGGCGCCGGAAGACACCTTCCTGAGAAGTACGCTGGTTTCCCGGCAGCAGCGGGAGGCCGCGAAGTCCGCCCCGGCGACGAAGGCCCCATGACCCTCGGCGCGCTGCTCTGGATCGCTCTCGGCGGGGCGGTAGGTTCGGTGCTCCGGGCCTTGGGCACGTGGGCAATCCCTGCCGGTCGCCTGCCGTGGGCGACAATCCTGATCAACTTCGCCGGCTCGCTTCTCATCGGCTGGCTGATGGCGCGTCCCGGGGTGGCCGCCCAGTGGGGCTCGCGTACCTACACGTTCGCGGTTGTCGGGATCTGCGGTGGCTTCACGACCTTCTCGTCCTTCAGCTGGCAGACCTTCGAGCAGATGCAGTCCGGCCGTTGGCTCGCGGCGGCGGCGAACCTGCTGCTCTCGGTCGCACTCTGTCTCCTCGCTACCTGGGCGGGCTGGCGGCTTGCGCGATGAAGCCGCCACCGCGGTCGCGATCCGCCTGGGTCCTTGGCCTGGTCCTCGTGTTCGCTGCCGTGGTTCCCCGATCGGCCGCCGGCGCCGACCCTTTGGCCGCACGGGTGATCATCCTTGCCAATGCCTCTCAGCCGGAATCCGTGGAGCTTGCCCGCTACTATGCCCAGCGTCGCGAGATTCCGGCGGCAAACGTGGTGGCCTTACCGCTGCCGACGGACGAGACGGTTTCCTGGCCGGTCTTCATTGATTCGGTGTGGCAGCCGCTGCAGGACGAACTGATCCGGCGCGGTTGGATCGACGCCAAAGCGAAGGACGGAAAGGACGCCGCGGGGCGGAAGCGGATCGCCGCTAACGGGCACCGGATCTCGTACCTCGTGCTCTGCCGTGGCGTGCCGCTGCGCATCGCCGAGGACAACGCTCGGATCGTCAAGACGGCGTTCATCGCGGCCAATCCGCAGCTGCGTACGAACCAGGCCTCGATCGACTCCGAGCTGGCGACACTGGCTCAGGACGAACCAGCGATCACGGGCATCGTCGCGAATCCGCTGTTCCGCAATGCGAACCCGACGCCCGCGATCCTCAATCAAGTGATCCGGGTATCGCGGCTCGACGGACCCGATGTGGCCTCCGTCCGGGCCCTGGTCGACAACGCGCTTGTAGCGGAACGAGACGGACTGATGGGCCGCGCCTACGTCGACATCGGCGGACCCTATCCCGAAGGCGACCGGTGGCTGACGGAAGTCGCCGGTACCGTGGCGGGGCTCGGATTTGACACCAGTGTCGATCGGCAGCCAGGTACGTTCGGGGCCGCGGACCGTTTCGATGCGCCGGCCCTGTATTTCGGTTGGTATGCGCCGGCGTTGAACGGACCGATGGCGCTGCCGGGCTTCCACTTTCCCCCGGGGGCGATCGCGCTGCACATCCACAGTTTTTCAGCCCCGACTGTGCGTTCGCCAAGTGAGGCGTGGGTCGGGCCTTTGGTGGCGCGAGGTGTCACGGCCACGGTGGGCAACGTCTTCGAGCCTTATCTAGATCTGACCCATGATCCGCGGGCCCTGCTGGCGGTCTTGCGGGCCGGTGGCACATTTGGGGATGCGGTTGCGGCCGCGCAGCCGGCGCTGAGTTGGCAAACGGTAGCCGTTGGAGGCCCGCTGTACCGGCCATTCGCCGTTTCGCTCGACCTTCAGCTCTCAAGGCGGGCGGATCTGCCGGCCGAGCGCGGAGACTACGCGGTCATCCGACAGTCTCATCGGCTGGAGGCGCTCGGCGCGGAGACCGAGGCGCTGGCACTATTGCGCCGCGAGATCGGCGCGCGGCCGTCGCTGCCGTTGGCTTTGGCCTTGGCGGACAAACTCCAGGCGGTCGGCGACCGCGACGGAGCAATCGCGACCTTATCCGCGACCTACAGCGGAATGGAGTTGGCGGCGAGCGATTGGGGAATGGGAAGGGCGATCGCGCAGAAATTCACGGCGCTCGGTGTCAATGACGAGGCCCGTGCTATTTACCGGCGTCTGCTCGCTGCGCCCGATTTACCCGATGAACTCAGGGCCCAGTTCGAGCTGGAGGGCCGGCGCTGAGGTAACGAGACTGGAAACGTGGGGATTTAAACCCGCAGACGATGCGCGGATGCTACTGGTACTGAACTTAGAAATTCGCCGCGCCCCGCACGGAGCTCACGCCTTGTCCACGATCTTGTCCGCCAAGCCGTAGGCGATGGCCTCGGAGGCGGTCAGGTAGAAGTCGCGGTCGGTGTCGCGGTTGATCCGCTCGATCGGCTGGCCGGACGAAGCGGCAAGGATCTGGTTCAGCTCGGCACGGAGCTTCTCCATTTCCTTTGCCTGGATGTTGATGTCGGTGGCGGGCCCGACCATGCGGCCGGAGATGAGGGGCTGGTGGATCAGCACCCGGGCATGCGGGTAGATGAGTCGGCGGCCCTTGGCGGCGGCGCAGAGCAGGATGGATCCCATCGAGGCGGCCATGCCGGTGACCACGATGGTCACGGGTGACGAGATGAGCTTCATCGTGTCGTACACCGCCATACCGGCGGTGATTGAGCCGCCCGGGGTGTTCATGTAGAAAGTGATTTCTTTCCCGGGTGCGGTGGACTCGAGGTAGAGGAGTTTTTCGGTGAGGTCCTTGGCGGTCTCGTCGGTGACGGCGCCCCAGAGGAAGATTTTTCTTTGCTCGAGGAACTTCTTCTGAACCAGCATCGCCACCGGTGCGCGCTTGGTGGCGGCCGGGCCACCCTCGTCCTCGTCATCATCGTCATCGGCGCGGGGGAGCGGGGCGGAAAGACCGGGCTGGAGGTTGTCGAAGTGCATGAGGTCTGAACCATGCCCGGCCTCCCCGGATTGGCAAGTGTGCAGGGAGGGGGATGACCACAGGCTCACTCTCAATTCCGTCATGGGTCAGGATGCGATCGGGGTTGAAAAGCCCCTCCCAACCAACACGGTCCTTTCACCCCCACCTGCGATGCTGTCGCACCCCGAGTCCGCTTTTGCTCGTCTCCTTGTTTTGGCCGCCGCACTGCTCTTGGTCGCGGCCCCGGTGCGCGGGGCGGAGCCGGTGGCCCCGGCCAAGTCCACGACGCCGGGCCGCGGGGCCGGTGCGAATGTATTCGATCCGGCGAAACTCCACCAGGTGCAGGTGCTGATCCCACGGACCGAGTGGGATGTGCTGGTGCGGGAGACCTATGTTAGCCGTGGTGGCGGGGGCGTCGACAGCCTGGAGGACGACGTGAGGCGAGCGGACGGCCGCCTGGTGCACATCGGCGGTGGGTTCGGCGGCAATTTCCCTTGGGTGCACGTGGATATGACTGTGGCTGGGAAGACGATCAAGGACGCGGGTTTTCGCTACAAGGGAAACGGGAGTTACACCCAGGAGGCGGGCATGCACCGCAGCATCAAGGTCAAGGCCGACATTTTCGGGGGCATGGGAGACTGGGACGGGCTCGAGACGATTAACTTCAATTCCGGCGGCCGCGATTATTCGCGGACCCGCGAGGCGATGACCTTCGCCATCTTCCGGCTGGCCGGCGTGCCCGCGTCGCGCACGGCCTACGCCGAAGTACTCTACACCGTCCCAGGCCTGCACGACAGGGCCTACGGTGGGCTCTTCACCGTGATCGAGAATGTCAATAAAGCCTTCCTGAAGCATGCCCTCCCGCCCGGCACCGGTTTGCTGATGAAGCCCGAGCGGATGAGCGGTGGCGTCGGCTACTATGGTGAAAACTGGGCAAACTACACCGCCTACTACCGGCCCGAGCGCGAGGCGACGGCGGCGGAGGCGCAGCGCGTAATCGAGTTCGCGCGGCTAGTGAACGTGGCGCCGGCTGCGGAATTCCGTGCGAAGATCGAGTCCCACCTCGACGTCGACGAGTTTATGCGGTTCCTCGCGGTGCATGCCCTGGTCCACGCGCGCGACAGCTTCCTGAGCGGCCGGCACAATTATTTCATCTACCTCGATCCTTCGGACAACCGGTTCCGTTTCATCCCGTGGGACGAGGATGGCGCGATGAACGGCGGCATGGGTGGCCGCGACGGAGGGACGGGGGTCCTCGGCATCGACCTGCTTTGGCCGTGGTCGGCCTTGAACCCGCTGTCCCAGCGCCTGCTCGACGAACCGGCGACTCTGGCGCGCTACCAAGCGGTCATCTGTGACATCGTGGCTAAGGTCTTCAATCAGGAGAAGCTCATGCCCCTCGTGGGCCAGCTTGAGGCCCTGGTCGACAAGCCGCTCGCGCTGGAGGAAACAGCCATGACCCTCCGCGGCGAATCCGACCGGGCCAACGGCACGTCACCGCGGCTTTTCCTCGAGGATCGTTTCTTCCAGGTCCAGCAGCAGATGGCGGTCTGGCCGAAGGCGCCGTAGCCGCATCCAACCACCGGCGGCCGTTGCCGTCAGTACTTGGTCTTGCCTGTGTCCTCCAGCCAAGCGCGGAACGCCGGCTGGGCGGCGTCCCGGAGAAGGGGGACGAGTTTCACGGAGCGGGACGCAATTGGTGCCGAGATCTCGCGGTAGATGTGGTCGTCGTCGAAACCGATTGCCGCGGCGTCGATGCGGGTGTTCGCGTAGTAGACCGTGGGAACGTGGGCCCAATAGATCGCTGCGAGGCACATGGGGCAGGGTTCGCAGCTCGTGTAAAGCTCGCAGTCGTCGAGCTTGAACGTCCCAAGGGCGCGACAGGCGGTGCGGATGGCCTCGATTTCGGCATGTGCCGTTGGATCGTTGGCAGAGGTTACCCGATTCTGGCCGCGGGCGACGATGCTACCGCGGCGCACGATGACGCAACCGAACGGTCCTCCGCGGCGCGTGTGCCGGCCCTCCTCGGCGAGACGGATGGCCTCCTGCATGAATTCGGCGGGGGTCATGGGATCGGCGGACAATACCTTCGCCGGCATTCCGACGCAAGCTGGGGGATGGCTCGTTCCTTGATTCCGGCGGTCGGGATTTCGCGAATCCGTGGGTTCCAGGCTTAGCATCGCTCGTACTTCCAGTTCCGAGACTTTCCGGCTGCCACCAGCTTGACCGTTTCGGCCAGCCGGCGGGTGCGGGTCTCGGGGCGCTTGGCCACGGTGATCCACTCGATGTACTCGCGTCGGTGACTCGGGGGGAATGCCTTGAACGCGGCCGCGGCTTTGGCGCTTTTTCGCAGGGCGGCGGCGAGGTCGGCCGGTACCTTAGCCTCGGGACGGGGACGGCCAGTCGGCCGGGCGGGTCGGCCCGAGGCTCCCAGCGCGGCCGCCGCCTTGAGATAACGCCTTAGCGCCGCATCGGAAGGCAGGTCCCGGTTGTCCTTCAGGTGCCGGATGGCGGCCGTCTGGATGCTGTCCTTGGCCAGCACTTCCTTCATGCCGCGGTGCCAGAAAATTAAAGCGCAGTGCTGCTTGAAGGCGGGCGTGGCGCAGAGGATGGCACCGCTGTGTATATAAAAGGGCGACCTCCACTTGATCGTCTCGACTGCCTCGGGGCAGGCGCTGCCGACGAGCCGGCGGACCCGGCGCAGGATCGGCTGGGCGAACGGAGCGGACTTGGCAATGTAGGCGTCGAGGCGGGGATCCGGTTTCATAGGGTGCGGTGATCGCGATGACAGGGGCGGAAGGCCCCTGTCTCAACCCAGATCGCATCGGCCCTCTGGGCCCGCGCGCCCTAGAGTCGGGTGGCGGGCTGCGCCTGCTCCGAGATCGCGCGACGGCCGTCCTGATGACGCTCCAAGGCGACAAACCCAATCCAGCACAAGGCCGCAAGCACGGCCACGATGGGAATCAGGTAGCGCAGGGGCACGAACTTTTCCCCGGTGTCCAGACCGACTTCCTTGCTGTAGTCTTGGTTGTACATGGGTCACGTTACGCGTTTCCGCCGGCCCTGCAAGCGGGTGGGGAAACCCGGCGGATCCATTCCAACCGCGCCGGTCAGTGTTGGCGGGCGGCCAGAACGGTGCGGACCTGAGTGTGGCGGGCCGTGGCCTTGAGCCCCGCTTGCTGGGATTCGCGGGGCGTGTGGGTGCATCGTGGGCCTCTTGTTGGCCCCGCCCATCGGCGCGAAGCTAGAAAGCTTAGATCAACCCTAGCTTCATTTTCCCCTCTTCACTGATCATCGACTGATTCCAGGGTGGCTCCCAGGTGATGCGGACGTCGGCGTCGGCGACGCCGGGCACGAGAAGGATCTTGGACTTGGCGTCCTCGGCGATCGCGGGGCCCATGCCGCAGCCGGGGGCGGTGAGGGTCATGGCGACGTTTACCTTGTGACCGTTGTCGGCCTTCACGACGTCCATAGAGTAGACGAGGCCGAGGTCGACGATGTTGACCGGGATCTCAGGGTCGAACACAAGGCGCAGCTGGTCCCAAACCGCCTGCGGGTCGGGCGCGCCGTCGGCGAGGGTGCCCGCCTTGACGCTGTGGTCGGCGACTTCCTCGCCGAGTGCATCGCCGTCCTTGGCATCGATGCGAAAGAGGCCGAAGTCGGTGGTCACCGTGTACGTGCCCCCCAAGGTTTGCGCGATGACCACGTGGGTCCCGACAGCGAGCGGGACCTTCTCGCCAGACGGGATCTGGGTGGCGGTGACCTCGCGGGAGAGGGTGCGGTCGCGGTTCATGGGACTACTTCTGGAACTTGGAGCGGATCAGGTCGCGCAGGGCTTCATGGATCGGGTCACTGGCGAGGCGGTTGAGGACCTCCTCGAAGAACCCGAACGTAATGAGCTCGTCGGCCGCCTCGCGGTGGATGCCACGCGACTGGAGGTAGAATTCCTGTTCGGGGTCGATGCGGCTCGAGGTGGCGCCGTGCGTGCAACGCACATCGTTGGCCTGGATCTCGAGGCCGGGGAGGGAGTTCGCCTCGGCGTCGTCGCTGAGCATGAGGTTGCGGTTGCTCTGGTAGGCGTCGGTCTTCTGCGCGTCGGGGTCGACAACGATCAGGCCGGAGAAGATCGTGCGGGCCTTGGCGAGCAGCGCGTTCTTGTAGAGCAGGTCGGACTTGGTGTTCGGGGCCTGGTGAATCTGGAGGGTGCGCTGGTCGAACTCCTGGGTGCCGTCGGCGACGGTGAGCGCGAGCATTTCGGAGAACGCGCCGGGGGCCTGGAGCTGGGAGAGCGATTCGTGCCGAGCCTGGCGCGCGCCGAGGTGGAGGTTGAGCGACTGGGCGCGGGCGTCCCGCCGGACCACGATGGAGTTAAGCTGGAAGGCGAGGGTGTCGCGCGACCAGTTCTGCGCGCCGATGTAGGTCAGTTGGGCGCCGTGGCCGGCGTAAAGGTCATTGGCGCCGACCGCGAGATGCCGGCCGCCGGCGGCCGAAACCAGCAGGTCGACCACTGTGGCCCGGGCGTTCTCCTCGGCGACGACGAGCGTGTGCGGGAACACCGCTGCCTGGTCGCCGGAGGCGGCGTGTTGGATCACGACAGGATCGGCAAGTTCCACACTCTTGGGAATGTGGACGAAGGCGCCATCGCCGACGAACGCGCTGTGCAGGGCGGCGAACTTCGCGGAGCCAAGCTTCTGCGGCTGGGCCATGAAGTGGGCCTTGAGGAGGTCGGCATGCTTCGCGGCCGCCTCGGCGAGGGTGGTGACGATCACGCCCTGCGCGGCGAGGGCCGGCGGGACGTGGGCCGACACGAGCTGGTTGTTGGCGAAGCTGAGCGTGGGCGTGAACCCGGCGACCGGGGCAACCGGGCCCGCCTTGGCGGCCAGGACGGCGCCGTCGAGGCTGAGCGTGCCGATGTTGCTGAAGCGCCAGGCCTCGTCGGTGCGGCGCGGCATCGGCAGGGCGGCGAACTGCGCGTAGGCGGCGCGCTTGCGCTCAAGCCACCAGGCAGGGGCGGACTTCTGCTCCGCGAGGTGCACGGCAAAAGCCTCGGACGTGAAGCGGCCGATCTGGGATGGGGAAGCGGTGGAAACTTTGCTCACAGGAAAAATCGAGAATATGCTTTTTAATGGGGAGGGCTCGGAGGGGAGCGAAGGACGCGGAGGCGGGGAGGTGGTGTTATCCGCGACCTTTCTTCTCCTCCGTGGCCTCCGTGTTCCAAATTCAGGTCAGCCGACGGATCCTTCCATTTCCAAGTCGATCAGCCGCTTGAGCTCGACGGAGTACTCCATCGGGAACTGGCGGGCGAGGTCATTGATGAAGCCGTTTACGGCGAGGCTCATGGCCTGTCCCTCGGTGAGGCCGCGCTGCTGCATGTAGAAGATCATGTCCTCGCTGACCTTGGAGACCGACGCCTCATGCTGGGTGGCGTTGCGGTCGCCGCGGATGGCGATCGCGGGGTAGGTGTCGGTTCGGCTGTTGGTATTGATCAGGAGCGCGTCGCACTCGGTGTTGTTCTTGCAGCCCTTGAGGCTCTTCGGGATGTGGACGATGCCGCGGTAGGTGCTGCGGCCCTGTCCGACCGAGATGGACTTGGCGACGATGTTGGACGTCGTGTTGTTCGCGGCGTGGATCATCTTCGCGCCGGTGTCCTGGTGCTGGCCATCGTTGGCAAGGGCGATGGAGATGACCTCGCCGCGGGCGCGCTCACCCTTCAGGACGACGCCCGGGTATTTCATGGTGAGGCGGCTACCGATGTTGCAGTCGATCCACTTGATCTCGGCATCCTCGTGGGCGACACCGCGCTTGGTCACGAGGTTGAAGACGTTGTTGGCCCAGTTCTGGACGGTGATGTACTGGATCTTCGCGCCCTTGAGGGCGACGAGCTCGACGACCGCGCTGTGGAGCGTGGCGGTGGAGAACTTGGGCGCGGTGCAGCCCTCCATGTACACGACCTCGGCGCCCTCGTCGGCGATGATGAGGGTGCGCTCGAACTGACCGAAATTCTCAGCGTTGATGCGGAAGTAGGCCTGCAGGGGTTGTGCGACCTTCACGCCCTTGGGGACGTAGATGAAGGAGCCGCCCGAAAAGACGGCGCTGTTGAGCGCGGCGAACTTGTTGTCGCCGGTCGGGATGACCTTGCCGAAAAACTTTTTGAACAGCTCGGGATGCTCGCGCAGGCCCTCGGTGGAGTTCACGAAGATCACGCCCTGTTTGGCGACGATCTCCTTGATGTTCGAGTAGGCGGCCTCGGAGTCGAACTGGGCCTCGACGCCGGCGAGGAACTTGCGCTCCTGCTCGGGAATGCCGAGGCGCTCGAAGGTTTGCTTGATGTCGTCGGGCACCTCCTCCCAGGTGCGCTTCGGCTTCTGGCCCTGCGCAAGGTAGTATCGGATCTTGTCGAAATTGATGTTCTCGAGGTCCTTCGTCGCCCAGTGCGTGGGCATCGGCATGGAATGGAATTTCTTCAGCGCGTTGAGGCGGAACTCGAGCAGCCAGTCCGCCTCCTTCTTCACGGAGCTGATGTAGCGGACGGTGTTCTCGTTCAGGCCGGTGCCGGCGTCGAAGTCGTACTTTACGTCGTATTTAAAGTCGCCCTTGGATTGGTCGATGCCGACGACCGGATTCTCGACCGCGGTGTCATCGGCGGCGGTTTCAGAAGGAGGTTTCATGGCGGACGAGGCTAGATTCGAAATTGGTGATTGGAGACCGCGTGGCGGTGTCAGACGGCCTTTTTCACCCAGTCGTAGCCCTTGGCCTCAAGCTCGAGGGCGAGGGACTTGTCGCCGCTCTTCACGATGCGGCCGTCGTACATCACGTGAACAAAGTCCGGCACGATGTAGTTCAGCAGGCGCTGGTAGTGGGTGATGAGGAGCACGCCGAGGCCGGGGCCGCGGAGGGCGTTGACACCCTCGGAGACGATACGGAGCGCGTCGATGTCGAGGCCGGAGTCGGTTTCGTCCATCAGGGCGAACTTGGGCTCGAGCATGGCCATCTGGAGGATCTCGCAGCGCTTCTTCTCACCGCCGGAGAAACCCTCGTTGACCGCCCGGGAAGTGAACTTCCGGTCGATCGTGAGCATGTCCATCTTGCCGTAGAGGCGCTTGTAGTACGCGGTGGCGTCGATCTCTTCGCCCTCGCCGAGGCGGGCCTGGAGGGCTGCGCGGAGGAAGTTGGCGATCGTCACTCCCGGGATTTCGCTCGGGTATTGGAAGGCGAGGAAGAGGCCGGAGCGGGCGCGCTCGTCGGCTTCCATCTCGAGGATGGACTTGCCGTCGAGGAGGACGTCGCCGCCGGTGATGGTGTAGTCCGGATGGCCGGCGATGGCCTTGGCGAGCGTGGACTTGCCGGTGCCGTTGGGTCCCATGATCGCGTGGACTTCACCGCTGCGGATGGTAAGGGACAGGCCCTTGACGATGGGCTTGTCGCCAATGGCGACCTGGAGGTTTTGGATGTCGAGCGTGGGCATGGGCTGGAGAAAAAGTGATAGAGAGAGTGGAACGTGAGAGAGGGAGTGATAAGTACGGTCAGCGCTTCGCACCCGCCGAACCGCGGAAGACGATCTCGACGGAGCGGGCATCGTAGCCGGGCGGGAGGATGGCGTTGATGCGCTCGAGGACCCCTTCGGGGAGGTCGATGTCGTGGGTGGCGCCGCTCGACTCGTCGTGAAAGTGGGCGTGCGGGCGGAGATTGGGGCAGTAGCGGGTAGGGCCGCGCTCGAAATTCACCGAGCGGACCAGCTTGCACTGCACGAGCGCCTCAAGGCAGTTGTAGACAGTGGCAAGCGAGATGCCGGGCATCTCCTGCTTCACCCGGGCGAAGAGTTCGTCGGCGGTAGGGTGGTCCTGCTTCCGCATCAATGCGTGGTACACCACCTCACGCTGGGGAGTGCTGCGGAGGCCGCTGTCAGCGAGCTTTTGGGCAAAGCCTTCGGGAGTTGCAGTGGTCGCCGCCATGGGAGGGAGGGGCAACCAATTGGAATAATACTAAGGCGCAAGAGCGAATTTAGAACCATTCCAAGTCGTGGCCGTAGGATCCCGGAAAATATTACCAGCCAAGAGGTAAAATTCGGATCCGAATGCTCTCATCCGAGGGCGGGGACGACGACGCTGAACTCGCAGCCTCCGCCCGGTAGGTTCTCCGCAGCAATCGCTCCGCGGTAGGCTTCGACCATCTTGCGGCAGACCGCGAAGCCGTCGATCCCGGGCATCATCACATCGAGTAGTACCGGGTGGGGCTGCACCGCGACGTACTGGGTCAGTGCCTCCTTGCCCGAGGTAGCCTCATGCACGGCATAGCCGGCGGTCTCGAGGATGCCGCCGAGAATACGACGGTTCAACCGGTCGTCATCGACCACGAGAACCGTCGGCTGCGGAGCTGGTCGGTGATCCGTCGTCCGGTGACACCGGCAGGAGATGGATGGGTCGAGCCGTAGACCGCCTCGCTGGCGCGATTGAGGCCCACGGATTGCGGGGTCGGCGGGCGGGCGGAAGCGGCTGCGGCCGCGCGATGGGCGGGGGGCATGGCCCCATTTATCGGCAAAACCGATGGAGACTTGAGGGTGGGGCCCTCAGGAGTGGTGCTCGGCGAGCCAGCGTTCGGCCTCGATGGCGGCGGCGCAGCCCATGCCGGCGGCGGTAATGGCCTGCCGGTAGACGTGGTCGGCGCAGTCGCCTGCGACGTACACGCCAGGGATCTTGGTCTGGATTTGCGAGCCTTGGGCCGGCTTGAAGTAGCCACCCTCGTCGGTGTCGAGCGCCGGGGCGAATGGGCCCGTGTTGGGCACGTGGCCGATGGCGACGAAGATACCTTTCACAGGCAAGACACTCTCGGCGTTGGTCTTCACATGTTTCACGCGCAGGCCGCTGACGGCGCCTTCCTTTACGCCCTCGACGGCGACCGGCACGGAGTCCCAGACGCACTGGATCTTCGGATGCGACGTGGCGCGGTCGGCCATGATCTTCGAGGCGCGGAGCGCGTCGCGACGGTGCACGAGATAGACCTTGCTGGCGAAACGGGTGAGGAAGAGCGCCTCTTCGGCCGCGCTGTCGCCGCCGCCGATGACGGCCACATCCATTTTCCGGTAAAACGCACCGTCGCAGGTGGCACAGGTGGTCACGCCCTTGCCGCCGTAGAGTTCCTTCTCGCCGGGGATGCCGGTCATGCGTGGCGAGGCGCCGGTGGCGATGATTACCGTCTTGGCGAGGATGGTGCGGTCGCCGGCGATGAGCTTGCGGGGGAAACTGGTGAAGTCCACGGAGGTCACCAGCGCCTGCTCGAAGCGGGTACCGAACTTGGTGGCCTGCTTCCGGAGGTTGTCCATCAGCTGGAAGCCGTCCACGCCCTCGGGAAATCCGGGGAAGTTCTCGACCTCGCTGGTCGTGGTGAGCTGGCCACCGGGGAGGGGGCCCTCGAGGACGAGCGGTGAGAGGTTGGCGCGGCCGGTGTAGATGGCGGCGGTGAGGCCGGCGCAGCCGGTGCCGACAATCACGACGTTTTCAACGGAAGGGGCGGACATGCGGAAGGGAGTTCAGCCGCAACATAGCACACTTGGGAAGGAAATATCGGCGCCTCCAAGCCGCCGAACGCACAACGCTTAACGTTTAACGCTTAAGGACCAATTCGAGCCGGGCGGACATAAGCGTTAAAAGTTAAACGTTGGACGTTGCCCGGACGGCGCCGATCCACAAAAAAGTCCGCATCCGGACGGATGCGGCCTGGATGGGAAAAATGGCTTCTTACTTCAGCGCGGCCTGGTAGTTCGCCTCGGCGGCGTCCCAGTCGACCAGGTTCCAGAAGGCGGCGATGTAGTCTGGCCGGCGGTTCTGGTAGTTGAGGTAGTAGGCGTGCTCCCAGACATCGAGGGCGAGGACCGGCTTGCCCTCGATCCCGGCGACGGCCTTGCCCATGAGGGGGCTGTCCTGGTTGGCGGTGGAGCCGATCGCGAGCTTCTTGTCGGCGCCAACCACGAGCCAGGCCCAGCCGGAGCCGAAGCGCGTGGCGCCGGCCTGGGCGAAGGCCGCCTTGAACTTGTCGAAGTCGCCGAAGGTCGCGGTGATCGCGGCCGCGAGGGCGCCCTTGGGAGCGCCGCCTTTGCCGGGGCCGAGGATCTTCCAGAAGAAGCTGTGGTTGCTGTGGCCGCCGGCGTTATTGCGTACGCCGCCGCGGATGCCCTCGGGGACCTTGGAGAGGTCCGCGATGAGGGCGTTCACGTCGAGCGCGGCGAGAGCCGGCAGGTCCTTGAGGAAGTTGTTGGCGTTGGTGATGTACGCCTGGTGGTGCTTGCCGTGATGGATCTCCATCGTCTTGGCGTCGATGTGGGGCTCGAGCGCGTTGGCGGCGTAAGGCAGTTTGGGAAGTTCGTAGGCCATGGGTGCGGAGGGTTGCGGGTTAAAACGGGAACGAAAGGACGGCTACCGTGTGCCCGGCTCCCGGGCGCGTCAAATATTTCGGCGGATTTACCAATCCCCGGCCCCCGGCCGCCTTCGCAGTTGCCTTCGGGCGGGACGGCGGGTCACGTTTGTCAAACACCCACATGAAATTCCGCCTCGTCGCCCTCCTCCCGCTGCTCGGCCTCGCCCTCCTGGCCGGCTGCGGCAAGTCGTCTTCCACGCCCGCTGCCGCCGCCTCGACCGCCGCCAAGCCCGGTGCCGCTCCAGCGGCTCCGGCGGGGGACTTTTCCGACGCCAAGGTCATTGAGGCCTATGGATGGTACATCGGCGAACGAACCGGCGTGGCCGAACTCGGTTTCTCCGCGGAAGAGACCGACGCCCTGCTGCGTGGCATCCGCGGTGCGACCTCGGGCCAGAAGTCGCCCTTCGACATGAACGTCTACGGCCCCAAGCTGGATGACCTGCTTGGCAAGCGCCAGGACGCGATCCTCAGCAAGGTGCGTGAGAAGAACAAGGCCGAGGGCACAGCGTTCTTCACCAAGCTCAAGGACAACAAGGCCGTAACCATCCTGCCGAGCGGGCTCGGTTTTGAGGTGGTGCAGGCCGGCAGCGGCCCGGCGCCCAAGGCAACCGACACGGTCAAAGTCCACTACGTCGGCCGCTTCATCGACGGCACCGTCTTCGACAGCTCTGTCGAGCGTGGCGAGCCCGCGACCTTCCCGCTGGACGGCGTGATCCCTGGCTGGACGGAGGGCCTTCAGAAGACCAGCAAGGGAGGCAAGCTCCGCCTCTACGTCCCGGCCAAGCTGGCCTATGGCGATGATGGTCGCCCCGGCATGCCGCCGGCCTCGACGCTCCTCTTCGACGTCGAGCTCCTGGAGATCAACCCGCCGGCTGCCGCTGCAGCTCCGGCCGCGAAGTAACCTCAAATCCGGTCGGGCGCCCACACCATGGGCGCCGGGCCGATCCCCGCGGTCGAGGGCCGATGCCCGGGGCCGGCGCGGGTTTATTCCTCAGTTCGCCTGGCCTTGAAGAATGCCTGCAGCAGTGCACGGCACTCGGGCTCGAGCACGCCGCCGGACGCGAGTTCGACGTGGTGGTTCACCCGCGGAAGTTCATTGAGGTTAATCGCTCCCCCGAGGCAGCCCATTTTGGGGTCCGGGACGGCGTAGCAGACGCGCTTTACCCGCGACATCAGCATGGCGCCGGAGCACATCGGGCAGGGCTCCTTGGTCACGTACACGGTGGCGCCCTCGAGGCGCCAGTCGCCGAGCTTGGCGGCGGCTTGGGTGAGGGCGAGCATCTCGGCGTGCGCGGTGGGATCGTCGCTGCCCTCTACTTGGTTGTGGGCCGCCCCGATGACCTCGCCGCCCACCTCGATCACGGCCCCGATCGGCACCTCGTCGTCCCGCCACGCGTCGATCGCCTGGTTGTAGGCCAGGCTCATGTAGAAGGCGTCATCGCGATTGAGCTGCGACGGGAAGCGCTTCTCGAAGGGGCAGGGGAGGGCCATCGGTGGAACGCTCAACGCTCAACTTTCAACGTTCAACGCTCAACTGTCCGATCGGGCGAGGGTTCTGCGTCGGGATCCCTGAGCGCTGTGTGTACTGGCCAGCTGGCGGAGCCGGCCGGTAATTCCTTGCCTCGCCGGGGGCTTTCCCCCTTGCATGAGTCTTTCGTCATCTTGCCTATCCCTCAATCTATGACCCAACCTGCGCCTGCGCAAACCCGCGTATCTCATGCCTGAAGGCGACGCGATTGAAGTCGAGGGCAAGGTCGTCGCCGTGCTGCCGGGGACGATGTTCAAGGTGCAGCTGGCCAACGGGCACGTGGTGCTCGCGCACATCTCCGGCAAGCTCCGGAAGAATTTCATCAAGATCGCCGCGGGCGACTCCGTGAAGATGGAGATGAGCCCTTACGACCTGGAGAAGGCGCGGATCACTTTCCGCATGAAGGAGCAGAACCCCTTCACGCCCCCGCCGCCGAGACGGCGTTATTGACGCCGCGCCGCCTTTCGGCGGCGGAGTTCGCCGTTGAGAGATGGTAGTTGGGGTTCGAAGGCTTGCCCCATCTTTCATTTCCCGTCTCCCATTTCCGCGGCACACGGATGTGCTATCGCAATGTCTTCCGCCACGAGTCGCCGCAATTCCGCCTCTAGCCGGGCTCCGGCGCGCTGGGCGGAGGACATCGACGGCTTCATGGCCTTTCTGGCCCTGGAGCGCGGTCTCTCGGCAAACACCCGCGCGGCCTACCAGCGCGACCTCGACCAGGCGGCGGCGTTCTTCGCCAAGTCGGGCCGGGGAGACTGGACGGCGGTGTCGCACGACGACGCCACGGCCTGGCTCCGCTCCATCCGGGGTCAGCCGGCGAGCGTGGCCCGCAAGCTCACGGCTCTGCGGGTGCTCGCCCGCCACCTGGTGCGGGAGAAGCGGCGCGCCGACGACTTCACGGAGCTGCTCAACGGTCCGAAGCTCGGGCGCCGGATTCCTGGGACCCTGACCCCCGGCGAGGTTGCCCGACTGCTTTCCGCCCCGGCTGGCGGCGAACCCCGGTCGCTCCGTGATCGAGCGCTCTTGGAGCTCTTCTACTCGAGCGGGCTCCGTGTCTCGGAGCTGGCCGGCCTGACCCTGCAGCAGCTCGACCTCGAGGGCGGTTTTCTGCGGGTCTTCGGCAAGGGTGCGAAGGAGCGCGTGGTGCCGGTCGGCAGCCGGGCGCGCGACGCGCTCACCGTGTGGATCGCCTCGGGGCGCCCGCACCTCGTGAAGCCGCGCACCGGCAGCCAGATCTTCCTCAACAACCGCGGCACCGCGCTCTCCCGGGTGGCCCTCTGGATGATCGTGAAGCAACATGCCGCTCGGGCGGGCCTTGAGGGCCGAAAGGTGAAGCCGCACCTGCTGCGCCACTCGTTCGCCACGCACCTGCTCGGCGGCGGGGCCGACCTGAGGGCGATCCAGGAGATGCTCGGGCATGCGAGCATCACGACGACCCAGATCTATACTGCCGTGGAGTCGGGCCGTCTCGCCGACCATCACGCCAAGTTCCATCCCCGGAACCGCGAGGGAGCGAAGTAGCTCCACTTGACGGCTTGCTGCGAGCGGGTGGATTGGCATTCCGGAGGGCGTGGGTTTTCTGCGCGACTATTCCGTTCCGGGGCTGCTGGTGCTGGCCGCCCAGATCGGGTGCATCGTGCATGTGCTCCGCAATGGCCGGAACACGATGTGGATCATGCTGATCCTGTTCGCGCCGGGCATCGGGTCCGCGGTCTATTTTGTAATCGAGGTCTGGCCCGACCTGCGCGCCGGGCGGCGGGGCGGGCTGAACCTGAAGATGCCCGAGACCTCGGCCGGCGCGATCAAGCGTCTGCAGGAGGAACTGGAATTCTCCAACACTGTGAAGAAGCGCGTGGAGCTGGCCCAGGCCCTGGCCTCGGCGCGGCGCTATGACGAGGCGACGGAGACGCTAGCCGTGTCGCTGCGGGGGGTTTTCAGGGACGACCCCGTGCTGACGCTCGAGCTGGCGGAAGTGCATTTTCTCGCGGGCCGGCATGCGGAGACGCTCACGGCGCTGGAGACCCTCGACCGCCTGAAGAGCAAGGACGGCCGCCAGCAACGGCTGCTCCTCGCTGCGCGGTCGCTGCAGGCGCTTGGCCGGGCGGGCGAGGCGCGGGAGCGATTCGAGACGGCGCTCGAGCAGGCCTCGGGCGAGGAACCGCGCTGCCGGCTGGCCCAGTTCCTCGTGGCACAGGGTGAACTCGACTCCGCGCGGACGTTATTCGAGGAACTCCTGAAGAACGCGAAGCACGGCGGCGGCATGTACCGTCGCCTCAATCGCGAGTGGATCGCGCTGGCGAAGGAAGGCCTGGCGGGATTACCGAAGGGCTAGCGGCCCTTATCTTCCGGCGAGGAAGTTACGGAGGTAGGCGCCGTAACTGGACTTGCCGAGCTTCGCGATGTTGGCTTCGAGCTGGGCGCGGTCGATCCACCCCTGAGTGTAGGCGATCTCCTCGATGCACGCGATCTTCAGGCCGGTGCGGTTCTCGAGGACGTTGACGAACGTCGCGGCCTCGACGAGCGAGTCATGTGTGCCGGTGTCGAGCCAGGCGGTGCCGCGGCCAAAAATCTCCACGTGCAGCCGACCCTGCTCGAGGTAGAGGCGGTTGAGGTCGGTAATCTCGAGCTCGCCGCGCTTGGAGGGCTTCAGGCTGCGGGCGAGCGGCACGACGTCGCGGTCGTAGAAATAAAGGCCCGGGACCGCGTAGTTCGACTTGGGCTGCGCCGGTTTCTCCTCGAGGGAGAGCACCCGGCCGTCCTTGGCGAACTCGACCACGCCGTAGGCCGAGGGCTCGGCCACATGATAGCCGAAGATCGTGGCCCCCGCAGTGCGGCGGCCGGCCTCGGTGACCGCTTTCAGGAAGTCGGATCCGTAGAAAAGGTTGTCACCCAGCACTAGGGCCGAAGGTTCCCGGCCGGTGAGGAAGCCGGTGTCGCCCGCAATATGGAACGCCTGCGCAAGGCCGTCGGGGCTGGGCTGCTCGGCGTAGCTGAGTTTCATGCCGAGGTTGGCGCCGTCGCCGAGGAGCTTGCGGAACAGTGGCAGGTCGGTCGGCGTGGAGATGATGAGCACTTCGCGGATCCCGGCGAGCATGAGCACCGACAGCGGGTAATAAACCATCGGCTTGTCGTACACCGGCATCAGCTGCTTCGAGACGGCGATCGTCAGCGGGTAAAGCCGGGTGCCGGAGCCACCAGCGAGAATGATGCCCTTGCGGGGCGCGGAATTGGATTGGGTGCTCATTGGCCTTGTTTCGCGTACTTGGCTTCGACGGCCTCCTTGAGCGGTTTCCACCAGGCGGCGTTGTCGCGGTACCACCCGATCGTGGCGGCGAGGCCGTCGCGGAAGGTGGTGTAGCGGGGCGTCCACCCGAGCTCGCGGCGGAGCTTGGCCGCGTCGATCGCGTAGCGCAGGTCGTGGCCGGGGCGGTCGTTGACGTGGTCGTACCAGTCTGGCGCCTTGCCCATGAGCTCGAGGATCAAGCCGATCACGGCCTTGTTGTTCTGCTCCCCGTCGGCGCCGATCATGTAGTAGGCGCCTGGCTGCCCCCGCTCCAGGATCGCCCAGACGGCGGCGTTGTGATCGTCGACATGGATCCAGTCGCGGACGTTCTTCCCCTCGCCGTAGAGGCGGGGCTTGCGGCCGGCCAGGACGTTCGTGATCTGCCGGGGGATGAACTTCTCGATGTGCTGGTAGGGCCCGTAGTTGTTCGAGCAATTGCTGATCGTGGCGTTGACCTTGAAAGTGCGCACCCAGGCCTTCACCAGCAGGTCCGAGCCGGCCTTGGTCGCCGAGTACGGGCTGGAGGGATTGTAGGGCGTCGTCTCCCGGAAGCGCTCCGGGTCGTCCAGCTCGAGGTCGCCGAACACCTCGTCGGTCGAGACATGGTGGAGGCGCCGGCCGTGCTTCCGCACCGCCTCCAGCAGGGTAAAGGTCCCGACGACATTGGTGGTGACGAACGGCAGCGGGTTGCTGATCGAGTTGTCGTTGTGCGACTCGGCGGCGAAGTGGACGATGATGTCGTGCGCTGCCACCAGGCGGTCGACCAGCACGGAGTCCTCGATCCGGCCGACCACGAGTTCAACCCGGTTGCCCGCGGCGGCGAGGCTCTCGCGGCTGCCGGCATAGGTCAGGGCATCGAGGACGGTAAGTTTGCACTCCGGCCGGTGCCGCAGCGTGTAGTGCACGAAGTTGGAGCCGATGAACCCGGCGCCGCCGGTGACAAGGATCTTCATGAACGGGTAGGGGTCAGGCCTTCTGCCACTGGCGCAGCGCGAGGGCGACGGCCTCGTGCACCTCGGTCAGGCGGATGCCGGCGGCGGCGAGCTTGGCGGACTCCATCACGCAGTTCGAGCGCGGGGTCTTGGCGGCGACGTGCATGAACTCGTCCTCGCTCTTGAAGAACGAGTAGTCCTTCCGGCAGACGCCGCTCTTCAGGATCAGGTCCACGACCTCGTGGGTGGTGACCTGGCCGGGATTGGTGACGTTGTAGGTGCCGAACGGGATGCGTTTTTCCCAGCAGGCGAAGGTGGCGGCGACGAACTCGTGGAGCTGCGAGATGGAGTTGGTGGCCTCGAGCAGGCGCTGGTAGCGCATCAGCTTGGTGAGGTAGTTGCGCGGGTTCTCGACGTGGTCGAAGGGAATGCGCAGGCGCCAGAGGAAGACATTCGGATGGCCGGCCAGGACCTCCTCACCCAGGGCCTTGGTGCCGCTGTAGAACGAGCAGTGGTTGGTACGGAAGGTGAAATTGGGCGTGTCCTCCTCGCGGAAGCCGCTGCCGTCGGGCCGGGCGCCGCTGAAGATGCAGCCGGAAGAGACGTGGCCCCACGGCACGCCCGCGGCGGCGCAGGCCTCGGCGATGCGGCCGGGCACGACGGCATTGCCGAAGAGGCACTCGGCCTTGTGCAGCTCGCAGGCGTCGACGTTCGGTTTGCCGGTGTAGCCGGCGGCGTTGATCAGGAACTCGGGCCGGTCCGCCTTGAGCACGGCCGTTAGCTTGGCGACGTCGGTGTAGTCGAGGTCCGCGCGCCGCAGGTTGCGGAACGGGATGCCCTTGCGGGTGAGCAGCGCCTGATAGGCCTGGCCCACGTAACCGGAGCCACCGAGCAGATAGATCATGAAGGGCCAGTGAAAGGCACGAGGCGGGCGGAACAAGGGTAATTTGCAGCGGGTGTCAGGGGGATATCCCCGGGCACGGAATCGCTTTGCCTCCCGGGCGCGATTGGGCCACGTCCTAGCCGTCCCTGATCCCGCGAATGACTCTCTCGTCGGCACCTGCCTCCGCGGACCGTCCCCGCCCGGGCCGCTGGCTGGCCCCTGTCCTCTGGGGCCTCGTGGTGTTCACGGTCTACTTCCACTACGCGCGCTATATCGATTAGGTCGGATGGAATGCGATTGAGCTCATCATCTCTCAGAAGCTCACCGGTCACGGGGTCTATGCCACGAGTCTCGATTATCCCTCGGCCATCGCGTGGCGACCGGTGGTGCCGACGCTGGTCGTGACGGTTTTCCGCCTCTTTACCGAGGACCCGATTCGCATCTACCAACTGGTCTGCGGCCTGTCCTTCTCGGCGCTGACCGTTGCGATGTTCCTGTCCGGGCGTTTCCTCGGTAATGTCTGGACCGGCCATTTGGCTGCCTTGGCGGCCGCGACCTGTCCGGCGATCACGACCTACCTCGTCCACCACATCCATTCCTACTCGCACGTGGTGACGCTCGCCTTTTTTGGGCCCGCGTTGCACGTGAGCCTGGCGCTAATCATGGCTGATCCGGCGGGGCCAGGGCCCAAGTTCCGGTCACATCTGGTCGCTGGGCTGCTGTGGGGGCTCGCGTACCTCTGCCGCAGCGAAATGCTGCTGTTCTTTGCGGTCTTCGTGATTGCCTTGGCTTGGCGGCGGCGGAGCCGCCCCGGCTGGTTCCGGCCGCTGTTGGGCGCCATCGGGATGTTCCAGCTCCTTTTCGGAACCTACAATGTCTACGCCGAAGCAGTCACCAGCCGCGACGGGATCCTGATCCGGAAGACAATCTAAGGCTTCTACATCAGCCAAGGCTGGGCTAACCCCGCCCAAGACACGACCCCCGACTTCGAGGCGGACGGCTACAACTACGCGATCAAGCTCTATGGGGACCCAAAGGAAAATGGCGAGAGTCTGCTCCGTGCCATCCGCCGCAACCCGGAGGCCTTCCTGCGACGGGTGAAGCTAAATGCCATCCACTTTTACTAGCGCTTCCTCGATCCCGAATTTATAGCCCCGTGGATCACCGTCCCGGGCCTTCTCCTTGCGCTGGCGCTTGTCTTCAGGCGTATGGCCCAGGGCCGTCAGGTCGCCGTGGTGTTTTTGCTCGGGCTGTTTGCCGCGACCCATTTCATCCTGATTTTTCACATCGACGCGCGCTACCTCACGATCGCGGTGCCGCCAATGGTGCTGGCGGCAGTCCTGCTTGTGCAGTCGGGCCTGGATCTATGGCAACTTCGGCGGCCGGTGGTGCCGCGCTGGCTGCCTGCAAGTCTCGTCCTTGGCGCCATGGCGTGGATGGCGCGCGGGCAGATCCGCCAGCTCTGGCCGCACGGACCGACGGCCGAGGCGGGCACCGCGGCGATGAAGGTTTTCGGAGACTATTTCCGGGCGGAAGTCCAAGAACCCCGGCTGGTGCGGAACACGGAACCGCACGTGGTGCTGATTTACCCGCCGCAGTCGACGCTGCGACCGGAGGATCAATTCCTGCTCGCTTATTACTGTGGCACCGCGTGGGTGAACCTCGGGGCCGAATGGAAGTTTCCCCGCGGCTTGTTCTATTCCTTCCGCGATTGCGAGGACGACTATGTCGTTGCTCCGGCCGACTACCAGGATCCCCAGCGTTTCGGCAAGGCCCGCCGAGTCGGCGAGATTCAGCACCCCACGCTCGGGCGATATGCGCTGTACGAGATGCACCCGTGAGGGGTGCGCCGCTCACTTCCGGCGGTAATCGCCGCGGCTGAAGTATTTCTCCAGCCAGACGTACATGCAGATGAAGAAGTACCGGCTGCCCATTTCCTTGATCTTGAGCTTGGCCACCCCGTGCTTGCGGTTGCGCCAGCTGATGGGGATGACGCTCCAGGTGTAGCCGCGGACGATCGCCTTGAGCGGGATCTCGACGGTGAGGTTGAAGTGCGGCGCCAGGAAGGGCCGGCAACCGTCGATCGTGGTTCGGCGGTAGGCCTTGAACGCGTTGGTGGTGTCGTTGAGCGCGATATTGAATCCGACCCGCACGAGGAAGTTGGCGAGGCGGTTCACGAGCAGCTTCATTCGGGGGTAGTCGATGACCTCGCCGCCCTCGACGAAGCGGCTGCCGAAGGCACAATCGTGACCCTCGTTGAGGAGCCGCCAGTAGGTGACGGCATCGGCCGGCGCGTCGGAGGCGTCGGCCATCATAATCACGACCGCATCACCCCGGCTTTGGTCGAGGCCGCAGACCACGGCGCGGCCAAAGCCATTCGCGCCGGTGTTCTGCACCGGAGCCAGGGTGGGAATTGTTCTCCCCAGTTCCTGCAGGACCGCCCAGGTGCGGTCCCGGCTGCCGTCATCCACCACCACGATCTCGTGCGGCACTCCGGCGGCGGTAAACACCCGGTAAATGTCGCTGACGGTCGAGGGCAGCGATTCCTCCTCGTCCCGCGCCGGGATGATGACGGAAAAGAGGTGCAGCGGAGCGGCCGGGGGCATGGCGGGTGTCGAGCCGTTCAAAAGGGCGCGGACACGTCGAGCCAATCCGCATGGTCGCCGGCGTGGGTCGCGATCTCCTCAAGGATGGTGTCGACCGGGGTCTGCGGGCGCCAGTCCCAGAGCCGCGTGGCCCGGGCGTGGTCGAGGACGATCCACGGGAGGTCGAAGGGCCGCGGGCTGCCGTCGGCGAGCACGGCGTGCGGGCCGAAGCGTGCGTCACACCACACCGTGAGTTGGCGGAGGGAGCGCGCGGAGGCGGCACCGCCCGACACGTTCACGAGGCGGTCGGCCGCCGCGAGCCGGGGGGCGGCGAACTGCTTCCGCAGCAGCGGGAGGAGGTCGCGCGGGTGGAGGCAGTCGCGCACCTGGTGCCCGTGGCCGCCGAAGCCGAGGTACTTCAGCGGTCGGCGGCGCAGGTGGCTGTTGAGCCAGTAGCTGTAGATGCCCTGGTCGGGCCGGCCGAACTGGCCGGCGCCGGCGAGGACGCCGCAGCGGTTGATGAAGACCGGGAGCCCGAAGGTCTCGCCGTACTCGAGGGCGAGCGCCTCGCTGGCGAGCTTGGTGGCACCGTAGAGCGAGACTGGCGCAGCGGTGGGAAACTCCTCGGCGATACCGGCGCCGGTGAGCCCGGCGGAGTGCGTGGCGCCGGGCTTCGGATGGAACGCGTCCTTCGCCTCGGCGACCTACAGCCCGGCGAGGGCGGTGATGGAATAGACGCGGCTGGTGCTGAGCAGGATGAATCCCGCGCGGTGGCGCTTGCAGTACTCGAGCAGGTTGACGGTGCCGCCGAGGTTGTGCTCGACGATTTGGCGTGAGGTAGACCGCCCGTCGACTCCGGCAAGCACGCTTGGGTTCGCTGCGGCGTCGATCACCCAGTCGGCCGCAGGCAGGTTGTCGAGGTCGCTCGTGGCGCGGAGATCGCCGTGAAAAACCCTGATTCCGAGCCCGCGCAGCCCCGCGCGGTTGGTCTCGCTGCCAGGACGGATGAAATTGTCGAATCCCATCACCTCGTGTCCGCCGGCCTCGGCGAGTCCGCGGGCGAGTGTGCTGCCGGCAAATCCACAGATGCCCGAAATCAGAATTTTCATCAGGATATCGCCCGTTTAAGATAGAAGTTTAGGGTGAAGAGAAGGGCGTCGTCGGCGCCTCAACTTCAACCCCAAACTGCACCGGACCGCGCGCATTCAGTGCGCGCCCTCGGCGGCTTTGGCGGCGGCTGCCTCCGCCTGCTTTTCCTCGTAGGCCTTGCGCTGGATCTGGCTGATCTCGAGCAAGTCGCTCACGAGCATCCGCGCCTCGCGCTCGGCGATGTCCTGGGCGCGCTTGGCGTCGGCTTCCGCGTCGCCCGTCGAGGGCAACGGCGGCGGAGTGGCGGTAGCGGGGCCGCTGCCGCCGGGAGCAGAGGTGGTTGCGGCAGCCCCGGGGGTTACCGCACCCAGCCGGAGCGGCAGCAGGAACTGCTCCGTGCCGACCTGCACGGTGGCGGTACTGGCGGCGAGGTCGGCTGCGAGTAGCTTGAGCGCGCCAAAGGACTCACCGACCTGCAGCCAGGCTGCGGCGTTCTCCGCCGTGTTCTGGATGCGCACCGCGGGCTTTTCCCGCGTGCCCATGATCGCGATCAATTCCCAGCGCGCGGTGCGCGGGGCCGGTGTCGTGGCCGTCCCAGTGGCCGGCAGGAAGGGCGAGGTCGAGGGCGGCACGTCCGCCGCGGAAAGCGAACGGGCGAGGACAAGGCAGGCCGAGGAAAGTATCCGGCAACGGGACATGTCGTTCAGACGCTGGGGAGATCGGCCGGTTGCGTCAATCGACAGTCCAGCGCCCGTCGGCCGCGGGAGCATTTCTCACGCGCTGCGGCGCTGCCAGGCCTCGACGATCTGGCGGATCGTATCCTCGAGCGATTGCGTGAGGTCCCAGGCGGGGTAGTGGGCGCGCATCTTGCGGAGGTCGCTATAGTAGCAGATGTGGTCGCCGGCTCGGTTCTGATCGACGTAGGTGTGGACCTGAGCCTTGCCGGAGAACTTCTCGGCGATCTTGAACGCCTCGAGGATGGAGGTGCTGTTGGCCTTGCCGCCGCCGAGATTGTAGACTTCGCCGGCGCGGGGGGCGGCGACGAACGCCGCCATGAAGCGGGCGACGTCAAGCGAGTGGATGTTGTCGCGCACCTGCTTGCCCTTGTAGCCGTAGACCTTGTACTCGCGGCCCTCGAGGTTGCACTTCACGAGGTAACTGAGAAAGCCGTGGAGCTCGACGCCGGTGTGGTTGGGCCCGGTGAGGCAGCCGCCGCGCAGGCAGCAGGTCGGCAGGTTGAAGTAGCGGCCGTACTCCTGCACGAGCACGTCGGACGCGACCTTCGAGGCGCCGAAGAGGGAGTGCTTCGACTGGTCGATGGTGAAGGTCTCGGGGATGCCGTGCTCGTACGCCGGGTCGGCGTAGTCCCAGCGGGTCGGCAGCTCCCGCAGCGCGATGCGGTTGGGGCCGTCGCCGTAGACCTTGTTCGTGCTCATGTGGATGAACGGCGACTCCGGCCGCGCCTGCCGCACGGCCTCGAGGAAATTGAGGGTGCCGACGGCGTTGGTGTCGAAATCGTCGAAGGGGATCGCGGCTGCGCGGTCGTGACTCGGTTGGGCGGCGGTATGGACAACCACGTCGGGCCGGACCGTCTTCACCAAGGCTAGCACCCCGGCGCGGTCGCGGATGTCGAGTTCGTGGTGGACGAAGCCGGGCAGCTCCCGCAGGAGGCGCTGCTGGTTCCAGCGGGTGTCGCCCGATGGGCCGAAGAAAACCGCGCGCTGGTTGTTGTCCACGCCGTGCACGGTATAGCCGAGCTCGCGGGAGAAGTACTGGCAGACCTCGGAGCCGATCAGGCCCGAGGAGCCGGTGACGAGGAGGGTTTTGGGCATGAAGAATTTAGCGGTCCGGTGCCGGCACGTCGATTGTCATGCCGGGTGGATTGACGGGAAAACTGGTGGCGCGGCCGGCCCGCAGTTCGGCGGCGTGGTGCGGCCAATCGTAGTCGACAAAGGGCGCGAAGCGGAGGTCGAGCAGGTTGGAGAGCACAAACAGGGAAAAAAGGGCGCGGGCCGCGATCCGCCAGATTTTTCCGGAGTTGGCCGCGGCGAGCAGGAGCCATGCAGTCATGATCTCGGGCAAGTAGAAGTACCGCTCGCCGTTGCCGCGGACCAGCAATTCAGGCAGGTAGTGCCGGCACCGGTAGAAGGCTGAGGCGAGTAGCAGTCCGATGGCGGCGCCGAGAATCCAGCGGAGTTCGGAGGCGGCGGTGGAGCGCAGCACGACGGCCAGCCCAGCGACCGCGGCGATTCCGAGGCTCGTGAGCACCGTGGGCGTGGAGACGGCAGGTGGCAACCAGCTGGCAAAGGTCATGAGCCCGAGGTGCATCCCGATGGCGCCCGGCAAAGACTGCAGGATGACAGGTCCCGTCTCCTCCGGGGTGGCTCCCGCCCCGTGGAAGATGTACCAGCCCTGCACGGCACCGGTGGCCGCGATCAGGACAGCCATGGCCATCGACCAGGCGCTGCGCTTGCGCCAGGCCTGAACGGCGAAAAAAGGGGAGAACAGGAGTGAAAACGGACCAGAAAGGCCGCCGAAGATCACGAGGAGGATGTCGCCGGCCCGGCTCGCGAATGAACGCGGTTCGGGCAGGAGCAACAGCACGATCAGGCCGAGAGCGAGCACCCATTGAAGGTTGGTGACGTTGAAGAACACCTCGCGGGCATCGGGCACCAATACCACGGCAAGCGCGAACCAGGGTCGGCCGCTGACCGGCATGCGCTCCGAAAGGATCAGGGCACAGACTGCGAGGAGGGCCGCGGTGGCGACCGCGGAGAAAACCGCCGGGGCCCAGAGCGGATCGAAGCTGGTGGCGAGCAACGCCGCGACGCGCGGGCCCAGGTGCAGGTACCCGGCGTAGGGTCGCAAGATCGCCTGGCCGCCGCGAGCCAGGGCCTCGACATAGAACATGCCGTCCTCGGCCCAGAACTGCGGACGCGCCAAGGCGTCAACTCGCCTGGTAACCACCAGTAGAGCGAGTCCAAGCAGCCAGAATCCCCGGCAATTCCATGGCCACGTCGCGGGGATATTACGGTCGGAGGTCGGAATCACGGTGGCGGGCCGACGCGGGGCGATGCCAGGCGCGGGGAGCGCTAGAGCGGCCCAAAGCGGCACTTGGCCCATGCGACGATCCAGGTGAGCGGATCACGGAACATGCGGACTTTTTTTCCCTGCTGGAACGAGCGTGAGGTGTAGGTGACCGGGATCTCGATCGGACGGTGTCCCTTGCGGATGAGTTTCATCAGCAGTTCCCAGTCGAAGTCGAATCGGTTGCAGGTGAAAGTCAGGCCCTCCAGGCAATCGCGGCGGAACACCTTGTACATGGTGAACGGGTCACGGAGCCAGATGCCGAGCGAGAGATTGATCAGCAGGGTAAACGACCAGTGCGCGAGGTTGAGGATGAAGGCGTGAACCGGCTGGTCGGTGAACTTGCGGATCGCCCAACCGCCGGACCCGTGGCGCGCGCCGAGCACAAACGTTTGCCGTCCGGCGATGATTGGGGCGAGCAGCACCTCGTAGTCGTTGAGGTCATATTCCAAGTCGGCGTCCTGGATCATGATGATGTCGCCGGTGGCCGCCGCGAGGCCGGTGCGCACCGCGCGACCCTTGCCGCGGGGTTTCTCTTCGAGGATCACCTCAACCCCGGGCCGGCCGCGGTATTCTAGCACGATTTCGCGGGAGCCGTCGGTTGAATTGCTCTCGACGATTAGAAATTGGATAGCCATCCCGGGGATACGCTTGGCGACCAACTGATCGAGCAGTTCCCGGAGGGTCCCGCGTTCATTGAAGACGGGGACGATGACACTTAGGGAGGTCGGGGGTGGCCGGCGATTCACGGTTCGTTAGGAGGCAAGCAGGGGAGAGAAACCGGCTTGGCGGCGCGACGCCAGCACAGAGGCGACGAGTCCGGCCGCCAAAAGGGCCCAACCGGCCCCAGCCAGGGCGAGGGCGAGCGTGAGGTGGTGCGGTCGATAGGTGAAACGCACCTCGTAGGTTCCCGCGGCGGGGATGCGGATGGCCTTGAAGGCGTGGTTGACCCGGAAATAGTCCACCGGCTGGTCGTCGAGCGTGACCCGGAAGTCCCGGGGATAATAGGTCTCCGTCAGGACCACATATCCTGGCCCCGGCGCCGCGATCCGGAAGGCGGTCGTGTTGTTGGTGAGCCGGTAGTTCTCGGCCGGTCGGACGACTCGGCCCGGGCCCGTGGCGACGGGGGTCGTTGGCCAGCCGGGCGCATCCTCCGGTACGATGCTGGCGAAAGGCCGCCGGTCCCCGCTGCGGAGCTGATCAATGAAACCAGCCAAGCTCGCATGCGTGGTGACTTGGTTGGTGAAAAACGCCCGTGGCCAGGCGGTGGCGCTTTCGTACACATCGAGGTCGTGTTGGGCGAGGAGGCGAAGACCGGGAATCTCGCGAGCCGGCGCAGCGTGGGTGGCCAGGTAATATCGCACGTTGAGCATGTCCTGCAGGGGCAGCTGCGCGGAGAGGTCGGTCTCGTTCCATTCGCCCGCGGGGAAATCCCACCAGCGCACCTTCTTCGCTCCGCCCGCGACCACCAACTCGTCATAGCTGCCATTGCGCAAGGCATCGACCCCGCCGATGCCCTCCCAGCCGAGCATTTGGTTGAATCCGGAGAATAGGTTCAGGCCGATGCCGGACGGCCGCGACGGCTCGATAAGGCGGGCCCGTACGTCCGCCACGGCCGCGGATGGGGCCCGGAAATCGGCCCGGATCTTTGGGTTGAAGACATAGGCATCAAAGGGAGTTTCCAAGTACTGGCCATGTCGCCATAACAGGAGGACGAGGGCAGCGGTGAGGCCGGCGACGGCCAACCCGCGGGCGCGGTGCACGAAGGCAAGTCCGATGATTCCGATGCACAAGCCCAGCGACAGGCTCGCGATGTAGCCGTGGAAGAAGGCGCTGGTTGTGGTACTGCCGGCGTGCCGCCACCAGACCCAGGCAGCGAGGCCGGCCAGGATGATGACCCCGCCGGACCTGACCCACCACGTTTTCTCTCCGACCCGTTGCAGCAGGGCCACGAGTCCCGGACCTGCCAGGATTGTCGCCAGCACCAAAAGACCACAGGAGAAGGTGTTGTCGGTGTGGTGGATGTTGGCGATGAATGGAATCCGGACCAGGAGCGACGCGGGGATGATGCCGAAGATGATCGCGATCGGCAGCAGGCAGGCGATCGCCACGGCCAGCGTGCGCCGGTCCCGGAGCAGCGCCCGGCCGGAGACCAGCAGCGCAAGGATGGCGGCGAATACCACTAGATTGGCGGAAGGGTTGGCGTGGGTTTCACCGGGGCGCAGCTGGCGATAAAACAAGTCCTCGAAGAACCCGAGGAATTGCCACCAGGGCAGCTGCATGGCGCCCGGTGCATCGTAGCTGGTCCGCGAAGCCTGCAGGGTATCGAGGAACACCAGCCAAACCGGGGCCGAGACCAGCAGAAACACGGCGCCGGCCGCGGCCACGGCCGCCAGCTTGAGCAGGCGCTCGCGGGCGGGGCGGTCCGACGGCAGGATCAGGAAAAGGAGTCCGGCGAAATTGACGCAGACCTGGATCATGTAGGCCTCCTTGATCGTGCCACTGGTCAGCAACTCCCAGTTCGCTAGAACCCACGCGACAAGTGCGACGCCAAGGCTGCGCCACCCCCGGGCATCCGCCACCCAGAACCACGCCAGCAGGACCCACGGTGCGAGGCACACGGAGAACTGGGCGGGGTGGTTGATGCGGAAGGCGAAGAACCCGACATAACCAGCGGTCGCCGCCAGCAGGGCGGACACGCCCGGGTGGCGGGTCAGCCGGAACACCGCCAGCCCGATGCCGAGCCCGTAGGCCCAGTGGGCGAGGATGAATTTCGCGTCCCAGGCCCATGCGGCGCTCCGGGCGAAGAACGGCAGCAGGGACATTAACTCGCCGATCGTGCTTTGTCCCTGGCCGAGCAGGGGCACGCCCGCGAGGTTGAAGCGGTTCCAGAGTGGCAGTTCGCCGTCGTTGATCAGGGCCTCGTGGGCCTCGAGCGGATAATACAGGTGCTGGTACAGGGTGGCACCCACATCCGCTCCCTTTGCATCCTCCAGCCCGGAGCTTACATAACCGGGCAGCGTGGGGAACGTGTCGTAAAGGAGGAAGCCGGCATTGTCAGGAGAGACAAAGCTGCGCCCGAAAAAGACGACTGGGTGGCACTGCAGGGCGACTCCGGCCGCGGCGGCCGCGGCGAGCCACGCCAGCGGTCGCTGCTCACCCCAGTGGCGAATGCGTGCGATCCGCCCGTCGGTCGCCAACGGCGTAGCTGCCAAGGCCAAGGCGAGGAATCCGAGGAAAACCCCTGCCGCCACCGGCACCATCGTCCGGAGCAGGAGGGAGTTCGTGAGCGGCAAAGGGAGGGGCCGCGCCAACCGCAATTCCGTGATGGGATCCGTGGCTCCGCGGTCGGTGTCTAGGCTCAGGGTGTCGCCGTTGATGGTCAGGGAAGCGATCTGCCGGGCGGGGCGAAAATCGGCCGGCACAAATTGATGCACGACGTCGCCAAACCGGCTGACAATCTGGGCATGCCTGATCGCAAGGCGCCCCTCTCGATCAATGGGATCAAAGCGGAGCCCCTGCAGCGTCCCCGTCGGCAACGGGAACCGATACACAGCGTAAGCGGCACGCGCGGGCAGGGCTTGATGGAAGGAATCAGCCTCGTTGATGCCCCGGCCGACATCGAAGAAGACCTGGGCTTGGCCGTCGCGGTCGGAGGTCAATTCCACCTCGAAGGCGTAGAAATCGCGCCGCTCCTGCGCCGTGGTGGCAAACGGCAGGATTACCGCCAACGCCGTCAAAGAGGCGAGCAGCACGATACCCGCGATCTGGCGTTTGCTCATGCGAACGTGATGGCGTGGTTCACGTCACGACGGCAAGCGAACGCCGCGCCGCCGGGCCAGGGCATCGGCGATCCAGGACCCGGCCCCCAGAAGTACGCCGGCAACAGCGAGGCCCAGCGCGAGTCCGAATCGGGCGGGACGGTAGACGAATTCCACGCGGTAGGTGCCGGCCGCGGCGACCCGGAGGCCCTTGAAGGCGTGGTTCACGCGGAAGTATTTCGCCGGCGACCCGTTGACGTGAACCTGGAAATCATCCGGGTAATACGCCTCGGTGAGCACGATCACGCCGGGCCCGGGGGCACGCACCGTGAAGCTCGTGGTGTTGGCCGTGAGGCGATAGTCCGTGGCGGCGACCGACTGCCGGTTCTGCAGAGTGCGCGGCAATCCGGGCATCTCGTTCTGGGCCGCGGCAAAATCCGATTGCTGCAGCGCCGCAAAAGGCCGCGGTCCCGCGGTCAGGGCGAGGGCGACAAATTCCTGCGGGGTACCGTAGCTGGTGACCGTGTCGGTGAAGAAGGCTCGGGGCCACGCGGTGGGGCTTTCGTAGACGTCCAGGTCCAGGCTCGCGAGTTGGCGCCGCCCTGGCAACTCATGCCCCGGCTGCGGCGAGGCGAGGTAGTACCGTACGTTCAATAGGTCCTGCATGGGCAAGCCCGCGCCGATGTCCTCCTGGATCGGCGGCCCGCCGACCCAGTCGCGCACCTTGTGCATCGGGGTAAGCTGGGCGAGCTCGTCCAGGTAGGCATTGCGCACCGCGTCCACGCCATAAATCGATTCGAGTCGCAGGAACTGATTGTACCCGGGGAAAAGGTTGTAGCCCAGGCCCACGGTGCGGGCCGGCTCGGAAAGGGCCCGGCGGACAAACTCGACCGCGGGGGAACCCGCCGTGAGGTCGACCCGGGCCTTGGGATTCATGACGTAGCGGTCGAAGGCCGTGTTCAGGTATTGGCCATGGCGCCAGAGCAGGAGCACAAACAAGGTGAGCGCGGCGGCGACGCCGAGCCCGGCATGGGTTCGCCGCACCGCCCAGCTGAGGGCCAGCGGGCACAGGGCGGCGCCGACGGCGAGGCCCGGGACATAACCCCGAAAGAAGGGGCTGGGGTCGATTTGACGGTAGACGGAAAAATAGACCACGGTCAGGACCGTGATAATGCCGACGGCAACGGCATGGCGCCGCCAATAGTGCGGTCCGGAAAGGTCCCGGATCGCCTCGGCCAGCCCGAAGCCCGCCAACACGGCCGCGAGCACCAGCAGCGCGCAGGAGAAGGTGTTGTCGATATGGATGATGTTGGCAACGAAGGGCAGCCGGACGATCAGGGACGCGGGCACAAGGCCGAAGGCGAAGCCGAAGGGCAGGGCGGAGGCGAGCAGGACAGCCACGAGTGAACGGCGGGTGCGGGAATTCCTGATCGCCAGAAGCGCCCAGAGCACGCCGAGCAGGACGAGGCCATTGGATGAGGGATCATAGTGGGCCTCGTCGGGCCGGAGTTGCCGGTAAAAGAGGTCCTCGAAAAACCCGATCACCAGCGAAAGGGGCAGCTGCGATGCCGCGGGGACGTCGTAGCTGGTGCGGGATTTTCCGAGTGTGTCCAGGAACGTCAGCCACAACGGGGCGGCGACGAGCAGGAAAACGAGGCCGGTCAAGGCGGCCCCGCCCAAGCGGCCTAGACGCTGGCGCCAAGAAAGGTCGGACGCGAGGATCAGGCAGACCCCGGCAACATCGAGGCAAGCCATCATCATGGTGGCCTCCTTCATGGTGCCGCTCGTGAGCAGGGTGGCGTGGGTGAGACCGAGCATGACCAGGCTCGCGTTGCGCCGCCCCGGACTGGCGGATTGCTGCAGCCAGATCCAGGCGACGAGCAGCCACGGGCCCCAGCAGACCGAGAGAATCGCCGGGTGATTGTAGCGGAAGGCGAAGAACCCGATGAATACACTGCCAAAGGCCATCACGGCGGCGGCGGCGAGTTGCCGCGTCAGCAGCCAGACCGCCAGTCCCGTGCCGAAGGCGAAGAGGAATCGCAGCACGACAAAGCGAACGTCCCACGATCCCGCGGAGCCCGACGCCAGGATGCTCATCCAGTTCAGCGGGTCGCCGAACATGGACTGGCCCTGCCCCAGTAACGGGGTTCCCGCCAGGTCATATCGATTCCAAAACGGCAGTTCGCCGTCCTCCAGGGCAGCCCGTTGCACCACCGGGTAGGACGCGTGCTGCCACATCATGGCCCCGACGTCGGCGCTGCCGGCTTCGTCGAGGGTCGTGCTTTGGTAGCCGGGAAGGGTAGGGTAAGTGCCGTAAAGCAGGAACACCGCATTGTCGGGTGAGACGAAGCTCTTCCCGAAGAAGATCACCGGGTGGCACTGCACCGCGACCGCGGCCCCGGCCGCGAGCGCCACGGCCCGGATAGGCCGGGCCCGGAACCAGTCCCTCGCCCGGGCACCGATGGAACGCACCGAACCCAGTCCCGCGATTAGGCCCAAGGCAGTCACCGTGGCGAACACCGTGAGTGTGACCGGCAGCACCATTCGGAACTTCTCGACGGCGGTCGGCCGCAGTTCGAGCGGGCCGTCGAGCACGAGGTTGATGTAAGGATCGAATGCCCCCGGCGTGGTCGTGATCCGGGTGGTTGACCCGGCGACGGACGACGTGGCGATCTGGTTGGCGGGCTGCAGATTTGCCGGCGGGAACTCACGGATGATCCGGCCGGCGCTGTTGACGATCCGGGCGTGGCCCAGGGTCATCGTCGCCTCGCGGTCGATCGGGTCCAGCCGCAGCGCCCGCAGGGTTCCGGTGGGCATCATGTAGCGGTAGGTCACCGGCCGCGCCGAGGCCCGGAGGGGCTGCACCGAGGAGTCCGGCTCGTCGATGCCCCGGCCCATGTCGAAGAACAGCTGGGTCGCACCCGGACTGTTCGAGGTCAGCTCCACGTCAAAGAAATAGAAGTCCCGCCGGCTGCCCGCTGTCGTGGCAAACGGC
>OMJT01000046.1 GCA_900299415.1 Opitutales bacterium
GCGATGAGGATCTGGGCGCGGACGAGGTCGAGGCCGGTGATGACCTCGGTGACCGTGTGCTCCACCTGGATGCGCGGGTTCATCTCGATGAAGAACCACTGGTGGTGGTCCAGGTCGTAGAGGAACTCGATCGTGCCGGCGTTGTTGTACTTCACCGCCTTGGCCATGCGGGCGGCGGCGTCGCAGAGCTCGCGGACGACCTCCGGCGGCAAGCCGAAGCTGGGGGCGACCTCGACGACTTTCTGGTGGCGGCGCTGGACCGAGCAGTCGCGCTCGTGAAGGTGGATGACGTTGCCGTGCTGGTCGCCGAGCACCTGCACCTCGATGTGCTTGGCGCGGGGGATATACTTCTCGAGGAAGACGGCGGGGTTGCCGAACGCGCGCCCGGCCTCGCCCTGGGCCTCGTCGAGCAGGTTCGCGAGGTCCGCGGCCTTGTGGACGACGCGCATGCCGCGGCCGCCGCCGCCGAACGCGGCCTTGATGATGAGGGGGAAGCCGATGGTCTTGGCGATCTTCAGCGCCTCCTCGCGGTCGGTGACGGGCTCCTCGGTGCCGGGGAGGGTGGGGACCTTGATCTTCTGGGCGAGGGCGCGGGCGGCGGTCTTGTCGCCCATCATGTCGAGCAGTTCGGGGCTCGGGCCGACGAAGATGATGCCGGCGTCACGGCAGGCGCGGGCGAAGTTGGCGTTCTCCGAGAGGAAGCCATAGCCGGGGTGGATGGCGTCGACGCCCTTCTCCTTGGCGATGGCGATGATGCCCTCGATGTCGAGGTACGCGGCGACGGGGCCCTTGCCGGCGCCGACCTCGTAGGCCTCGTCGGCCTTGTAGCGGTGGATGCAAAGGCGGTCCTCGGGCGCGTAGATTGCGACAGTGCGGAGGTCGAGCTCGGTGCCCGCACGGAAGATGCGGACGGCGATCTCGCTGCGGTTGGCGGCCATCAACTTGCGCACGGGCCGGGTGGGAACGGGGGCGGAGGCGGAGGATTTCGCGGAGGGCATTGACCGGGGAACGGATGGTTGTGGGGAGTCGGACCGCGAAGGCAAAGAAGAAGCAGCGGGAACACCGATTTTTTTGTATAAAACACCGTCGGGTGGTGGCAGGGGAACCGAGGGTACCCGGGGCGTGCTGGGCAAATGGATCCCTGCCCCGGCGTTATTCCCCGAAACCCCGACAAAAAAATCGACGTCAATGCCCGGGTTAAGGCTTGGCACCGCCCCCGGGTTTCACCCTAGCTTTTCCTCCTTTTTCCCGCGGAACCCCCTCGTCCGCGGGCCCCAACACCCTTCATCATGACGTCCAGCGAAGCCCAATCCTCCGCTCCCCTGACCAATTCCGCCCGTCCGCTGCTGCTCCTTTTCTTCTTCGGCAGCGGGTGCGCGGCGCTCATCTACGAGATCGTCTGGTTCCAGATGCTCTCGCTCATCATCGGGTCCTCCTCGGTCTCGATGGGCGTGCTCCTCGGCACGTTCATGGGCGGCATGTGCCTCGGCAGCCTTCTGCTCTCCCGGTTCGTGTCCCGCACGGCCCACCCGCTCCGGGTCTACGCTGCGCTCGAGGCCCTGATCGGCCTGCTCGGCCTGATCGTGCTCTTTGCGCTGCCGTACGTGGGTGACGCCTACATCGCCGTCGCCGTCAAGGGCATGAACGGCGTGGTGGTCCGCGGCTTCGTCGCCGGCCTCTGCCTGATCCCGCCGACCCTCCTCATGGGCGCCACGCTCCCCGCCATCTCGCGCTGGGTCGAGACGACCCCCAAGGGTGTGTCCTGGCTCGGCCTTTTCTACGGCGGCAACACCGTCGGCGCCGTCGCGGGTTGCGTGCTCGCCGGCTTCTACCTGCTGCGCGTCTACGACTCCTCCATCGCGACCTACTGGGCCGTGGTGATCAACTTTGCCGTGGCGATCGCCGCCTACCTGCTGGCCGGCGTGACGCCCTACACCCCGGTGGCCACCGTCGCCGAGGAGGCCTCCGCGGCCCCGGCGAAGAACTCGCTCTGGCCGGTCTATGTCACGATCGCGCTCTCCGGCATGACCGCCCTCGGCGCCGAGGTGGTCTGGACGCGCCTGCTCTCCCTCATGCTCGGCCAGACGGTCTACACCTTCTCGCTGATCCTGGCCTGTTTCCTCGCCGGCCTGGCGCTCGGCAGCAGCGGCGGCTCGGCCCTGGCCCGCTCGACCTCCGACCCGCGCCGCGCGCTCGGCTGGTGCCAGTTCCTGCTGCTACTTTGCTTCGGCTGGGCCGCCCTCTCGATGCTTGAGTGGCTGCCGTTCTGGCCGATCAACCCGGCCAACGTGATCCAGAAGGAAGGCTGGGGCCTCCCGCTCTTCCAGTTCCAGCTGGATATCGTCCGCGCCCTCTGGGTGGTGCTTCCCGGCGCGATCCTCTGGGGCGCCAGCTTCCCGCTGGCCCTCGCCGCCTGCGCCGACGGCCGCAAGGACTCCGGCAAGCTCGTCGGCTCGGTCTACGCCGCCAACACCGTCGGCGCCATCGTCGGCTCGATCGTCGGCGCGATGATCCTGATCCCGACCTTCGGCACCCAGACGTCGCAGCGCATCGTCATCTCGGTGACTGCGCTCTCCGCCGTCGTGGCCTTCGCCTTCAGCCGCCGGTCCGACGGCGGCAACGAGTTCAAGCCCGCCAGCGCCGTGCCGATCGCCCTGACCATCGGCCTCGCGGTCTGGATGGCCTCCATCATCCCGGCGGTCCCGGCTCTGCTCATCGGCCACGGCCACAACGCCGCCAACCGCTACTACGACCACGCCCAGTTCCTCTTCACCGGCGAGGGCACCAACTCCTCGATGGCCGTCTCCGAGGTCGCCCCCGGCATCCGCAATTACCACAACGGCGGCAAGGTCCAGGCCTCCAGTGAGCCGCAGGACATGCGCCTCCAGCGCATGCTCGGGCACATGACCACCC
>OMJT01000047.1 GCA_900299415.1 Opitutales bacterium
GAAGCGCGCAGGCAGGTCGCCCCCCTTCGGGCCGTCGACCTCGGGCGTGGCGGTGGCCTGTGGGTGGCGCCCGGCCCCGTTGCCGCCCACCGGGCGGCCGCGGCCGCCGCGGGCGAAGCCGCCGCCGGCCGGCTGCATCCGGGCCCATTCCTCCGGCGTGAGGATGAGGTGGAACGTGTGCACGGCGTTCGGCTGGAAGAAGTCCGCGGGCTTGCCCTTGGTGGACGGCGCCGCGTCCTTCGCCGCGGCGGCGAGGGCCGCCTCGGGTCCAAGACCAACGGCCAGCAGAGCGTTGAAAACGAACAGCGCTTTCATGGGGTAACGGCACCTATGACGCCGAAAACCGTCCTTGGCGACAACCTCCTCGCCGCAGCTTCGCTAAATTTTCACCTATAACATGAAAATTAGGCGCAGCCGCCGTGGTTGACGGCTTGCGGGGGCTTCCGGCGCCGGGCCTAATCGCCCGGATGCCGCCCCCATCCGACCCCGCTCCCGCGGTCCAATCCGCCGGTGCTCCGACCCGGCGCCAGACGACCGGAAGACAGCGCTCCCCGCCGTCAGGTCCGCGTTTATTTTCAGCCCCCGATCGTGCTGCAGGAAAATCCTGGTACGCCATTCCGCACGATCCCGTACCTGCAGTATATATTTAAGTAGTCCGACGCTGAAAATGCCTAGCGCGGGGCCGCGCGCAGCTGCGCAGCACGGGACTGGGCAGCGCGGGCCTCGGTGGCGCGGCCGGTTTCGTTGTAGGCTTGGGCGAGCGCGAGCCAGGCCTCGGCGTAGTCGGGCTTCAGGGCCACGGCCTGCTCGAATTCTTGCACGGCGGCGGGGACGCGGCCGGACTGGGCGAGCGCAATCCCGAGGTTGAAATGCGTGCCCGGCCGGCGCAGGTCGAGGGCAAGGGCCTGCTCGAAGCGCTGCTGCGCGGCGGCGAGTTGCCCGTTCGAGGCCAGCAGGGCGCCGAGGCCGTCGAGCAGGTCGGGATTCGGCCCGGCCTGCAGCGCCTGCTCGAAGCGGGCGATGGCATCGCGGGGCCGCCCCGTGGCAGCCAACGCGCGACCGAGGGCCTCGGCTGCGGCAGCATAAACGGGCCGGATCTGCAGGGCCTGCTCGAAGCGGGCGATCGCAGGGGCGGTGCGGCCGGCCTCGGCCTCGATCGAGCCTAGCTCGAAGAACGCCTCGGCCGCCTGGGGCTGGAGGCGGATGCATTCCTCGAGGGCCTTGATCGCGTCGGCGACCCGGCCCTGGTCGCGCCGGGCGATGCCCACGTTGAGCCAGGCCTCGGCGTACGTCGGCTTGAGCTGCACGGCGCGCTCGAAATGCGTGAGCGCCTCCGCCTCGCGACCGAGCTTGGCCAGAGCAGCGCCGAGATTGTTTTCCGCCTCGGACTCGTTCGGTCGGAGCTCCAGCTCGCGCAGGAAATGGGGAATCGCCTCCTCCACCCGGTTCGTCTGCACAAGCAGGACGCCGAGGTTCTGGTGCATCATCCAGGAGTCGGGGTTCCGCCGCAGGCCCTCGCGGTAGAAGCCGTCGATCTCGCGGTAGGGTGCGGTCTGCCGCCAAGTCTGCACGCCGAGGAGGAGAAGCACGGCCGCGACGATGACGATCAGGTAGGGCTGACCCGCTGGGTCAGCCGTGATTTTCGATCCCGGCCGGCTCGGCGAGCCAGCCCTACCTCCAAGCCATCCGGCCAGCGCCACCGCGCCCCACGCCGCCATCACGGCCAGCGCGAGGCTGGGCAGGTAGTTCCAGTGGTCGGCCACGTAGGAGAACTTGAAGGCATAGACATTGAAGAACCCGATCGTCGGCACGAGCGAGCCGACGAACAGGAGATACCCGGCCAGCGGCCCGCGCGCCCGGCCGCGGATCCGCCAGAGCACGCCAAGCAGGGCAACCGCACCAAGCGGGAAGAGCCATTGCCAGGGCTGGCCGGAATCCACCTCCCAGCGCGGGTAGATGAAGCTCAGGTTCGCTGGCCACGCGTACTTCGCGAGGTAGAAACAGATCACCCGGCCGGCGAGCACGCCGCGGGCAACCAGGCCGAGAGAAAAGTCGTCACCCTTGGCACCGATGTAGGTGTGCTCCACCCAGCCGGTGAAGGCGCCGGCGACGAAGCCCGAGAGGACCCAGGGGACCAAGGGGACACATCGGTCCCATGACAAACGGCCCCGGCGCCACCAAACGATGACCAGCAGCGCGCAGGGCAGCGTGGCGGCGAGCGATTTCGCCAAGATCGCAAGGAGGAAGCATGCCGTAGCCAGCCAGTAGCGAGGATTGCGGTACCAAAGGTAGGGCCGACCCGCCGGGTCGGCCGCGATGTCCGATCCCGGCTGACCCAGCGGGTCAGCCCTACCGTCGATCCCCAGGTACACCCACGCCGCCAAGAGGTACCAGAACAGCGAAAACGTGTTCTTCTGCTCCGAGATCCACGCGACCGATTCCACATAGACCGGATGGACGGCGAAGATCAGGCCGCTCAGCAGCGCGATGGCGCTCCTGGCTGAGGTGCCGAGGATCCGAGGAGCGGAGGAGCCGACGACTGAATCTCCACTCCTCGGCTCCTCCGCCCCTCCGCCCCTCGGTTCCTCAGTCGAGAACAGCCGCCGCACCACCAGCACCAGCAGGACCGCACATCCAGCATGCAGCAGCACGTTCACCAGATGGTACCCGAATGGCGCGTCGCCCCACAGGCGGTGCTGCAGCCAGAAAAACGTGTGGAGCAGCGGATAGTACTGCTCGGTGGCGCCGACCTCCGTCCAGATCCGCCACAGTCCGGGCAGCGACTGCAGCTCGCCGCGCGTCACGTAGTCCGGGTCGTTCCAGATGAAGCCACCGCGCAGGGCGGGCAGGTAGACGAGGACTGCGGCCAAGCCAACCAACGCCAGCTGCCAAGACAGGCGGGATGCGGGACGCGGAGATTCAGGCATGGGCGGGAACAGCGGCCAAGAGAAGGGCGATCAGTTCTTCATCATGGGTTCCCGGGGAATCGATCAGACCGATCACCCAATAACCCATAACCGGCCGCCTCACTCCTCGCTCTGCAGCGCCGCCACCACCGAGAAGTCCTCCAGCGTCGTGATGTCGCCCTTCACGTCGCCGCCGGTGGCGATCTCCTTGAGGATGCGGCGCATGATTTTTCCGCTGCGGGTCTTCGGGAGGCCGGCGGCGAAACGGACGTCGTCGGGGCGCGCGAGCGAGCCGATCTCCTTGGCGACATGGCCGCGGAGGGTCTCCTTGAGCTCGGTGGAGGCGATGAAGCCATTCTTCAGCGTCACGAAGCAGACGAGCGCCTGGCCCTTGAGGTCGTCGGCACGGCCGACCACGGCGGCCTCCGCGACGGCGGGGTGCGACACGAGCGCGCTCTCCACCTCGGCGGTGCCGATGCGGTGGCCGGAGACGTTAAGGACATCGTCGATGCGGCCGACCACCCAGAGGTAGCCGTCCTCGTCGAAGCGCGCGCCGTCGCCGGCGAAGTAATAACCGGGCAGTTCGCTCCAGTACTGCTTCTTGAAGCGCTCGTCGTCACCCCAGAGCGTGCGGAGCATAGAGGGCCAGGGCTTCGCGAGGAACAGCTTGCCGCCGGAGCCCTTCGGGACCTCCACGCCTTTTTCGTCGAGGACCTTGGGCACGACACCGAAGAACGGCCGCGTGCAGGAGCCGGGCTTGGTGGCGGTGACCCCGGGAAGCGGCGTGACCATGATCGCGCCGGTCTCGGTCTGCCACCAGGTGTCCACGATCGGGCAGCGTTTCTTGCCGATGAGGGTGTGGTACCACATCCAGGCCTCGGGATTGATCGGCTCGCCGACCGAGCCGAGGAGGCGGAGCGACTTCAGGCTGTGACGCTTGATGTAGTCATCGCCCCAGCGCATGAACGCGCGGATGGCGGTGGGGGCCGTGTAGAAGATCGTCACGCCGTGGCGGTCGATCATGTCCCAGAACCGGTCCGGCTCCGGGTGATTGGGCGCGCCCTCGTAGATGAAGACCGTGGCGCCATTCGCCAGCGGGCCGTAGACCACGTAGCTGTGGCCGGTGATCCAGCCGATGTCGGCCGTACAAAAATAGACGTCGGTGTCCTTCAGGTCGAAGACGTACTTCGTCGTCATCGTGACCCCAAGCAGGTAACCCGCGGTGGTGTGCAGCACGCCCTTGGGTTTCCCGGTGGAGCCGCTGGTGTAGAGGATGAAGAGCGGGTGCTCGCTGTCGAAGCCCTTGGCGGCGTGCTCGGCGGGAACGCCGGCCACGAACTCGTGCCACCAGCGGTCGCGGCCCTCGGTCATCTCGACCGGCTGGCCGGTGCGGCGGAGGACGATCACGTGCTGGACGCTCGGCGTGTTGGGCAGGGCGCGGTCGACGTTGGCCTTGAGCTCGACGATCTTGCCGCGGCGCCAGCCGCCGTCGGCGGTGAGGATGAGCTTGGCCTGGCAGTCGTTGACGCGGTCCTTGATCGATTCGGAGCTGAAGCCGCCGAAGATCACGGTGTGGATGGCCCCCACGCGGGCGCAGGCGAGCATGGCCACGACGGCCTCGGGCACCATCGGCATGTAGATCGCCACGCGGTCGCCCTTGCCCAGCCCGAGGCGGCTCAGGGCGGCGGCAAAGCGGCAGACCTCCCGGTGCAACTGCTTGTAGGTCAGGGTGCGGGCGTCGCCCGGCTCGCCCTCGAAGATCAGCGCGGCCTTGTTCTCGCGGGCCGTGCCGAGGTGCCGGTCGAGGCAATTCTCGGTCACGTTCAACTGCCCGCCCCCGAACCACTTCGAATGCGGCAGCTTCCAGTCGAGCACCCGCTTGAAGGGCTTCCGCCAGGCCAGGAAGTCCTTAGCCTGCCGGGCCCAGAACTTTTCTGGGCTATTGACAGACTCCGCGTAGAGCTTTTTGTAAGCCGCATCACTCCCAAGGTTTGCTTGGGCTTTGAACTCGGCCGAGGGCCTGAACTTCCGGTGTTCCCGGGAAACTGAGGTAATCGTCTGGTCTGTCACGTGAGTGGCTGATTTTCGGGGTTAGGAACGCGCCAACGCGCATCCTTATTCCGCCGCGAGTTTTAAGCGTCAAGCGTGCGAGGAGCGCACCTGTCACTCTAGTTTTGTTCCCAAATGGATAAATCGTCTTCGCCTGCCCCGGCAGGCCACTCCCCCGCCGCGGCACCCGTCGCCGGCGCCCCAGTCGCCCCGGCGGCCCCGCCCGAGCAACCCGTTATCCGGGTGTCCGGCATCCTCGACATCGACCTGCAGCGTGGCGGCAACGGCCAGCTGCTCGATATCGCCAAGGGCGGCAAGCGCCGGCCCTCCGACCCCTTCGTACCCAAGGAGCTTATCCGGCGCTTCAAGCTCCGCGCTGGCAGCCTGATCGGCGGCACCGCCTTCCCGCCCGACGGCCGGTTCCCCAACCCCAAGATGAAGTTCATCGAGACAGTCGACGGCCAGGACATCGACGCCCGCCGCCACCTCCTCGATTTCAACTCCCTCACCACCGTCTCCCCCAACCAGCATCTCCGGATGGAGCTGAAGGACGGCCGCATGACCACCCGTGCCGTCGACCTCTTCTGCCCCATCGGCAAGGGCACCCGCGGCCTGATCGTCGCCCCGCCCCGCACCGGCAAGACCACCCTGCTGCGCGACATGGCCCTCGGCGTCCTCGAGAACAATCCCGAGTGCATCGTGATGATCCTCCTCGTCGACGAGCGCCCGGAGGAGGTCACCGACTTCCGCCGAAGCGTTCCTGCCGAAGTCTGGGCCTCATCCAACGACGAGCAGATTGAGAACCACCTCCGCATCGCCGAGCTCTGCATCGAGCGCGCCAAGCGTCTGGTAGAGACCGGCAAGGACGTCGTGCTCTTCGTCGACTCGATCACCCGCCTCGCCCGCGCCCACAACACGGCCAAGAACAGCGGTCGCACCGGCTCCGGCGGCCTCGATGTGCGCGCCCTCGAGAAGCCCCGCCAATTGTTTGCGGCGGCCCGCAAGACCGAGGAGGGCGGCTCCCTCACCATCATCGCCTCCGTGCTCGTCGAAACCGGCAGCCGGATGGACGACGTGATCTTCCAGGAGTTCAAGGGTACCGGCAACATGGAGCTCGTGCTCGACCGCAAGGCCGCCGAGATGCGCCTCTGGCCGGCGATCAACGTCGCCTCTTCCGGCACCCGCAAGGAAGAGCTGCTGATCGACGCCAAAACCCTCGAGGGCATCCACTTCTTCCGCCGGGCACTCGTCCAGCAGAAGATCGAGGAGGCCACCGAAACCATGATTGCACGGCTGTCCAAGACCAAGACGAACGCCGAGTTTCTCAAGCTGATCGCCCGTTAACCCCTAAAGCCTCAACCTCGGCGCCACTTTTACCCCTTGGGGCCGTCCTTTCACCACCTAGCTCCAACCGACACCGCATGCACAGTTTCTCCGAGCAATGCCTCGACATGGCCCGTTCGATCTTGGGCCACAACCTCGACTCCATCCA
>OMJT01000048.1 GCA_900299415.1 Opitutales bacterium
CACGAGCACCCGACCCAGGGCCTGCTGGACACCTTCACGATGCTGGAGCACTTCGGCTCCCTCGAGGGGCGCAAGGTCGTCATCCTCGGCGACATCCTCTTTAGCCGCGTCGCCCGCTCCAACATCCACGCTCTCACCAAACTCGGCGCCAACGTCACCCTCGTCGGCCCCTCGACCCTCGTGCCGCACTGGTTCACGGGCATGGGCGTCAAGGTCTCGCACGACCTGCGCAGCGCCCTTGCCGACGCTGAGGTCGTGATGCTCCTCCGCATCCAACACGAGCGCCAGACGAGCAGCCATTTCCCCTCGCTCGGCGAGTACACCAGCATGTTCGGCTTGAACAAGACCCGCGCCTCCTGGCTCCACCCCAAGGCCATCATCATGCACCCCGGCCCCATCAACCGCGGCGTCGAGATCGACAGCGAGCTCGCCGACGGCGACCGCAGCGTGATCCTCGAGCAGGTCACCAACGGCATCGCGATCCGCATGGCCGTCCTGTACCTCTGCTCGGGCGGCCAGCCGGAAACCGTCGTGGCCGGCAGCGGCACCTAAACCTCTCTTAACCGACCTTACCCGATGCCTGATCTCTGGATCTCCGGTGCCCGCGTGATCGATCCCGCCAGCAAGCGGGACGCGGTCGGCGACGTCTTCATCCGCGACGGCAAGTTCGTCGCCTCGCTCTCCGCGGCCGACAAGAAAAAGGCCCGCAAGGTCGACGGCCGCGGCCTCGTCGCCTGCCCGGGGCTCGTCGACATCCACGTCCATTTCCGCGAGCCTGGCCAGACGCACAAGGAGACGATCGCCACCGGCTCGCGCGCCGCGGCCGCCGGCGGGTTCACCACCGTCGTCTGCATGCCGAACACCTCCCCGCCGGCCGACAACGCGGGCACCATCCAGTTCATCCAGGACGCCGTCGAGCGCGACGCCGTCGTCAAGGTCCTCCCCACCGGCTGCATCACGGTCGGCATGAAGGGCCAGGCCCTCGCCCCCATCGGTTCGCTCAAGCGCGCCGGCGTCGTCGCCATCACCGACGACGGCGACTGCGTGCAGAGCAACGAGCTCATGCGCCGCGCCATCGAGTACGCCAAGATGTTCGACCTGCCGGTGATGGACCACTGCCAGGACGCCTCCATGACCCAGGGCGCGGTGATGAACGAGGGCGTGATGTCCACCCGCCTCGGCCTCCGCGGCTGGCCCAACGCCGCCGAGGACCTGATCGTGGCGCGCAACGTCGTCCTCTCCGAGTACACCGGCGCCCACATCCACTGCCAGCACATCTCCTCGAAGTTCTCGTGCGATGTCATCCGGCGTGCCAAGGCCCGCGGCGCGCGCGTCACCGCCGAGGCCACTCCGCACCACCTCGCCCTGACCGACGAGTGCCTCGCGACCTACGACACCAACTTCAAGATGAACCCTCCGCTGCGCACCGAGGAAGACCGCCAAGCCCTGATCGAGGCGCTGCGCGACGGCACCCTGGACTGCATCGGCACCGACCACGCGCCACACACCGATTACGAGAAGGACAAGGAGTTCGACTTTGCGCCCAACGGGATCCTCGGCCTCGAGACCGCGCTGCCCGTCTGCCTCGAAGTCCTCGTGAAGCAGAACAAGTTCAAGCTCGCCCACGTCATCGACCTGATGACGCGCCGCGCGGCCGACATCCTGAAGCTCCCCGCCGGCACCCTCGCGCCCGGCGCCGCCGCGGACCTCTGCCTGTTCGACCCCGCAGAGAAATGGACGTACGACGCCAAGGACGGCTTCAGCAAGTCGAGCAACTCCCCGTGGACCGGCCAGACCCTCACCGGTCGCGTCCGCCTCACCGCCGTCGACGGCCGCGTAGTCTTCGAGGACGGAAAGATCCTCCGGTAAGATCCCGCTGGCAGGGCTGGCCCGCCGAGCCGGCCGCGATCGATTGCGCCCGTCAACATGCCCGAACTCCCCGTCACGTCCACCGCCCTCGCCGCAATCACGCTCGAGATCCTGCTGATGCTCGCCGGGCTGGCGCTGCTTTGGCGGACCACGCTCAGTCCGGCGGCGCAGGCCCGGCCGCCGGTGCGGCACCTCACGGTCTGGGCGGTCACGTGGGTCGATTTCGTGATGTTCCTCTGGTACATTGTGCTCTGCGCCTTCATTTTTCAGACGGGCGCGGTTTACCTGCTGAAAAAAGCGGGGCCGCTCGACCAGCAGGCGCTCGTTCTCGCCGGGCTCGCCTTTCAGCTCGGCGCCCTCGCCGGCTGTGCGGCCTTCCGCTACCTGCGGCCGCCGCGTCCAACCTTCGACTACTTCGACCCCGCGCCCGAGGCGGCGCAGCGGCTGCCCTTCGCCGCGGGGCTCGTCACCTTCCTCATCGTGCTGCCGCTGCTCGGCGGCATTGCCTTCATCTGGCAAAGCCTGCTCCGGATCACCGGCCAGGAGGTCACCCCGCAGTCACTCGTCGGGGTGTTTGCCGACAGCCCGTCACCCGGGTTCTCCGCCCTGCTGGTCTTCTTCGCCGTCGTGGTCGCGCCGGTGACGGAAGAGCTGGTCTTCCGCCGCGGCCTCTTCCGCTTCGCGCGCCAGCACCTGCCCCGCTGGGCCGCGCTGCTGGTGCCGTCCCTGCTCTTTGCCGCCCTGCACCAGAACCTCGCCAGCTTCGCGCCGTTGGTCGTCCTCGGCGTCGTCTTCTCCCTCGCCTACGAGCGCACCGGCAACATCGCGGTCACCATGATCGCCCACGGTATCTTCAACCTGAACTCGGTGATCCTGATCTACGCCGGCGTGAATCAGTAGGCAGCGCACCCGGTTTGTTTTCACAGGAGGAAACGAAGGAAACAGAGGACGGATCGCGGCCTGCCTCCGTCTCCGGATTTGGGACTGCACGCGTTAAACAAACCGATCCGCGATTCCATTCTCCGTTTTCTCTGTTTTCTCCTGTAAAAACCATCCGGATGCATCCCTTCGCCAAATCCACCCGCGACTCCGTCTCCGCCCTCGGCGAGGAACGGCTGATCGCGCTGATCCGGCGCTGGTTGGGGTCCGCTTCGCCCCGCGCGCCGTTCGGGATCGGCGACGACTGTGCCGTGCTGCCCGCGGCCCGCGGACGCCAGCTGCTCACGGTCGACCCGGTGGTTTACCCGCGGCATTTCGACGCCGCCGTGCCCGCGCGGGCCGTCGGCGCCAAGCTGCTCAAGCGCAATCTGAGCGACCTCGCCGCGATGGGCGGCCGGCCCACCGCTGCCGTGCTCGCGCTCACGCTCGACGCGCGCGTCAGCCTTCGCTGGCTCGAGGATTTCTACCGTGGTCTCGCGGCCAGCGCCCGGCAATACGGCGTGCCGGTGGTCGGCGGCGACATCGCGCAGGCCGACGGCACCCTCGCGGCCAGCCTCACCCTGCTCGGGGCCTGCGCCGGGCCGCGTTGCCTCACCCGCACCGGCGCCCGCACCGGCGACACGCTCTGGGTTACCGGCCGCCTCGGCGGCAGCCTGCCGAGCGGGCACCATTTCACGTTCAAGCCCCGCCTCGCCGAGGGTGCCTGGCTCGCCCGTCAGCGCGAGGTTCGCGCGATGATGGACCTCAGCGACGGCCTCGCGAAGGACGTGCACGCCCTCACCCCGCGCGGTGCGGCCGCCGCGATCGACCGCCACACCCTGCCCCGCCGCCGCGGTGCCAGCGTGCGCGCCGCCCTCGCCGACGGCGAGGACTACGAACTGGTTTTTGCGCTGGCCCAGGACGCCGAGGCCGAGGCCTTCGCCCACCGCTGGCGCCGCGCCTTCCCACGGGTGCCGCTCACGTGCATCGGGCGCTTCGTGCCTAAGGGCCGGCTGCCCGGCAGGGCCCTCGACCTGCGCGCGTACCACGGCTACGAGCATCTGCAGGCCCGGGCATAAGACCACCATGACCCAGCCCAGCCTCCTCGCCCAGCTTCGCGCCGGCCTGACGACCGGCTCCGCGGCCGAGACCCAGGAAATCGCGGCGCGCTTCGCGGCCGGGTTGCCGGCCGAGACCGTGATCGCACTGCACGGCGACCTCGGCGTGGGCAAAACCACTTTCGTGCAGGGCCTCGCCCGCGGCCTCGGGGTCACCGAGCCGGTCACGAGCCCGACCTTCAACATCTTCGTGGTTCACCGCGGCGCCGGGCGGACCCTGGTCCACCTCGACGCCTACCGCCTGACCGGCCCCGCCCAGCTCGACGCCCTCATGCTGGAGGACTTCCTCCGCGCGCCCTTCTGCCTCGCCGTCGAGTGGCCCGACCGCATTACTGCCTGGCTGCCGCCCGATACGATCCACCTCGAACTGGGGATCACGGCGGATGACCGACACACCGTGCGGCTGCGGGGGGCGGGAAACCTTAACGTTTAACGCTCAAGTTCGGCAGGGAAACCGCAAACGGTCTCCTGGCCTCCGGCTTGGTCATTAAACGTTAAAGGTTAAACGTTAAGCGTTACCCGCCCGCCCCGGTTTCCCTTGCGCCGCAGCGCCAAGCCAGGGACTTGAAGTATTCCGGAAGCCGTGGTTGGGTGAACCTTCATCTCCATGGGCAGCTCCGAGAACACCAATCCCACCACCTCCCCCGAGACGCCGGCTGGCGCCACGGCCCAGCCGGCCCCAGCAGCCGTCCCGGCCGATCCGCTGGCGGCCGCAAAGCAGGAGGCGGCGGCAAATTATGACCGCTACGTGCGCTCCGTGGCCGACCTGGAGAACTTCCGCCGCCGCACTGTCCGCGAGAAGGACGAGCTGCGCTCCTTCGCGATCGGCCGCGTGCTGGAGGACATCATTCCCGTCCTCGACAACCTTGCCCTCGGCCTGACTGCCGCGCGGCAGCCCGGCGCTGACCTCAAGACGCTCACCGGTGGTGTCGACATGGTCCTCGCCCAGCTCAAGGCCGCGCTCGCCGGCCACGGCCTGAAGGAGATCAACCCGGCCGGGCAGGCCTTCGACCCGCACCAACACGAGGCCATCTCGCACCAGCCCGACGCCAAGGTGCCGGAGGAGCATGTCCTGCACGTCGTGCGCACCGGATTCAGTCTAAATGGCCGCCTGCTCCGGCCGGCGTCCGTCGTTGTCTCCAGCGGCCCGGCCAAGCCGGCCGCCTCCTGACCATGGCCCAGGACGACTACTACGAACTGCTCGGCGTCGAGAAGGGCGTCGATGCCGACGCCCTGAAGAAGGCCTACCGCAAAAAGGCGGTGCAGTACCACCCGGACAAGAACCCCGGCAACAAGGAGGCCGAGGAGATGTTCAAGAAGGTGTCGCACGCCTACGAGGTGCTGAGCGACCCCGAGAAGCGTGCGGCCTACGACCGCTACGGCGCCGCGGCATTCGAGGGCGGCGGCGGCGTCCCGCGCGGCCCGGCCGGTGGCGGCTTCCACGACCCGCGCGACATCTTCAGCCAGGTCTTCGGCCAGCAGGGCGGCGGCTTCGGCGACATCTTCGGCGAGATGTTCGGTGGCTCCGGGCGGGACGGCCGCGACGGTTCCGACCTCCGCTACGACCTCGAGATTACGCTCGAGGAAGCGGCCCGCGGCGTGGAGAAGGAAATCTCGTTCCGCAAGCTCGTCACTTGCGAACGCTGTGACGGCGGCGGCGCCGAGCCCGGCTCGAAGCGCGTCACCTGCCCCACCTGCCGCGGCGCCGGCCAGGTGCGCCGCTCGGGCGGCATCATCGTCTTCACCCAGACTTGCCCGACCTGCCAGGGCTCGGGCGAGAAGATCGAGAAGCCCTGCACCGCTTGCCGCGGCGAGGGCCGCATCGCCAAAAACACCAAGCTCAACGTCCGCATCCCGCCCGGCGTGGACACCGGCTCGCGCCTGCGCTCGGCGGGCAACGGCGAGGCCGGCAGCGCCGGCGGCGAGGCCGGCGACCTCTACATCGTGCTCGCGGTGAAGAACCACGAACTCTTCGAGCGCCAGGGCGACGACCTCTTCTGCGAGATCCCGATCAAGTTCACCCTCGCCACGCTTGGCGGATCGATCGAGGTACCCACGCTCTTCGGCAAGGCCGCGCTCAAGATCCCGGCCGCGACCCAAAGCGGCACAACCTTCCGCCTCCGCGAGAAGGGCATGCCCTCGCTCCGAGGCAGTCGCCAGGGCGACCAGCTCGTCCGCGTCCACGTCGAGGTGCCGCAGTCGCTTAGCACCGAGCAGCGCAAGCTTCTCGAGGAGTTTGCCCGCATCAGCGGCGACGCCAGCGAGCCAACCTCCAAGAGTTTTTTCGACAAAGCGAAAAAGTTCTTCTGAGGATCGGCGGCTCGATCCGTTTTGCAACCGCGGATTTCACGGATTACACGGATGGATCCCGAATAGGACTGAGGCGGTGCCTCCGCCGCGATCCTCCCGGGTGAGATCACCCGGGCTACCGTCGATCTCTTTCCCAATCGCGTTGCCATCGGTCACCGGCCCGCGCAATTTTCCGCCCGCCTGCCGATGGCGCGATGTTGCCGCGGGACTCCCAGGCCGCCGCACCCTCTCCCCCAAAATGCGCTCCTTCCTTCGTTTCATCCCTCAGTTTCTCCGCGGCCTGTTTCCCGTCCTTGCCCTCGCTGCGTTGCCGGCCCGCGCCCAGACGCCGCCGGCGACGTGGATCTGGTACCCGGGCGACTTCGAAATCTGGCTCTCAAACGAAGTCCAGGCCCGGCGCGTCGAGCGCGACGCCTTCGCCCCGCCGTTCTGGCGGATGGACAGCGCGTACCCTTCGGTGATCTTCACGAAGAAGACCACGACGACGGCCCCCGAGGAGCTCACCGTCGACGCCGAGGGCCGCTACAACGTCACGATCGACGGCAAATACGTGCAGCTCGGCCTGCCCAAGGTCCAGCTCCCCCCTGGCGAGCACACCCTCGCCATCCAGGTCCTAAACCAGAAGGGCCTGCCCGCGCTCCGCGTCCAGGGCACCACCGTCCGCACCGACCGCACCTGGGCGGTTTCCACCGTCAACAACACGCCGTTCAACATCCCGCCCAGCGCCGCACCGATCACGGCCGGCGCGTGGAACTTCAACCGCGCCGACACCCCGCCGTCGGCGTTCCGCCTGCCGACCGAGGCGAAGAACCCCGTGAAGACCGAGCGCGTCGGCAACGCCACCCTGGTTGACTTCGGGCAGGAAACATTCGGCTACGTCCGCCTCCGCAATCTCGCGGGCCAGGGGCGCGTCACTCTCATCTACGGCGAGTCCGAGGACGAGGCCCGCTCACCCGACGGCGCCGAGACGCTTGACCGCTTCCCCGTCGCGGCCAACACCCCCGCCGATTTCACCACGGCCGCCTCGCGCGCCTTCCGCTACGTGCTCGTGCAGCCCGAGGGCAACGTCCGCTTCGACAGCGTCTCGATGCTCGCGGAGGCCCTGCCCAACCCCCGCCGCGGGGCTTTCCGCAGCTCGGACGACCTGATCAACCGCATCTGGGACGTCTCCGCCCGCACCCTCGAGCTCAACACCCGCGAGTTCTACTTCGACGGCATCAAGCGCGACCGCTGGGTGTGGTCGGGCGACGCCAACCAAAGCTACCTGATGAACTACTACCTGGCCTTCGACCAGGGCACGGTGCAGCGCACCATGTGGGCCCTCCGCGGCAAGGACCCGGTCGAGCAGCACATCAACACGATCGTCGACTACTCGTTCTACTGGTTCGTCAGCATCTACGACTACTACCTCTTTACCGGCGACAAGGAGCTCGTACAGCGAATGTACCCACGGATGAAGTCGCTGATGGACTTCGTCCTCGCCCGGCGCAACCGCAACGGGCTGGTCGAGGGCCTGCCCGGCGATTGGGTCTTCATCGACTGGCCGCCACAGGAAATGCCGAAGGACGGCGAGCTCAGCGCCGAGCAGCTGCTCTTCGCCCGCAGCCTCGAGGCGATGGCCCTCTGCGCCCGACTGGTGGGCGATACCCGGGCCGACGAGTACCGACTGCTCGCGTCCAGCGTGCGGGTCCAGACGATGCAGCAGTTCTGGGACCCTGCCCAGCAGGCCCTCGTGCACCAGCGCAAGGACGGGAAGCTGAACCCGCTCGTCACGCGCTACGCCAACATGTTCGCGATGCTCTTCGGCTACCTCACCCCGGGACAGGTCGAGTCGGTGAAGACCGGGGTGATCCTCAACGACAAGATCATGCGGATCACCACGCCCTACATGAACTTCTACGAGCTCGAGGCGATGTGCCAGATCGGGCAGTTCGACTACGTCACGAAGCAGCTCCGCGACTACTGGGGCGGCATGCTGAAGGAGGGCGCGACCTCCTTCTGGGAATTCTACGACCCGAAGGAACAGGGCGCGGCCCGCTACGCGATGTACGGCCGGCCATTCGGCAAGAGCCTCGCCCATGCGTGGGGCGCCAGCCCGCTCTACCTGCTCGGTCGCTACTACCTCGGCGTCCGTCCGACCGCCCCCGGCTATTCCGAGTACGAGGTCGTGCCCAACCTCGGCGGTCTCCAGTGGATGGAGGGCAAGGTCCCCACGCCCGCTGGCGATATCGCCGTGAACGTCACGGGCACGCAGATCAAGGTCACCGCCGTCGGCGGCACCGGCCGCCTGAAGTTCCGCAGCGCGATCACCCCGACCTCACCGGCCGGCGCGATCGCGAAGACCGGCGAGCAGACGTATGAGCTCACCCTGCAGGGCGCGCGGGAGTACGTGGTGAACTACCAGGCGGTGAAATAAGGCGGACCGTCACGCGACGCGACCAAACGCTCAACGTTTTCAGCCCGCTTACCTCACACCCCCTGCTGGCGGTCGTAGAGCCCGCGATAGAGTGCGTTCCCGGCGTGGAGCTCAGCGTGCGTGCCGCGGGCGACGATTTCGCCGCGGTCGAAGACGAGGATCAGCGACGCGTCGCGGATGGTGCTGAAGCGGTGAGCGATGATCAGGACGGTCTTGCCCACGACCAGCCGCTTCAGCGCCTGCTGGATCGCGGCCTCGCTCTCGCTGTCGAGCGCGCTGGTGGCCTCGTCGAGAATGAGGACCGGGGCGTTGCGCAGGAAGGCCCGGGCCAAGGCGAGGCGCTGTTTCTGTCCGCCCGAGAGCCGCGCGCCGCGCTCGCCGACCACGGTGTCGTAGCCCTGCGGCAGGCCGAGGATGAAGTCGTGTGCGAACGCCGCGCGGGCCGCCGCCTCGACCTCGGCCGGCGTGGCCTCGGGGCGGGCGATGAGCAAGTTCTCGCGGACCGTCGCGTTGAAGAGTACCGGGTCCTGCGGCACGATCGCGATGTTGCGGCGCAGGTCGGCGAGGCGTAGGTCGCGCAGGTCGCGGCCGTCGAGCGTCACGCGCCCGTCCGTCGGGTCGAAAAACCGCGGCACGAGGTTGGCGAAGGTGGTCTTGCCCGCGCCGCTCGGGCCGACAAGCGCACAGACGGTGCCGGCGGGGATGCGCTGGTCGAGCTCGAGCAGCACCAGTTCGCCGGCCTGGTAGGCGAAGGAAGCCCCCTCGAACGCAAGGTCGCCTCGGGCGCGCGGCAGCGGCTGGCCCGCCGGCGAGTCCTCGATCGTGAGCGGCGCGTTGAGCACGGCCTCGATGCGGTCGAGGGCGCCCGTCCCGCGCTTCAGCTCGTTGTTCAGGCTGCCGAGCTTCTTGATCGGCTCATAGCCGGCGTAGATGGCGGTGATGAGCGTGATGAAGACATTCACGTTCAGCCGCACCTGGTAGGCATAGTAAAGCGTCAGGGCGATGCCGGCGGCCGACACCATCTCGATCAGGGGCGTCAGCGCCTTCTCATACTTCATGAACTTCATCTGGGCCCGGATCAGCAGCTGCGAGGCGCGCTGGAAACGGCCGACCTCGCGCGCCTCGAGGTTGTAGGCGCGGACCTCCTTCGTCGCGGTGAGGTTCTCGCTCAGTACATTGGTCACGGCCCCGAGCTCGGATTGGATCTGCCCGGCGCGCTTGATCAGCTTCTTGCCGACATAGCGGATGGGCAGGACCGAGAGCGGGACGACCGCGAGGGACACGAGCACGAGCGTGACGCCGCTCTCCGTGTAGGCGGTCCAGACCACGGCGCCGAGCGCACCAACCAGGGTGGCCGGGCTGCGGACAACCTCGTTGGCCACGGTGGTGAGCGTGACCTGCAGCTGGTTGGCGTCGGCCAGGCCGCGGGAAAGCAGGTCGCCGGTGGCGTTCTTCTGGAAGAAGGAGAGCGGCAGCACCTGCAGCTTGCGGAAGAAGTCGAGCCGCAGCGCCTCGAGCACGCGGGTGCCGACGAGCTGGAGGAAGTAGGTGTTGAGGTAGCCGGCGACGCCGCGGATGCCGAACACGGCGGGGATCCAGAGGATCACCGCGGCAAGCTTCCATCCCGCCAGCCGCTCCGCGCCCTCGGCGAATATCACCGGGAACACCCGATTTACCATGTAAGGCAGGCCGAAGCCCGACGCGATGCCCGCGATGATGCCACAGAGGATCGCCAGGTTCAGCAGGCCGCGGTGGGGCTGCAGGTAGCGGAAATAGGGGCGGAAGCGCTGAAGCATCAGGGGGTTGCTTGGGCCCGGATAGAACCGCGTCCTGGGGTTTCGTTCCACCCCAAACTGGCGGGGAGGCTTTGCCGTTAGGGGTTACTCCTTGGCAGTCCGCACATCCAGCGCGTCGCGGAGGCCGTCGCCGAGGAAGTTCAGGGCGAGGAGCGTGAGCGAGAAGGCGCCGCCGGGAAAAACGAGCAGCCACCAGTACTCCTCCATCCGCTCGGCGCCGTCCTTGATCAGCGTGCCGAGCGAGCTCATCGGCGCCTCGACGCCCAGGCCGAGGAAGCTGAGGAACGACTCCAGGAGCATCACCGCGGGAATGGTCAGCGAGGTGTACACGATCACCGGGCCGAGGAGGTTCGGCACCATGTGCCGGAAGATGATCCGGCCGTTGCCCACGCCCATCGTCCGAGCTGCGGCGATGTAGTCCATCTGCTTGATCGCGAGCACCTGGCCCCGGACGATCCGGGCCATCGTCAACCACTCGACGGCGCCGATGGCGGCGAAGAGCAACAGGACCTTGCCCACGCCCTGCAGCTCCGCGAAGGGGCGGCCGCCGAGCAGCTCGTAGTTGCGCAGCCACGCGTCAAAGCGCTGCATCGGCTCTTTCAGGAAAACCATCAAAAGGATGACGAAGATCGTGAAAGGCAGCGCGTACAGGATGTCCACCCCGCGCATCATCACACGGTCAGTCGCCCCGCCGGCGTAGCCCGCGACCGCGCCGTAGGTCACGCCGATGAGCAGCGCCACGAGCGAGGCCACCAGGCCCACGAGCAGCGAGATGCGCCCGCCGTAAAGGATGCGTGCCAGCAGGTCGCGCCCGAGCGTGTCGGTGCCGAGCCAGTGCGTCGCGCTCGGTCCCTTCGCCCCGAGGTTGAGGTTCTGCACCTGGTACGACTGGGCAAAGAGCGGCCCGAGGGCGCAAAGCAGCGCGAAGGCGACGACGAGGCCCGCCCCGGCCACCGCGAGGCGGTTCTTGCGCAGCCGCAGCCAAGCATCCTGCCACGGCGAGCGGCCGACCTGGGACGGAATCGTGGCGGATGCGCTCATTCGAACTTCAGCCGCGGGTTGAGCCAGACCTGCACAATGTCGACGAGCAGGTTGAAGAACACGATCATCGCCGCATAGAGCAGCACCGTGCCGAGGATCACGGTGTAGTCACGGTTGAAGGCGCTGTTCACGAATTCCCGGCCGAGGCCGGGCACCTGGTAGATGGTCTCGATCACGAACGAGCCGCTCAGGATACCCGCCGTGGCCGGCCCAAGGAAGGCCACCAACGGCAGGATTCCGCCGCGCAACGCGTGGCG
>OMJT01000049.1 GCA_900299415.1 Opitutales bacterium
GGATGGCCTGCTGGCTCTGGGCCCGGGTGCCGTCGACGATCTGAGTAGACTTGATCTTTTCCTGGCCGTCGATCGCGGGGCGCTCGCTCTTGCCATCGGGCGTGGGCTTTTCCTGTGCGACCTGCTGGTTCTGCGCGCCGAAGTTGGCGGTGTCGTCGGGCACGTTTTCCGGGGCGTCCGGGTTGACCTCGACAAACTTGAAGGGGGTGGTCGGCTTCTTCTCGGCGGGCTGCTCCTCCGGCGGCAGCTCGACCGTGAACACGGGCCGGGCCTTCTCCGGCTCCGCGCCCGCGGGGCGCTCCCGAACCATGCCGAGTTCGAGCAGGTGCGGCGCCACCAGGAGCAGGAAGAGATGCAGGAAGAGCGTCGCCAGCAGCCCGACGACCACGGCCCGCCGGTCGGGGTCGAGACGGTCGAACGGCTTCGCGGCGGTGGTGGTCATGCGGGGAGGAGACGCCGGCAACTCAGCCACGGACACCACACTCCGTCAAAATTTGTTTCATGGTCTCGACGGGGAGACCGACGATGTTGGTAAAGGATCCGTTGTAATTCGCCACGATGAGGTTGCCGTGTTCCTGGATCGCGTAGGCGCCGGCCTTGTCGAGGACATGCACCTGGCGGAGGTACTCCTCGATCAACTCCGGAGTGAGTTCGTGAAAGGTCACGTCCGTGGACACGCCGGCATCGCGCCGCAGCCCGTCACGCCCCCGGCGCACGGCGATCCCGGTAAACACCGTGTGGGTGCGCCCTGAGAGGCGGCGCAGCATGGCCCGGGCCGCGGCGAGGTCCGCGGGCTTGTTCAGGGCATGGCCGTCGAGGTAGACGGTGGTGTCGGCGCCGATCACCAGCCCGTCCGGATGCCGCGCCGCCACCCAGTCGGCCTTGAGCGCGGCATTGTGGGCCACCATCACGCGGGGGTCCGTCGCCGGGTCCTCGTGCTCCGTGACCTGCGCCGCGACGACGGTGAACTCCACCCCGAGGCCCGCGAGCAGCTCGCGCCGCCGCGGCGAGGCCGAGGCGAGGATGACGGGACTGGGGGTAGGCATGGCCCGCCATTCCGTCCCACCCGGCCCCGACGACAACCCGAAACGCGCCGCCTTGCGGGTTGTCAGGGCCGGCAAAGCCCGCCACGTTCCCTCCCCCTTCTCCATGCGCCTCGGCCTAGCCCAGCTCAACACCACGGTCGGCGACCTCGCGGGCAACCGCCGCCGGATCCTCGACGCGTACGCCAAACTCGCCGCGCAGGGCGCCGAGCTCGTGATCTTTCCGGAGCTGGTGGTCTGCGGCTATCCGCCGCGCGACCTGCTGTTCAAGCGGCGCTTCGTACCCGACGTCGCCGCCTCGCTGGCGGAGATAGTCGCGGCGGTCGGCGAGGTGCCGGCCCTGATCGGCACGGTCGAGCCCAACCCCACCGGGCAGGGCCGGTCGTTCCACAACTCGGCCGCGCTGTGCCACCGCGGCAAGGTCGTAGCCCATGCCCGCAAGTGCCTCCTCCCGACCTACGACGTGTTCGACGAGGACCGCTATTTCGAATCCGCGGCCCAGCCGACCGTGCTGACCGTGGGGAGCCGGCGCCTCGGCGTGACGATCTGCGAGGATCTCTGGACCCACCCAAGCCTGAGCACCCGCCGGCTCTACCACGGGCTCGATCCCGTGCGGCAGCTCGCCGGCCAGCACTGCGACCTCATCGTCAACCTCTCGGCCAGCCCGTGGCACAGCGACAAAGGCTCCGTGCGGCACACGCTGGTGACCGACGCCGCACGCACCGCCGGCTGCCCGGTGGTCTACGTCAACGCCGTCGGCGGCAACGACGAGCTGATCTTCGACGGCCGCAGCCTCGTGGCCGACGGCACCGGGCGCATCATCGCCGGGCTGGCGGCTTTCGCCGAGGACCTGCGGATCGTCGAGTTCGCCTCGGGCCGGGCCGCGGGGCCGGCGGACTCGGTTATCGCCCCGACCTTCAACCAGCCCGAGATGGCGGACATCTTCGCCGGCCTTACGCTCGGCCTGCGCGACTACGCCCACAAGTCGGGCTTCAAGCAGGCGCTCGTGGCGCTTTCGGGCGGCATCGACTCCGCCGTGGTGGGCGTGATCGCCGCGGCGGCCTTCGGACCGGAGAACGTCGTGGGGGTCTCCCTACCCTCCGCCATTTCGTCGCAGCATTCGCGCGATGACGCCCGCATCCTCGCGACCAACCTCGGGGTGCGCTTCGAGACCATCGCCATCGCCGACGCCGTGGCGCAGTGCGAGGCGGCGCTCGGACCGGTCTTTGCCGGCCGGGTGCGCGATGTGACCGAGGAGAACATCCAGGCCCGCATCCGCGGCGTGCTGATGATGGCGCTCTCGAACAAGTTCAACGCCCTGCTCCTCACCACCGGCAACAAGAGCGAGATGGCCGTGGGCTACTGCACGCTCTACGGCGACATGGCCGGCGGCCTCGCGGTGATCTCGGACGTCTTCAAGACCCAAGTCTACGCGCTGGCCAACTGGATCAACGCCGACGCGCGCCGCGCCGGCCGCACGCCGCCGATCCCGCAGTCAAGCATCGACAAGCCGCCGAGCGCCGAGCTGCGCCCGAACCAGACCGACCAGGACAGCCTGCCGCCTTACGACGTACTCGACGCCATTCTCAAGGGCTACGTCGAGGAGGGCCTCTCCCGCGCCGACCTCACCGCCCAGGGCTTCGCGGAGGCCGTGGTCAACGACGTGGTCCGTCGCGTCGACCTCAACGAGTACAAGCGCAAGCAGGCCGCGCCCGGGCTGAAGATCACGCCGCTGGCCTTCGGCGTCGGACGCCGGATCCCGATCGTGCAGCGGTACGTGGGCTGAGCGCGATCCGCGGGGTGGCGGTCGCTGTCACCTCACGCCAAGTCCGGCGGTACGGTGGCGATGGCCTCCTCGAGCGTAGTGAGGCCGTCCTTCACCTTCAGGAGGCTGTCCTGGTGGAGCGTCTTCATGCCGGCGCGCATGGCGATCTTCTTCAGCTCGTTCGCCTCGGCCTCCTTGTTGATCGCGTCCATGAGCTCCTCGTTGGTGACCATGAGCTCGTGAATGCCGACGCGGCCCTTGTAGCCACTGCCGCCGCACTTCGGGCAGCGCTTGGGGTTGTGCTTGTAGATCTGTCCGCTCCAGCCGAGGCCCTTCTCGAGGACTTCCTTCTCCCGACCGGAGGGCTCGTACACCACGCGGCAGGTCTTGCAAACGCGGCGCATGAGGCGCTGGGCACAGACAGCAAGCATGGAGGACGAGATCATGAACGGCTCGATGCCCATGTCGGTAAGGCGGGCGACGGTCGACGGTGCGTCGTTCGTGTGCAGCGTGCTGATGAGCAAGTGGCCGGTGAGCGCGGCCTCGACCGCGATGTTCGCGGTCTCCTTGTCGCGGATCTCACCCACGAGGATGATGTCGGGGTCCTGGCGGAGGAAGGCGCGCAGCGCGGTGGCGAAGGTGAGACCGATCTGCCGGTGCATCTGCATCTGGTTGATGCCGGGCAGCGTGTACTCGATCGGGTCCTCGGCGGTGCGGATGACGAGGTCGGGCGAGTTGATCTCGTTGAGCGCCGAGTAGAGCGTCATCGACTTGCCGGAGCCGGTCGGGCCGCAGTGCAGGATCATGCCGTAGGGCTGGCGGATGACGTCGCGGTAGCGCTTGAGGTTCTCCTCGCTGAAGCCGAGCGCGGGCATGGGCAGCGTCGTCTTCTGCTTGTCGAGGATACGCATGACGATGCCCTCGCCGTGGTTGAGCGGGGCGGTCGAGACGCGCAGGTCGATGTCGAGCGACTTCTTGGTGTACTGCTTGAAGACGATGCGTCCGTCCTGCGGCAACCGGCGCTCCGAGATGTCGAGGTTGCACATGATCTTCAGGCGGGCGCAGAGGGCGGGGCCGACCTTGGCGGGGAGGCGGAGCTTTTCCTGACAGACGCCGTCGATGCGGTAGCGGACGATGATATCCTTCTCCTGCGGCTCGATGTGGATGTCGCTCGTGCCGGCGAAGTACGCGTCCTCGATGATGCGGTTGCCGAGCTGGATGATCGGCCCGGAGTCCTCGTTGACATCATCCTCCTTCAGTTCGCCGTCGCCCTCGGTGGCGAACTCGACGCCGATCTGCTCGACGACGTCGTCGAAGCCGGCGGGCCGCTCGGCGCCCTTGGTGAACTTCTCGCGGATGTCCTTGTCGCGGCCGAGGATGCAGACGACCTTCTTGCCGGTCATCTCCTGGATCTTGGTGGAGATTGTGAGCTCGAAGGGATTGGCCAGCGCGACGAGGAGGAAGTCGCCGACCTGCCCGACGGGCAGCACGACGTTCTCCTGGCAGAACTCCTGGGGCACGCGCTCGAAGGTCTCCTGGGTGAGCCGGTAGCGGGCGACGTTGAAGGGCGCGAGGTTGAGCGCGCGGGCCTTGGCCACGAGGCACTGGAGGGGCGTGACGGCGAACTGCTCCTAGAGGAGCTTGTCGAGGGCATCACCGCTGAGGTCGTCGGACGACGTGGCGATGGCCAGGCGCTGCTCGGTGCTGAGGCGGCCCATTTCCTCGAGCTTGGAGACGATCAGGGACTGGACTTTGCCGAGGGGCATGGCGCGGAGTGAAAATTAAAGGAGCGAACCCGCCCGTCCTCAGGCGGCCGGGGCCGACTTCGCCGCCGGGGCGGCGCCGGCGGCGGGCGGTGCGAACGGCGAGCGCGTGCCGGTCGGGGCGGCGGGCTTGGCGTGCTCGGCGTCGAGTTTCTCGAGGTAATCGGCGAGCACGTCGAGTGTGGTGCCGTACCAGACGATCTGGCTGCCAAGCTGTTTTTCCCAGAAACTGCGGACCGCGGGGCTGAGGTAGTGCGCGGTGGCGAGGGAGTGGAACTCCTCCTCGTGGTCAAAAGGCACGGTCCAGGTGGCCCAGCAGGCGGCGACGTCGCAGGCCTTGCGGACCTCCTCGGACACCTCGTAGCTGCGGAGGTCGACGAGGCCGATGCCGTCGGTCTCGACTGCGTGGTGGAGGATGTCGTCCTCCTTCACCACCTTCATCTCGTAGGCGAGCACCCCGAGGACGGTGGACTGGCGGGTCTGCTTGGCGGTGATGACCTCGAGCAGGCGCTCGTTGGCCTTCTCGAGGTCCTCGAGCTTGACCAAGTTCTGCTCGACCAGCGCCGTGCCGAGCAGGCGGTTGCAGCGCATCAGCAGCGATTTGTATTCCGCGGTCATTCGGGGCGGTCTCCTACCCTTGGCTCAGACGGGGGCAGCTGGCGACCTTTTTTCCCGCCGGCGGAGCGTTTCAACCCGTTTAAACAAATCCCGCTTCAGGCGGTCGAGGCCGGTGCCGGCGAGGCAGGAGATGGGGACGACGGGCACGTCGTGGCGGCGGCGGAACTTCTCCAGCCAAGCCTTGAATTCGGGCAGGTCGCACTTGTTGGCGGCGACCAGGCGCGGCTTCTTCAGCAGGGCGGGGTCGTAGAGCTTCAGCTCGTTGAGCAGGGTCTTGTAGTCGTCCCGGGGGTCGCGGCCGTCGACGCCGGCCATGTCGACAATGATCAGGAGGAGGGCGCAGCGCTCGATGTGGCGGAGGAAGCGGTGGCCGAGGCCGCGATTTTCGCTGGCGCCCTCTATCAGGCCGGGCACGTCGGCCAGCAGCAGCCGGCGCGGGTCGCGCGGGTCACCACCCTCGATCACGCCGATCTGCGGGTGGAGCGTGGTGAATGGATAGGCGCCGGTCTTGGGCCGGGCGTGGGTGATGGCGTTGGTCAGCGACGACTTGCCCGCGTTGGGGAAGCCCACGAGGCCGACGTCCGCGATGCTCTTGAGCACGAGGCGATAGGAGCCGCCCTCGCCCGGCTGGCCGGGATTCGCCCGGCGCGGGGCGCGGTTGGTGGAGGTCTTGAAGTGGGTGTTGCCCCAGCCGCCGTTGCCGCCCTTGCAGAGGACGAAGCGCTGGTCGTGCTCGATCACCTCGGCGACGACGCGCCCGGTCTCGAGGTCCGTGACCACCGTGCCGAGCGGCATGCGCAGGACGGCCGGCTTGCCGTCGCGCCCGTGGCAGTCGGAGCCAAGGCCGTGCTCGCCGCGCTCGCCCTTCCAATGCGGCTGGTACTTGTAGTCGATGAGGTTGTTGGTGTCGTGGTCGCCGAGGAGCACGACGTCGCCCCCGCGGCCGCCATCGCCGCCGTTGGGGCCGCCCCACGGCTCATACTTCTCGCGGCGGAAACCAATGCAGCCGCGCCCGCCGTCCCCGGCCTGGGCTTTGATGGTACATTCATCGACAAACATGGGGGCCACCATGCACATGGGGAAGGGTTTGCCAAGGGGAGTGTCCGCCGCCGCTTGGACCCGATCTAGCGCCCCGGCTCCGCGGGAATAGACCCGGCTCGACCTGCCCCGGCATTTGCGGAATAACAATCCTGTCATTCGCCCCTTCCCCGCCATGAATCTCACCCGCCGCGAACTCATGAAGCTCGGCCTCGGCGCCACCGCCCTCGCCGCCACTCCCCGCCTTTTTTCCGCCGCCAAGGCCGCCCCCGCCCCAGCCGCGCCCAACCTGCCCCTGCTCACCAAGACCATCCCGTCGACCGGGGAAAAGATCCCGGTCGTTGGCATCGGCACCCGCACCTACGCGAACGTGACCGACGAAATCCGCCTCGTCCTCCGGGAACTCGGCGAGTCCGGCTGCACGATGGTCGACACCGCCCGCGGGTACGGCGAGTCGGAGGTCGTCATCGGCACCATCACCCAGGCCCTCGGCAACCGCGCCAAGCTCTTCCTCGCCACCAAGGTCGGCGGCGGCGGCAAGGCCGAGATCGAAGCCTCCTTCACGCGCCTCCGCACCGACAAGATCGACCTCCACTACGTCTGGAACCTCACCAACACCGATGCCAACCTCGGGCTCCTTCGCGAGTACAAGGCCGCCGGGAAGATCAAGTACGTCGGCGTGACGACCTCCTCGGACAACCAGTACGCCCAGCTCGAACAAATCATGCGCAGCCAGGCGCTGGACTTCGTGCAGCTCGACTACGCCATCAACAACCGGAACGTCGAGGAGCGCCTCCTCCCCCTCGCGATCGAGCGGAAGATTGCGATCGTCACCAACCTGCCCTTCGGCCGCACCAACCTGCTCACCGCGGTCGCCGGCAAGCCCCTCCCCGACTGGGCCGGCGAAATCGACGTGAAGAGCTGGCCCCAGTTTTTCCTGAAGTACAACGTCTCGCCCCCCGCCGTCACCGTCGCGATCCCCGGCACCACCCGCCCGGAACACCTCGCCGACAATGTGCAGGGCGCCCGCGGCCGGATGCCCGACGCGGCCATGCGCCGCCGGATGGAGCAGTATTTCGCGTCGCTCTGAGCCCAGGGCGCAACGTTTGCGTCAGGAGAATCCCCTACGGCAAAATCAGGCTTTATTGCCGGACCGCCCCGGAATAACGCCCGGACGCTCCATTCCCACGCCGGTCACGCGCATCATCCCGCTGGACTGACCCCGCCACGCCGCCATGTCGCCCCCCGCCCCGGAACCCGCCGACCGCCACACCTTCAGGTTCGAGCCAGGCGAACGGCTGCCCGCGTTCTTCGCCTTTGCGCTCTATTTTTGCGTGCTCGGCGGGTACTTCTGCCTGCGGCCGGTGCGCGACACCATCGGCACGATCCTCGGCCGCCAGCGGGTCAGCGACCTGTTCGGGTACACCCTGCTGGCGTCGCTCGCGATCGTGCCGGTCTACGGCTGGCTTTGCACGAAGCTGCGCCGGCAGACATTCCTGCCCTGGATCTACGGCGGCATGACGATCTTCCTGCTCGGCTGCGCCTGGATCTTTTCTTCGCACCAGGAGAACAACACGACCGTCGCTGAGAGCTTCTACGTCGCGATCAGCGTGGTGAACCTGTTCCTCGTCTCGGTGATGTGGAGCTTCTTGCTGGAGCTGTTCACCGCCGGGCAGACGCGGCGGTTGTTCGGCTTCATTGCCGCCGGCGGCACGACGGGGGCGCTGTTCGGCCCCTACCTCACCTCCCTGATCGTGGACGATGTCGGCAATGCCGGGGTGCTTTGCCTGGGCGCCGGCTTCTTCAGCGCGGCCATCCTGCTGCAGCGCCTACTGCTCCGCGCTTCGGCCGCGGCACCTTGGCGCAACGATCCGGCCGCCGCGCAGCAAAGGAGCCAGCCGATCGGCGGCAATCCCTTCGCCGGCGTCCTGCTCGTGCTCAAGTCGCCCTATCTGATGGCCATCGCGCTCTACGTCCTCGGCATCTCGGCCATCAACACCTTCCTCTATTTCGACCAACTCGATCTCCTCGCGAAGACCTACCCCGACCCGAAGGAACGCACCGCGGTGCTGGCGCAGATCGACACGACCGTCCAGGCCCTGACGGTGCTGCTGCAGGTGTTCGCCACCGGCCGGATCGCCTCCCGCTGGGGACTTGGCGTGCTGCTCACCGTGGTACCCATCACAATGATCTTTGGCATGGGCACGCTCGCAGCGATGCATACGTTCGTTGCCTTGGTGACCGTCATCATCATCCGGCGCGTCGGCGAATATGCCTTCGTCCGCCCCGGCCGCGAAATGCTCTACGGTTCCCTGCCGGCCGAGACCAAGTACAAGGCCAAGAATTTCGTCGACGTGCCCGTTTACCGCGGCGGCGACTGGCTCACCACGAAGCTCAGCAACCTGGACTGGAAGGGCATGCCCACCGCCCTGATCGGCGCCGGCATCGCCGTTCTCTGGCTCGGGGTCGGCTGGTGGCTCGGCCGCCGCGGCGAGCACCGGACGGCGGACACCGCCAAATCCGCCTAGTTACCATCGGGTGTTTTTTATTGTCACACCCCGCCCCGGCCCGCGTCTTAGCTGTACCCCAATGACCCCGTCGTCCGGAGCCTCCCATCGATTCCGGCTGATCCTGTCGGCCGGGCTCCTGCTGGCCGGCGCGGCGGTCTTCGCCCAGTTCGGTGGGGTCGGCTTTGGTGGTGGCGGAGGGCGTAGCCGCGGTTGGGGCGGCTCTGGCGAGATCTATGTCGGCAACGACGTGAAGGTCACGCGCGACATCCCCGGCCGCACCGTGGATGTGCCGATGTGGGAGAATCCCAAAGGCTTCGACCACGACTCGTTCGTCTTCGCCCGCCTGCGCTTCGACAAGGCTCCGGGGATGGGACGCGGAGGCGGCGGCTGGACGACCGACCTACCCGATGCGGACCTGAATCTATCCTTCCGGCTGCAGCAGATGACCTCGATCAAGGTCGACCCGAACGGCCGGGTGCTGCGGGCCACCGACCCCGAGCTGGCCAACTACCCCTTTCTCTTCGCGGCTGCCCCCAACTCGATCTGGCTCTCGCCCGACGAGATCCTCGGCCTGCGCAATTACCTGCTCAACGGCGGGTGCATGATTCTCACCGACTACTGGGGCGACCAACAGCTCAATGCCGTTGAGAGCCTTTTCCGCCAAGTCCTGCCCAGCCTGAAGTTCATCGAGCTCCAACTGGACCACCCGCTGTACCGCGCCGTGTTCCCGATCGAGGACAAGGGCCAGGTGCCGCAGAGCGACCAGGGAAAGAGACTGGAATTCCAACCTGATGGCCCGACCTGGGAAGACCACGGCGGCGACTCCCAGACCGTCCACCACCGTGCCCTCTTCGACGAGAAGGGCCGACTGCTCGTGCTCGGCATCCACAACTCCGACCACAGCGACGGCTGGGAACGCGAGGGCGAGAGCGACTACTATTTCCACCGCTTCTCCGAGAAGATCGCCTACCCTCTCGCGATCAACACGCTGGTGTACATGATGACGCACTGAGGTGCGGAGATCCCGGTTCTGCCGGTGAATTTTGCTGTCCGCGGCTTTGACAGACGCCATCCGCCGCGCATCTTGGCCCCATGTCTCCCGAGAAACCCGCCGGGCCGAAGCCCGAATCGCTCAAGCCCGCGATCACGACCGGCGACATCCCGGAGGAAGCCCTGCCCGCGGACGCCTCGAAACTCACCCCGGAGCAGCAGTTGGAGAAGTACGAGGAGGAGCTGAAGAACAGCGACTGGGGTCACCAGCCCTGCTGAATGGGGGAATCTGGAACTCAGGAAATCAGGTTCGGAGGATCCGCCCTTGCTTGGGCACCCTGATTTCCTGAGTTCCAGATTCCCACTCCGGCTTTGCCCTTTTTCCATCTACCCATGCCCGACCAACGCGCCAAAGACCCGCTGCACGGCATCACCCTGGAAGCCATCTTGAACGAATTGGTCGCGCGCCTGGGCTGGGAAGAAATGGGTCGGAAGGTGGAGATTCGGTGCTTCACCCACGATCCCAGCGTGAAATCGAGCCTCGTGTTCCTGCGCCGCACCCCGTGGGCGCGGGCCAAGGTCGAGCAGCTCTATCTCCAGGAAATCACCCGCGCATGAGCCGGGAGATGTGCTACCGCTGCTTCTGGCCGCGCCCGCTCTGCTGGTGCGGCTCGATCCGTCCGATGGCGACGCGCACGCGCTTCCTCGTGCTGATGCACCCGAAGGAATTCAAGCAGGAGAAGGCCGGCACGGGCCGACTCACGCACCTCTGCCTCACCGAAAGCGAGATCCAGGTCGGCGTCGCGTTCGACGAGCACGAGTTGGTGCAGGACATCCTGCGCGATCCGCGCTACGTCCCGTTCCTGCTTTATCCCGGAACCGGCGCGGTCGACCTCAGCGCGCCGTCCGACCTGAACACCCAGCCCGACCTCGCGCCGGTCGTCCGCGGCGAAAAACGCCTCCTCATCGTGATCCTCGACGCCACCTGGAGTGGCGCGCGCAAGATGCTCCGGCTCAGCCCCAGCCTGCAGCGGCTGCCGCGGGTGATGTTCCGCCCCACGGCGCCGAGCCGGTTTGTGATCAAGCAGCAGCCGCAGCCCGGGTGTCTCTCGACGCTGGAGGCCGTGCACGAGCTGCTGCAGGCCCTCACCCGCCTCGGGCTCGACACGTATTCCGACCCGGGGCAGTTGCCCGGACTGTTCACCCGCATGCAAGAGCACCAGATCCGTTGCGCCAACGATCCCGCCCTGCCGGGGTACCGGAAGAAACCTTACGGCGACCCAGCCAAGCGGCGCAGTTCCTCGGGTGAAAGCCGACGGCGGCGAAACTATCTGAAATTGGCGTGAGCGAAACCCGGATCTCAAACCGGCCGGGAACACTGACCTCGCTCATCTCCGCTGATGAAAGACCGCCTCGATAGCGTTGATCAGCGAGGATGAGCGTTCCCACGAGTCCGAGCCGATCGCGGCCGGGCCGGCGGCCCAGCCCTACCTCCGCTTACGGCAGCCACGGAAAACTCCGCGCCTTCGGTCGCCGCTTCTCGCGCTGGGCGCCGTGGAATTCCTTGGCCTCCTCGCTCATGTAATACAGCAGCGTGGCGTTGCCGGCGAGTTCCTGCAGGCCGGATTGGCCGTCCGTGTCAGCATTGAAGGCGCTCTTCAGGCAACGGATCGCGAGCGGACTGTGGTTCAGGATTTCCTGCGCCCACTTCACGCCTTCGGCCTCGAGGTCGGCCACGGGCACGACGGCGTTGACGAGCCCCATCTCGAGCGCCTGGCGGGCATCGTACTGCCGGCAGAGGTACCAGATCTCGCGGGCCTTTTTCTGGCCGACGATGCGAGCGAGGTAACTCGCGCCGAAGCCACCGTCGAAGCTTCCCATGCGCGGACCCACCTGGCCGAAGAGGCCGTTGTCGGCGGCGATCGTGAGGTCGCACACGAGGTGGAGCACATGTCCGCCGCCGATCGCGTAGCCGGCGACGAGCGCAATCACGACCTTGGGCATGGAGCGGATGAGCTTCTGGAGGTCGAGCACGTTGAGTCGCGGCACGCCGTCGCCACCCACGTAACCGGCCGAGCCGCGCACGCTCTGGTCGCCGCCCGAACAGAACGCATACTTGCCGTCGGTGTGCGGGCCGGCGCCGGTCAGCAGCACGACGCCGATGGAGGCGTCCTCGCGCGCATCCGTAAATGCCGCAATCATTTCGGTGACCGTTTCCGGCCGGAACGCGTTGCGCTTCTCGGGGCGATTGATCGTGACCCGGGCGATGCCGTCGGCCTTGTGATAGAGGATATCGGTGTAGGTCCCGGCCTTTTTCCAGCGGAGCTTCATGGCGCCGGAAAATAGGGCCGGGAGCCCGTTTGTCGAGCGGCACGCAGCGCAAGCCCAATCTCTTGCGTGAGGCAAAACAGCTTGGAGTGGGGGTGCCGTTGGCGAGAATCGAGCCCTCCATGACCAGTCCACAGACCAACCAGCCGGCGGCCAAGGCCCAGGCGGCGCTTGCCATCGGGGCGCTCGGGGTCGTGTTCGGCGACATCGGCACCAGTCCGCTCTACACCATGCGCGAGTGCATGGCGCACCTGCCCGCGGGTGACCGGGCCGAGGGCGTGCTGGGTATCCTGTCACTGATCTTTTGGGCTCTCGTCCTGGTGGTCAGCGTGAAGTACCTCTGGTTCGTGATGCGGGCCGACAATCATGGCGAGGGCGGCATCTTCGCCCTGCTGGCCCTCATCCAGTCCCACCGCGGACCAAACGAGTCGGACGCACGACGCAAGGGCCTCGGGCCGGCGGTGGTGATGACCATCGTGGGCGCCGCGCTGCTATTTGGCGACGGCATCATCACGCCCGCCATCTCAGTGCTCGGCGCCGCCGAGGGATTTCACTCCATCAGCCCGGTGTTCGACCCGTACGTGCCCTGGATGGCCGTGGTCATCCTGGCGGGGTTGTTCTGGCTGCAAAACCGCGGCACGAAGGAGATCGGCGGGATCTTTGGCCCGGTCATGCTCCTCTGGTTTGCGGCGCTCGGCCTCTTCGGCACGTGGCAGCTTTACCAGAATCCCGGCGTCCTGGCGGCGCTAAACCCCGTCCACGCGCTCTGGCTGCTCGAGCATCCGCCGCGGGCGGTCGCCACCCTGCTCGGCTCGATCGTGCTCGCGATCACCGGGGCCGAGGCGCTCTACGCCGACATGGGCCATTTCGGCCGCCGTTACATCGCCCTGGCCTGGTATGGCGCGGCCTTCCCGGGGCTCGTCCTGAACTACTTTGGCCAAGGCGCCTGGCTGCTGGCTCATCCGGAGGCGACCGAGAACCCGTTCTTCGCGCTGGCCCCGGTTGGTTTGTCCCGGGCGGTCCTCACGGGACTTTCCATCTTTGCGGCCGTGATCGCGAGCCAGGCCCTGATCTCCGGGGCTTATTCGCTCGCGCGCCAAGCCGTGCAGCTGGGCTTCCTGCCCCGCCTGAAAATCCTGCACACCAATGCCGAGCAGTCCGGCCAGATCTACGTGCCCTTCGTCAACGGCCTCCTCGCCATCGGCTGCATTCTCACCGTCGCCGGCTTCGGCTCCAGCGAGCGCCTGGCCTCGGCCTACGGCATTGCCGTGACGGGCACCATGGCCATCACGACCCTGGCGTACTACCTGGTGACCCGGCGCCGCTGGTCGTGGTCGCTGCCTGGCGCGCTCGGCGTGTGCGTGGTCTTCCTGGTGGTCGACCTCGCCTTCTTTGGCGCCAACATTGGCAAGATCCATGAAGGCGGATGGTTCCCGCTGGCCATCGGCGCGGTTGCCCTCGCGGTCATGCACACCTGGAAAACCGGGCGCACCGAAATCTTTCGCCGCGTTTACGGCAGCAACGTCACCGAGGCGGAGCTCACCGATATTGCCCGAAGCAAATACGTCACCCGCGTCAGCGGGGGCGCGGTCTTCATGGCCGGGGCCCCGCAGGGCACGCCCATCGCCCTGCTCCACCACGTGAAGTCCAACCGCTGCCTGCACCAGACCGTGGTGCTGCTCAGCATCGTGACGAAAGACGTGCCGGTCGTGCCCCCCGAGGAACGCCTCGAGCTCCGCGAGATCGGCGAGGGCATCTGGCGCGCGGTCGGCCACTACGGCTACATGCAGTCACCCGATGTCGGCGCCCTGATGCAGACCATCAAGGAGCAGGGCGTGCCCATCAACTGGCGCGCTGCGACCTACTTCTTCAACCGCGAGATGATCATCGGCGGCGGCGACGCCGCGATGTGGGAGTGGCAGAAGCGCCTTTACGGCGTGCTCAGCCGCAATGCCTCCCCGGCGAAGGATTATTATCAGATCCCGCCGACCCAGATCATCGAGCTGGGCCTGCCGATCCATCTCTAGGCAGGCCGACCTCACGCCAGCATCAGCCCCGCCGCAAGCAGCAGGGCGTAGATCGCCAGCAGTTTTCCGGTGTCGCCGAGCAGCGCGATCAGCGCGGGGGCGCCGGCCCCGGGGTGCAGGCGGCGGAATTGCCCCCACGCCCACGGGGTGACCAGTAGCGGCAGCAACAATCCGGGCTGCCGCCAGCGTGCGGCCAAGGCGGCCGGGATGAGCAGCGCCGTCGCCAGGGAGCACCCGTACTGGGCCTGGGCAAAATCCCGGCCGAAGCGCACCACCAACGTCCGCTTTCCGGCCCGGGCGTCGCCCTCGACATCCCGATAATTGTTCACGACCAGGATGTTCGCTGCGAGCAGCCCGACCGGCACCGCGACCGCGAACGCCGCGGCGCTCACGGCGCCCGCCTGCAACGCATGCGTGGTCACCACCGCCACGAGCCCGAAGAAAATAAACACGAAAACATCGCCGAGCCCGTGATAGCCGAGCGGCCACGGTCCGCCGGTGTAGGCGAGCCCGCACAGCACGCTTGCGACCCCGATGACCAGCAGCGGTGGCCCACCCCACGGCAAGAGGCCCAACCCGAGAAGAAACGCTGCGGCGAACACGCCGGCCATCGCCCCCTTCATCACGCCCGGCGCCACCAACCCGGCCGCCACCACGCGGCGCGGACCGACGCGGTTCGGGCCGTCCGCGCCCTTGCGGTAGTCGAAATAGTCGTTCGCGAAATTGGTCCCGACCTGGATCAGCAAGGCAAAGCCCAGACACAGCGCTGCCGGTGCCGGCTGGAAGGCCCCGTCGTGCCAAGCGAGCGCCGAGCCCACCAACACCGGGGCCACCGCCGCCGGGAGGGTGCGCACCCGGATCGCGGACACCCAAATCCGCCAACGGCTCTCGGAGGATTCTCCAGGTCCGGCCACCCCAGCCGGGGCTGTCTGATCGTCTGGTCGCACCACCCGAAAAACAGGCGCCCGCGCGCCTGAGTCAAAGCCGTATCCCGGCTCCGCCGGCCATTCTCACACCCCCGTTACCAAACGCGCCCCGGGCGGCACTTGACCCGGGCGGCGGCCTGAAACATGCCTGCCGTGCGCACCCCGTGCGCGGTGTTACCCTCCAGCATGAGCCCGAAGCTGCTGACCCTCACAGCCGTCGCCGCCCTTGTCGTCGCCGCGACGGCCTGCGGCACGTTGGGCAAGCACTACGGCGAGGAAAACGAATCCACCCAAGTCCGGCCCACGAACCCCGTCTTCGAGCCGGTGATCACCACCGCGTCCATCCTCGTCGATTCCGTCCCTTCCGGGGCCATCATCCGGATGAACGGTATCAAGATCGGCACCGGGCCCGTCTTTGCCCGGCCGGAACTCGACGAAAGCGGCTCGCTCAAGGTCGACACCGCGCTGTCCGCCGACTACACCACCTTCGCCCTGGCCCGTAACGCCACGGAGATCATCACCGCCCGCTACGTGAGCGGCGACATCCCCCCGCGCCGGCTGATTCTCGCGCGGCAAGCCGATGGCGGCGTCATGTCGATCGGCGGCGGCATCTCCGGCAACTGACGCCAGGCTCAGCGGATCGCAAAGCCGCGAAACTGCGGCGCCCGCCGCGCGGCGCTCCGCTCCGTCTTCCGGACGTGGCCGTGCATGCGCTCCTCCACCGCGGCCACGAAGCGGTCGACCTCGGCCTTGCTGCCCTCGATCTCAAGCTGCACGCGGCCGTCGGGCAGGTTCGCCACCCAGCCGGCGACCTCGAACTCGCGCGACACCTGCAGCGTCGCATACCGGAAGCCCACGCCCTGGACGCGGCCGGAGAAATGCACGGTTTCAAAGTGAATGTCGGACATGGCAGCCGGACCCGCGGGCCCGGCCTGTTTTTCACGTCATAAGTGAAGAATAGGCAAGGCCCGGCCGGGGGCGAAAATGCCGGGATTTTGATTTGCTTTCGCCCCCGTGCCGCACTCAGTACTCGGCCAAGAGATGAACGACTTCAACGCTGACGGTGCACCGGATGGCGATGGGGAGGAGCGGGGCGAACTGTCCTGGACGGAATTCGATTGGGAGCGGTACCTCCGCCAGCAGGATGCCGCCATCGCCAAGTATCTCGAGCATTACGAGTCCCTCGAGGCCAACCCGAACCGGATCGATGAGGCGGCCCGCCTCATGGGCTGGGAGGAGAACGATTGGAACGTGGAGAGCGTCGACGACTTCGATCCCGAGAATCTGCCAGATGACTGGGACGACCTCGAGCCCTACTCGGTGCACCGCAATCCCGTGTTCGTGGCCACCAAGGCGATCTTTGGCGGGCTCTGGCGCCGGATCGGCGCGTTTCCACAACTGCCCGACCCGGCCGTCTCCCGCACAATCGTCGGCCTCGCCGCGATCTGCCACCAAGCCGAGGACGCCGCCTCGATGGCGATCCACGCGCTCGACCTCGGCGACTACTCGATGGCCGTGAGCCTCTTCAAGCGGGCCCTGCGGGCGCTCAACGCCGCCCTCGCCGCCACTGCCACCCTCGACGCCGCTCCGGTCCCGGGCGGCCAGGACTTTGCCGCCGCGGCCCGACTGCGGCTCTTTGACCTGCGCGAGATTTGCCTCCGCGTGATGGAGGAGTGCCGCCAGGAATCCGCCCGCCCCCTCGAGGACGAGGGCTGAGCCCGCGGCGCCGATTCCCGCGGTTCGGCGTAGCGACTTTGGACGCGTTCCGCGTCATGTAGAGCAGCGGGGACCACCCCGCCCCTTTCACCCCATCCGCCCCATGCGCCCCTCCCTGCTCGTCCTGGCCCTGCTACTCGCGGCCGGCTTCTCCCCGGCCCTCCGCGCCGCGGAGTCCGCCGCGCCGCTCACGCGGATGCCGCTCACCGGCTTCACCGCGCTCTTCAACGGACGCGACACCACCGGCTGGCACTTCAGCCGCACCGTGCACCACGGCAGCGTCGGCAAGGCCACGGTCGAGGAGAGTGCCATCGTCCTGCGCCAGGAGCCGTTCGGCCAGGGCGGGCTTTTCCTCACGGACAAGCGCTACCGCGACTTCGAGCTCTATCTCGAGACCGACATCAACCCCGGCTACAACAGCGGCATTTTCTTCCGCTCCACCGAGGCCGGCTCGGCCTACCAGATCGAGCTGACCGGCGCCGCGTCGACCGGCAACCTCCTCGGCGAGAACCTCGCGCTCAGCCAGACGGCGCAGGCCACGAAGTTGACCGAGGTCTGGAAGACCGGTGCGTGGAACTCGTTCCGGCTCCGCGTCACGGGCGACGCCCCGAAGATCACGCTTTGGATCAACGACGTCCAGATGTGGGAGGTGCAGCAACCAAAGAACGACAAGATCGCCGGCGAGGTCGACGGCTTCATCGGCCTGCAGCTGCACTGGACGGCACCCACAAGCGCGGCTGGCAGCAGCATGGGCCCCACGACTTGGAAACCCGGCGGATCACTGCGCTTCCGGAACCTCCTCATCAAGGAACTCTGAGCCATGAAAACCCTCCTGGCCTTCCTCGCCGGCATCGCCGCTGCGGTTTCCGTCCGCGCCGCCGCCACCACCACGATCACCAACAGCGTCGGGATGGAGTTCGTGTCCATCCCCGCCGGCAGCTTCACCTACGGGCGCTTCCAGCCGCCCTCCCCGCTCGCCCCGGCCGCGCCCGGCGCCCTCGGGCTGCTGCAGCAGGCCGCCGTGGCCACCCTGAACGAGAAGCTCGCGGCCGCCGAGCAGACGGCGGCCGACGCCCGCACGGCGCTGGCGAACGGTTCGCTGCAAGGGGTTCCTGCCACGGAACTGGCTTCCCGGGCCGCCGCCCTCGGCACCGCGGAACTCGCCCTGGCGCAGGGCCGAGCCGATGGGTTCGCCGCCCTGCAGCGCACCGCCGACCGGCTTGACGCGGCGCAGACCGCCACACTGGCCCAGCAGACCGCCACCGCCGCCGGCCGCGGTGGACGCGGCGGGCAGATGAGCGTGGCCGATGCCCGCCTGGCCGATGAGATCATCCGGCGCGACACCCGCCCCGGTTTCACCGTGCAGGTCCCCCGCGCTTTCTACCTCGGCAAGTTCGAGGTCACGCAGGAGCAGTGGCGGAAGGTCATGGGGAGCAACCCCTCGACCTTCCAGGGCGCCGCGGTGCCCGACGCTGACAAGCATCCCGTCGAAACCGTCACGTGGGACGACGCGCAGGCGTTTGTCCGCAAGCTCAACGAGCTCGAGAAGACCGACGTCTACCGCCTGCCCACCGAGTTCGAGTGGGAGTACGCCGGCCGCGCCGGGGCGCCCGATGATCCCACCTGGAACGAGATCCGGGCCATGGCTGTGATCCAGAACGCGCGCGGCGGCACGACGCTGGCCGTGGGCACCAAGCAGCCGAACCCCTGGGGCCTCTACGACATGCTGGGCAACGTCTGGGAGTGGACGCAGGACTTCTACAACGAGAAGCTCTTCAACGACCCCACCCCGCCCCGCACCGGCACCACCCACGTCCTCAAGGGCGGCGGCTTCCTCGCCGACGTGAAAAACGCCATTTACTCCACCCACGGCGGCGGCCCCGGCGACAAGTGGAGCGTGGGCTTCCGCGTCCTGCGCGAGGCGCGGTAACCAATCCAAGATGGCGGAGGGGAGAGGATTCGAACCTCCGGTAGGGTTACCCCTACGGGACTTTAGCAAAGTCCTGCTTTAGACCACTCAGCCACCCCTCCGTGATCAGGGGGTCAGAAGCAAACGCTCGCGCTGCAAAGCGCAAGGCGGGATTTGGAGCCCAAAACGCTGCCAGCCCATTCACGGCTCCACCACAAACGGGCCGAAGTCCGCATAGCCCGAAGCGCCGGCGGCAAAGAGTCCCACCTTCGCCCCGACCCAGCGGCCGACGCTCGCCGTGAATGCGTCGCCCAGCGGTGTGAAGGTTCGGCCATCGAGGCTGTAGCTGAACCGGCATTGCGCGTCCGGCCCGACGTCCACGCGGAGCTGCACCGGGCCGGTAACCTTGCCCGCCACCACCTTTTCCGTGGGCACAGGCTTCTCCGACGCCGTCTTGACCGTGACCTGCACCACCTGGCCGTCGCGCACGCCGATCCAGGCGTAGTCATAACCGAAAACCATCAGCCCCGCCTGAATCCCCGCCGCCGGGGCATCGAGCCGGGTGGTGGCGCGGAACGCCGGCGCGGGAAACTTCTGCAGCAGCAGGAAGGGCGCATCGTAGAGATTGCCGGGAGCCGGCTCGGGCTGGGCGAAGAGCCGCAGCGCGCCGGGCTTGGCCCGGAGCGAGTACCAGTCGGCGCGCGGGTTGGCCTGCCACTGCCATTGCCGGCCGAGGACCGGGGCGGAGAAATCGTCGCTCGTTGGCGGGACGGCGACCGGCTGCACCGGGAGCCCGGGCTTCCGGTAAGTCAGCACGGGGTCGCCTTTCGCGGCGCCGGTCGCGACGCCGGTGCCCATGAGCGGCCAGTCGTACTTCCAGGCGACCGGCTGCAGGTGCACGATGCGGCCGGACGGGCCCTTGTCCTGGAAATGCAGGAACCACGCCTCGCCGGACGGTGTGTCGACGAGCGCGCCCTGATGCGGGCCGTTCACCGGCGTCGCGCCCTGGGCGAGCACGATGCGGTCCTCATAGGGGCCGCGGATGTTCCGGGCGCGAAAGACAGACTGCCAACCCGTGCCCACGCCGCCGGCCGGGGCGAAGATATAGTACCAGCCGTTGCGCTTGTAGAGCTTCGGCCCCTCGAGCGTGGTGGTGCCGGGCAGCTTGTCGCCGTTGATGACGTACCCGAAGTCGTCGATGACCTTCGTGCCGTCGGCGCTGAGCTCGAGCAGCGTGAGGGCGTTCTTCACGTTGGCGCGGCTGTTGGCCCAGGCGTGGACGAGATAGACGCGGCCGTCGTCGTCCCAAAGCGGGCACGGGTCGATCAGCCCCTTGCCGCCCTTGACCAGCACCGGGGCGCTCCACTGCCCCGCCGGGTCGTCGGCCGTCACCACATAGATGCCAAAATCGGGATCAGGATAATAGATCCAGAACTTGCCCGCATGCTGCCGGATGGCCGGCGCCCACACGCCCTTGCCATGCTGGGGGGTGGCAAAAGCCGACTCGGGCACCAGGCGCGGCAACGCGTAGTTCACGAGCTCCCAGTTCACCAGGTCCTTTGAGTGCAGAATCGGCAGCCCGGGCACATGGCTGAAGCTCGACGCCGTCATCCAGAAATCATCCCCCACCCGCACGGCATCGGGATCGGAAAAGTCCGCGTGCAGGATAGGATTCTGGTACGTCCCATTGCCGAGATCCGCCTGCCACGCTGACGCCGCGCCGGCGCGCCCCAGCAGCACGCCCAGGCTGAGAACCAGCAGAGCCGGGAACCTCGGAGTTTTCATGGGAGGGCTGCTCGTCACTTGGCTCCAGTCCATTCTAGCTGGGAAAGGCGGCTTGCAATTCAGTTGGCGAGGAAGAGCAGGCTCAGCCAGCCGAGGGCTCGGCGATGGCTGGGGTAACGCGGCGATGCTGCAACAAGTGGCAGACGTCACCAGCCTAAAGCACGGCGTACCACGACTAAAGGGGCGCAGTCCCACGCACCAGCCGCTTGACATGGTACGCCATTGGCGCACCGTCGCACAGTGGAGTTTGTTCACCTTCCCACGTTCGCAAGATCCGCCCGAGGGCTGTTGTCCGAAGTCGAGATCCTGGACTTGGAGATGGAACTCGTCGCCCAACCAGCGGCGGGGGACCTGATTCCCGGCGGCCGTGGTCTCCGCAAGCTGCGCCGGCCTACTGCGGGCCGGGGCAAACGCGGCGGGGCCCGCATCATCTACTATCACGTCATCTCGCAACACCTGATCCTGCTGATCTTCGCTTACGCGAAAAATACCCGGCATGACCTCGATCGCCGCCAGCTCCACCTACTCGCCAAACTCGTAAAATCCGAATTCCCATGAAAGAAGCCGATTTTCAAAATCTCCTCCAAGGCATCCGCGAGGCGGGGGCCCATCTCCGCGAGAAAAACCACCCCGTCGCGCGCATCGACCGGATCGCGCCCGACTCCGTGATCGCCGTCCGGGCCAAGCTGCAGCTGAGCCAGAAGGCTTTCTCGCATGCGTTTGGGATCAGCACCGCCACCCTGCGCAACTGGGAGCAAGGCCGTCGCCAGCCCACCGGGGCCGCCCGCGTGCTGCTGCGTGTCGCAGCCAAGCATCCCAAGGCCGTGCTCGAAGCCGTGGCCTGAGCAATCCAGCACACCATGTTGCAACTCCAGGCCTATACCACGCACCCAACCGGGCCGGTGAACCCGCAGTGCGCCAGTTGCACGCAGCCGCCGGAGGACGCTCTGCTCATCGCGTTCACGGAGCACTTCAAGGTCATCCTCCATCCCAATCAATGCAGCCTGGGCAATGTGATCTTCGCCAGCCGGCGACATGTCGCGCGCATCTGCGACTTCAACGCCGCCGAGATGGCGGAGTTCACGCCCTTGTTCGCCCTCGTCGAGCCGGCCCTCGAGGCCGCGTTCGAGGCGGAACTGCTCAACCTCTACTATCAGCGCAACTGGGCTTACCGCACTCAGAACCCGGACCCGCCCTTTAAGGACGGCCACCCCAATCCACACGCGCACTGCCACCTAGTCCCTCGCTACTCGCGACCGGTCGAGTTTGACGGTCACCGCTGGGTCGACACCACCTTCGGCGAGCCCTTCGTCTGGGGCTCCGTCAGTCTCCCCGCCCCGCTGCGTCTCGCGATCATCGCACGCATACGCAGCCAATTGCCGATTACCTACATCCCGCTCGAAAAATCTGGCACCTGAACCCGAGGGGTCCGTTTTTGCGCCTTTTTGCGGCAAATCATTGAGACCCAGGCGGCAGGTAGCTGCGCGCCAGAGTAAGGAACCCGACCACTTCACGCTCGCGGCGGGCGGCATCCCAGCCGAGTTCGGTCGCCATGAGGTCAGCCACGGCCGGGGCCACGGCGAGCGTCGCGCGGGCATCGAGCAGCAGGCTACGGCTGCGGCGGGAGAGCACATCGTCGAGGCGGCGGGCAGATTCCTGGCGCACGGCGCGGAGGACCGCGGTACGGGTCAGGGTGAGGTCCGGATGCAGCGGCGTCTCGTCGGCGCCGGCGGGCTCGGTCGCAGCCAGCTTGAGATCCGCGGTGACGCATGCCTTCGGATCCAAACCGCCGACCTGCGCGGCGCGCGTCACGGCGTCCTCCGCCATGCGGCGGTAGGTCGTCCACTTGCCCCCGGTGATGGTCACGAGGCCGCCCTTCCCCACCAGCACGGTGTGGTCGCGGGAGAGCTTGGCCGTGTTGGCGCCGGGAGCGCCCGAGACGAGCGGACGGATCCCGGCATACACGCTGCGGATGTCACCTGGCGCCGGCTGGCGCTCGAGGTAGTGCGCGGCGTGCTCGAGGAGGAAATCCACCTCTGTCGCGAGGGCCCGCGGCTCCATCTCCGCGGCGGGGACGGGCGTGTCCGTGGTTCCGAGGATCACTCGGCCCAGCCAAGGCACGAGGAAAAGCACGCGGCCGTCGGAGGGCTTCGGCACGAGCATCGCGGCGTCGCCCGGGAAAAACTCGCGCGGCAGCACGACATGCGAACCCTGGCTGTAGGCCATGATCCGCGGGGCCGCGGGGTCCTCCTGCTGCCGCAGCGCGTCGGTGAAGATGCCGGTGGCATTGATCACGGCGCGGGCGTGGACGGCAAACGTCGCGCCGGTTTCTGTGTCGCGCGCCTCGACGCCGACCACGCGGCCGCCCTCGCGGAGCAGCGACTCCACCGGCGTGTAGTTCAGCACCACCGCACCCTGGGCCGCGGCCGTGGCCGCGAGGGTGATGGCCAGCCGGGCGTCGTCGAACTGCGCATCCGAGTAAAGTACGCCGCCCCGGAGCGCCGCCGCGCGGATGTTCGGGATGCGCTGGAGCGTTTCGTTGACGGAAAGATGATGCGACACATGCGGCTGCCGGCCGCGGGCGAGCCAGTCGTAGAGCTTCAGCCCGGTGCCGAGGAAGGGCCGGTCGTACCAGCGCTCGAGCGGCACGATGAAGTCGAGCGGACGCACCAGGCCGGGCGCGTTCGCGAGGAGCCGGTTGCGCTCGAGGAGCGACTCGCGCACGAGCGAGAAGTTGCCCTGCTTGAGGTAGCGCAGGCCGCCGTGGACGAGCTTGGTGCTGCGGCTGGAGGTGGCTTGCGCGAAGTCGCCCTGCTCGAGCAGCACGGTCGCATAGCCGCGCGCCGCCGCATCGACCGCGGCGCCGAGGCCGGTCGCGCCGCCCCCGATGACGAGGACATCCCACGGGCCCGCAGCGTCCCGGAGGCGGGCGAGGCCGGGGCGCGGTCGAGGGCTGGGCGATCGGGCACGGAACGAGCGTGCGGGAATCGCGAAACGTGGCAACCCGGTCCGGACCAGGCGCCGAACGCGCTAGTCGGCTCCCGGGCATCCGACAAAACGCGTGACACTGCCGCATTACCGCGTGTTTTTGCCCGAGGATCGCCCGCACCCTCTCCTTCCCACCCGCCACCCCAATCAGCCGCCATGGGCCAACCATCCCCTGAAGTTGCCGGGCGCTCCCGTTCATCGGCCGCGCTGCTCATGAGCTGTGCGGTCCCGGTGGCGTCAGTGCTCTCGTTCATGGTGCAACCGCTGATGGGCAAGCGCCTGCTTCCGATCTACGGCGGTTCGGCGGGCACCTGGCTGGGCACGATGGGGTTCTTCCAGCTGGCCCTGCTCCTCGGCTATGGCTGGGCGACCTGGCTCCTGACCACCCGCCCCGCGTTCCAGCGGCGGGCCACGCTGGGTCTCGCGGGCATCGCCCTGCTCACGTTCCGGCTGCCCGAGCCGGACACCGCCGCCGGAGGCATCCCGCGCATCGTCTGGATCCTTGCGGTTCACGCGCTCCCGGCGATGCTCCTGCTCTTCAGCGTGTCGCCCCTAATGCACGGGTGGCTGCGGCGGCGGGGGGAACAAGTCCCTTACCATCTCTACGCCCTCTCGAACTTCGGCAGCCTGGCCGGACTGGTTTCCTACCCGTTTCTGATCGAGCCGGCGATCGGCCTCGGAGCGCAGCGCTGGATCATCCATGCTGGAATCGCCGCGGTGACCGCGCTGATCGGCACAGCGATCGCGCTCGAGCCAGCCACGGATGGCGTCTCCGGAGCGGCCGCGGCGCCCGAGTCGGAGCCGGAAACCACGCGAGGGCAGGACCGGCTGGCTTGGGTGGGACTGAGCCTCCTCACCTGCCTGACGATGCTGGGCGCGACGGAGCTGCTGGCGGCGGAACTGGGATCCTCACCCCTGGCCTGGGTGGGGCCCTTCGCCGTGTACCTGCTCAGCTTCATGGTGGTCTTTGCGGGCGCGGGCGGGAACTGGCTGATGCCGGCGGCGACGGTCGGCCTGATCCTGGGCCTGACGGGATTCATGTTCGAAAAGGGCCTGTCCTCCCTGCCCCTCGCCGGCGTGGGCTTCTTCTCCCTTCTGCTCGCCGTGGGAAGCGCGTGCTGCATCGGCAACCTCGTCCTGTACCGGCGCCGGCCCCGCGTGCGGTTCGATCACTACTACCTCGCCCTCGCCACCGGCGGCGTTGCCGGCGGACTGTTGCTCAGTCTCGTGCTGCCCCACGTGTTTCCGCGCCCGGTGGAGTTCCTCGGTGGGAGTGCCCTCCTCTACTTCATGGCCCTCGGGTCTCGGTCCGCGGGCAGGGTCTGGAGGATAGCCGGCGTACTCGCCCTCGGACTGCCGGTCGGGCTGGCCTACCGGGCCGCCGGGCTCGACGAGCAGTACACCGGCACCCGGAACTTCCGGAACGAGTACGGGCACATGATGACCCGCACCATCTCCTCCCAGGGCCAGACCAAGTTGGAACTCCTGAGCGAATCGACCGTGCATGGATCCCAGCTTCATCTCGACCCGACCTCCGCGCGCCGCCCGACCCAATACTACACCGAGTCGGGCGGCATGGGCCGCACGATTCTCGCGCTGCAGCGGTCCCGTCCGTCGCTGCGGATTGGCGTGATCGGCCTCGGCGCCGGCACGCTCGCGGCCTATGGGCGGGCGGGCGACCAGATCCGGTTCTGGGACATCGATCCCAAGATCATCGAGATCGCCCAGCGCGATTTTACCTACCTCAAGGATTCCGCCGCCAAGGTGGACGTCGCGCAGGAGGACGGACGCCGCGCGCTTGCCACGTCCACCGAAGACTTCGACCTGATCGTGGTCGATGCCTTTTCGGGCGACAGCGTGCCCGCGCATTTGATCACGGTCGAGGCGCTGCGGATCTACCTCGCCCGGCTCGCGGCCCGGCGGGGCATCCTCGTGATCCACGCCTCCAGCCGCTACAACCAGCCGTTCGACGTGCTCTCGAACACCGCTCTCGCTGCCGGCCGACCGGCCATCGGGGTGACCACGCTCATCTCTGGCCCGGGGGCGAACGCGGACTGGGACGCGAACAGCAATGAATGCGTCATCGTCCCCACGCGTGAATTCCTCACGGCCTTCACAAGCGTTTTCCCCGAGTCCGAGGACAACGGCCGGGTCACGCGCAAGCTACTCGCCCCGGATTCCACCGTGCCGGACCCCAAATCCGTGTGGACCGATGACCGGAACGCGACCGTCGAGATGATGAACCTCGGCAGTTTCCTGAGCTGGCGGAACCGCTTTTGAGACGGCGGGGCGCCGGACTCGGGCACGGGTGACGGCGGGATTTGGAAAGAAGGGAGGTTCTTCCGGTCAAAAACCTGCGTGCCGCCGATCCCGGCCGGGCCAGCGGCCCGGCCCTACCGACGAATCCCAATCCTCCCGCAAAAAGAAAGGGCACCCTGCAAAGGGTGCCCTTCGTGAGGGAATCGCGGCCGCCTCGCCCTCCTTCGCCAAGCCTACGGCGGACAAGTCGAGGCAGCCCTACCTCAATACCGGTAGTGTTCGGGCTTGTAGGGGCCCTCGACGGGGACGCCGAGGTAGGCGGCCTGGTCCTTCGTGAGCTTGGTCAGCTTGGCGCCGATCTTCTCGAGGTGGAGGCGCGCGACCTCCTCGTCCAGGTGCTTCGGGAGGCGGTAGACGCCGACCTTGTAGGTGTCCTTGTTCTTCCAGAGATCGAGCTGGGCGAGCGTCTGGTTGGTGAAGCTGTTCGACATCACGAACGACGGGTGGCCGGTGGCGCAACCGAGGTTCACGAGGCGGCCCTCGGCCAGCAGGTAGATGCTGTTGCCGTTCGGGAACGTGAACAGGTCGTACTGCGGCTTGATCGTGGTGCGCTTCACGCCCTTGGCCGCGTAGAGGCGCGAGACCTGGATCTCGTTGTCGAAGTGGCCGATGTTACAGACGATGGCCTGGTCCTTCATCTTCGCCATGTGCTCGAGCGTGATGATGTCCTTGTTGCCGGTCGTCGTGACGTAGATGTCGGCGACGCCGAGCGTGGACTCGACCGTGTTGACCTCGAAGCCCTCCATCGCGGCCTGCAGGGCGTTGATGGGGTCGATCTCGGTGACGATGACGCGGGCGCCAAAGCCCTTGAGCGAAAACGCCGAGCCTTTGCCGACGTCGCCGTAGCCGCAGACGCAGGCGACCTTGCCGGCGATCATGACGTCGGTGGCGCGCTTCAGGCCGTCGGCGAGCGACTCGCGGCAGCCGTAGAGGTTGTCGAACTTCGACTTGGTGACCGAGTCGTTGACGTTGATCGACGGGACGAGGAGCTTGCCCTGCTCGTGGAGCTGGTAGAGGCGGTGGACGCCGGTGGTGGTTTCCTCGGAGACTCCGCGCCACGCCTTCACCATCGCGGTGAAGATGCCGGGCTGGCTCTTCTTGATCTTCTTGAGGAGGTCCTTGATGACCTGCTCCTCGTGCGAGCCGGAGGCGGTGTTGTGCCAGTCGCTGCCCTGCTCCATCTCGTAACCCTTGTGGAGGAGGAGGGTGACGTCGCCGCCGTCGTCGACGACGAGCTCCGGGCCCTTGCCACCCGGATGGCTGACGGCCTTCCAGGTGAGATCCCAGTACTCCTCGAGCGTCTCGCCCTTCCAGGCGAAGACGGGCACGCCCGCGGCGGCGATCGCGGCGGCGGCGTGGTCCTGGGTCGAGAAGATGTTGCAGGAGGCCCAGCGCACATCGGCGCCGAGTTCCACCAGTGTCTCGATGAGGACCGCGGTCTGGATCGTCATGTGGAGCGACCCGGTGATGCGGACGCCCTGGAGCGGCTTCTTGGGGCCGAACTTCTTCCGGACGGAGAGGAGGCCGGGCATCTCGTGCTCGGCAACCTGGATCTCCTTGCGGCCCCAGTCAGCGAGGCCGATGTCCTTGACGTGGTAATCGGCCGAGGCGGCCTTGGTCTTCTTGGCATTAGCCATGATGCGCGTAAGGGGGTTCAGCGGAGGGCGGCGCGGAGGGCGGCGGCCTTGTTGGTCGTTTCCCAGGGGAGGCCGTTCTTGCCGAAGTGGCCGTAGTTCGTCGTCTGGCGGTAGATCGGGCGCAGCAGGTTGAGCTGGGCGACGATCTCGGCGGGCTTGAAGCCGAAGACGTTGCCGACGGCGCGGGTGATCTTCTCGTCGGACTTCACGCCGGTGCCGAAGGTGTCGACGCGGAGCGAGACCGGCTTGGGGTGGCCGATGGCGTAGGCGAACTGCACCTCGCAGTGCGTGGCGAGGCCGGCGGCGACGATGTTCTTGGCGACCCAGCGACCCATGTAGGCGGCGGAGCGGTCGACCTTCGACGGATCCTTGCCCGAGAAGGCGCCGCCGCCGTGGCGGCCCCAGCCGCCGTAGCTGTCGACGATGATCTTGCGGCCGGTGAGGCCGGAGTCGCCCTGCGGGCCGCCGATGACGAAGCGGCCGGTCGGGTTGATCAGGAACTCGGTGCGGTTGGTGAGCATCCGGGCCGGGAGGACCTTGCGGATGACGTGCTCGATCAGGTAGCGCTCGATGACCTTGTGCGCGACGTCGGCGGTATGCTGGGTGGAGATGACGACGTTGACGACCTCGACCGGCTTGCCGTCGACGTAGCGGACGGAGACCTGGGACTTGGCGTCGGGGCGGAGCCACGCGACCTTGCCGGACTTGCGGATCTTCGTGAGCTCACGGCCGAGGCGGTGGGCAAAAATGATCGGGGTCGGCATCAGCTCGCGGGTCTCGTTGCACGCGTAGCCAAACATGATGCCTTGGTCGCCGGCGCCCTGCTCGGCGGTCTTCTTGCCCTTGGCCTTCTTGGCATCGACACCCTGGGCGATGTCGGCCGACTGGGCGGTGAGGTAGTTGTTGATGAAAACGGTGTCGGCGTGGAAGACGTCGTCGTCGTTCGTGTAGCCGATGTCGCGGATGGCGTCGCGCACGACCTTGCCGATATTGATGACCTCGTCGATCGGGCGGGTCTTGCCAGTCTTCTTGTCCTGGAGCTTCGGAATGGTGATTTCGCCGGCGAGGGTGACCATGTTCGACTTCACGAGGGTCTCGCAGGCCACGCGGCTGGTGCGGTCCTGGGCGAGGCAGGCGTCGAGCACGCTGTCAGAAATGAGGTCGGCGACCTTGTCCGGGTGACCCTCACCGACGGACTCAGAGGAGAAAACAAATATGTTGGCCATGGGTATAGAAGGGGTCGAGGGAAGCCTCCGCCCCACCCCCGGGCAAGTCGGAATATCGTCATAGCGCCGGCGATCCGGCCCCGCCGTTTTTTCTGGTGATGCCGCCGGTCTTCAATATCCCAACGCCATGCCCCATCCCGTGATCGACCCGCAGGCGATTGAGAACCTGCGGATACTGAACCCCGATGACGGCGACGCCTTCCTGCGCGAGATCGCGGAAATCTTCCTGGCCGACACTCCCAAGCGCATCGAGGAGCTCGACCAGACCCTCGCCGCGGGCGACGCGGTGGCCTTCGTGCGCGCGGCCCACAGCATCAAGGGCAGTTCCTCCAACCTCGGCGCCCTGGCGCTCCGGCAGGCGGCCGAGGTGCTTGAGAACCCCGCGAAGAAGGATGGCTTGGCCAACGTCGGCAGCATGATTGCCGCGGTCCGGACGGAATTCACCAACGCCCAGGCAGAACTGGGCAAGCTGGTGAAGCTCGCCTGAGGCGCTATTTCCCGAGGAAATAGCCGCGCTGCTTCTCGGAGATGGCCAGGCCGGCCTTCTCCATGACCTTGAGCAGGTCCTCCCAGATGAGACGCTTGTTCTGGTTGGTCGGGCTGCGCAGCACGTAGCTCGGGTGGTAGGTGACCATGAGCGGCCGCCCGGCGAACGTGTGCCAGCGGCCGCGCCCCTCGCCGAGGGCGCGGAAGGTTCCCGCCCCGAGAAGGCCTTCCGCAGCGGTCTTGCCGAGGGCGACGACGAGTTCCGGCGCGACCACGTCGATCTGCGCCACGAGATACGGCAGGCAGTAGGCCATCTCGGCGGCGGTCGGCGGGCGGTTGCCGTACTGCACCCCCCCGGCGGTGGCCGGGAGCTGCGGGCGCCAGTTCATGATGTTGCCAATGTAGACGTCGCCGCGACCGAGCCCCATGCCCGCAATCATCTTCGTCAATAACTGGCCGGCCGGGCCGACGAACGGCTCGCCCTGCTGCTCCTCCTCTGCACCCGGCGCCTCGCCGACGAACATGATGCGCGCGTCGATGTTGCCGACGCCGAACACGACCTGGCAGCCGGGGCGGACATTCTTCCGGCAGGTGGCGTCGCCCAGCACGAGGTCGCGGAGCGCGGCCCAGCGGGCGAGTTTCTCGCCGGCGGGCAACTGCACGACCGGGGCCGGGGGAAGGTCAGACTCGATTTTCACCGCGGCGGCGGGAGCAGGGACCGGGCGGGCCGGCGTTGGCTCGGGCGCCCCCGCAGATTCGGCGGGCCGGACGGCGGGGGCCGGCCC
>OMJT01000050.1 GCA_900299415.1 Opitutales bacterium
AACAAGGAGCAGCTCACGTCCCGCGCCCAGGCCCTCTACCCCAAGCTCAAGCGCCGCTACGCTGTCTTCTACGACGACGGCAGCAACATTGGCAAACGCTACCGCCGCCAGGACGAGATCGGTACGCCGTGGTGTGTGACGATCGACTTCGACACGATCGAGAAGCCCGGCGACACCTTTACCCTCCGTGAGCGCGACAGCATGCAGCAGAAGCGCATCACCGAGGCCGAGCTACTCCAGCTGCTCGACGAGCAGGTCTACTGATCTTTTCCGTCCTCCCAAGGGTTAGGGCCAAAGAGAGTTTACCCGCGGCGGTTCACCAGATCCGCCGCGGCCCCCGCCCACGTAGGATGGCGGAAACGGTAACCCGCCTCGAGCAGGCGGGTGGGGACCACGCGCCGGCTCTTCAGGATCAGCTCGGTCTCCGTGCGCAGGAAAAACGTGCCGATCTCCAGTGCCCAGGCCGGCACGGGGATGGCGAGGCGCCTTCCGAGCTGGCGGCGCAGGATCGCGAGGAACTCGTCGTTCGGCAATGGCTCGGGTGCGCAAAGGTTGAAGGCGCCGCTGAGGTCCTCGCGGGAGATAAGGAAGCGAACGGACCCGACGAAATCCTCCTCGTGCAGCCACGAGACGTAATGGCGGCCGTCGGCAAAGCGGCCGAAACCCATCCGGCAGTGCCGGGCAAGGATGGCGAACACGCCATCGGGGCTGCGTTCCATCACCATCGAGATCCGCAGGGCCACCCGGCGGGTAAGCGGGGTGGGGGCCGCGGCCAATGCGCCCTCCCAGGCCTGGATGATTTCCACGCTGCGCTGCCAGAGCCGTGGCACCCCGGGCTCAGAGCCGCCGATGAGGCCGGTGGCCTCGTCGTTGGGCGCGTCATAACGATGCGTGTAGATCGTCGAGGAACTGGCCTGCAACCAGAGCGGCGGCGGCCGTTGCGCAGCGGCGATCGCCTCGCCGATCACGCGGGTCGATTCGACTCGCGAGGCCATCATCGCAGCGAGGTTCCGCTCATGGTAGCGGCAGTTTACCGAGCGGCCGGCCAGGTTGATCACTACGTCGGCCCCGTCGAGTTCGGCGCTCCACGGACCGAGGGTGCGTCCGTCCCAAGCCACGTGCCTCACCCCCGGGGTGGGCGGGACCGGCGGGGCGCCGGTCCGGCTGAGAATCACGCACTCGTCCTCCGGTTGGCGGAAGGCGCGCACGAGGAGCTGGCCGAGATGACCGTTGCCTCCGGGGATGATGATTTTCATGGCGGTAGGGCGGTCAGTTTCAGCGCGCGGCGGCCAGGGCGCTCGAGATCGGCGGGCGCATGAGATCGGCGATGACGGATTGGTTCATGGCGTGCGCTTTTGTGATTTCTGCGCTGGGAGAAACACAGAGGCAAAAAATTTCACTCGCCCACCGGCCGAGGCGCTTGGCCGATGCCCGGGGCGCGTCCCGCATGGCTGGCCTTGGTCGTCCGTTCGCCGGCGCATTCCGGTGAGCCGCGGGTAAGATCGCGGCACACCTTCGGGCGGCGGTCGTAGATGGTGCAGAAGAAATCCGCGGTGCCGTCAGGACCGCGGTGCACGTCGAGGGCGGCGCAGTGGCTGTCCGACATCCGCATGTAGGCCCGGTGTCCGATGAAGTGGGCGACGCGGCCGGCGTCCGGTCCGAGACCAGCCCAGTCATCGCCGTCGACGCGCACGAAAGTCGGCGACAGCGAAAAGCAGCAGGCGCCGCACGCACGGCATTCGGCGGGGGTGGGGTTCACGGCCGGGACCAATCTGTCGCTTGCCGGGCCGGCGGCAACGGTTTCCACTGCGGCATGGATCCTTATGCGCGTGCCAGGCAGATGATCGATGCCGCCCATGCCGCCGACCCGGCGCGGGCGCCGGACGGCCGCGCCGCTGAGTTGGTCTACGGCGAGCGGATCGAGGCCTGGGTGGTGCGGCTGGACCCGGCGGCCGCCCCGATCCTGCGACTGGCCGCACGCTGCCAGCACCTCGAGCGCTGGCTGGTGCCACGCGCCTCCTATCCCGAAGGGAAAACGGGTTATCTCCAATGGCGCACCGGGCTCTACAAGAAGCAGGCCGCCCGCGCCCGCGATCTGCTGCTCGCCGCCGGCGTGCCCGCCGCCGAGGCCGACCTCGCTGCCACGTGGGTCTCGAAGAGCGGGCTGAAGACCAACCCCGGCACGCAGGCCCTCGAGGATGCGGCCTGCCTCGTCTTCCTTGAGAACGAGATCGGCGCCTTCGCCGCGCAGCACGCCGACTACACCCGCGAGAAGTTCATCGAGATCATCCGCAAGACCTGGAAGAAGATGAGTTCCGCCGCACAACAGGCGGCGCTCGGACTCGACCTTCCGCCGGCGATCGCGGAGCTGGTCCGGGCCGCAGTCGCCGGATGAGGAAACGGACTTTTGCCTCTTACTTGCCGTAAATCATGGACCATCACCCCATCCGGACACTCCTCCTTGCCCTGGGTCTTGCGATCCTCGGTTCAATTTCCGCCTTGGCCCAGAACCCGGCTCCGGCCGCGCCCGCCCCCGGCGGCGCTGCCCCGGCAAATGCAGGCCGGGGCGGAGGTGGTGGCGGTCGCGGCGGAGCTCCCGCCCTGATCGATCTCGCCACGGCGCGCAAGATGGTCGACGCCGCTGAGGTCGCCGCCAACGCGGCGGGGCTCAAGGTGGCGATGGCGGTCGTGGACGCCAACGGCGACCTCGTTTACTTCCGCCGCATGGACGGCGCGATCGCCGCCGGCGTTACCGCCGCGCCGGGCGAGGCCCGGGCGGCGATCCTGTTCGGCGTTCCCACCAAGCAGGTGGCGGACGCGGCTGCGGCGGGCACGCCGCTTTCAGCCACGATTACCCCCTCGGGACTCGCGGCGGGTACGGTGACGGTCCTGCAAGGCGGATTGCCCCTGCTCAAGGGCGGCAAGGTCGTCGCGGCCATCGGGGTCGGCGGCGGCACCTCCGCGCAGGATGAAACCGTCGCGCAGGCCGGCCTCGACGCTGTGAAATAGCGCCCCCGGGCCACATCTGGATTGTGCCGGGGTTCGCGATCTGGCGCATTCGCGGCGAGCCGCCAGCCATGCCCATCGAACTCAGCCCCCAGGAAACCGAGCAGGCGATCCACTCGCTGAAGAAGTACTGTGCGGAGGAACTGGACACCGATCTCAGCGACCTGCGGGCGCGGCTCCTGCTCGACTATCTTGTGAAGGAAATCGGTCCGCTGGCCTACAACTGCGGCGTGCGCGACGCGGAGAAGTTCCTGCGGCGGCGGCTCGAGGACCTGCCGGCCACGTGCTTCGAGCCGGCGCTCACCCACTGGACGGTAAAAAAGAAAAAGTAGAACGGAATCAAACCCGGCAGAGGTCTGCCGGGGCTAGAGCCGATCTCGAGCGCTGTGGCCGGGGCGGACCTCCGCCCCGGGATGAGTTCATTTCGCCACGTACCAATCCATCCCGTCGGGGTTCTGCAGGCCGGTGATTTCCTTGATGACGGTGAAGGTCTTGAGGTCGATGACCGCGAGCTTGTTGCCGTTGCTCACGGCGTAAAAGGCCCGGGAGCCGTCGGGGTCGAGGAAGATACCCTCGCCCCCGGCGCCGACTTCGAGGCGCTTCACTTCCTGGTGGGTGACGGCATCGAGGATGACGAGCTCGGTGCCCTGGAGCTCGTTCATCAGGACGTGCTTCCCGTCCGGCGTGAACCGCATCCTGTTGGTGAAGGTGGTCTTCAGCGGGAACGTCTCGACCAGTTTCTTCTCGGGCACGTTGATCACGGTCATCGTCATCGGCCGCACGTTCATGTTTACGACCCACAGCTCGCGCCCGTCGGGGCTGAGCGCCATGCCCTCGAGGCGGGTGTCGCCCGGGAACGAGGTGAAACGCCAGTTCGTGCCGCCGCCGGTGGCGGTGCCGGCGGGCGGAGTGAGCGACGCGGTGGCGAGGCCCGGCACAAGGGTCGGGGTCAGGCGGGCGGGTGAGGCCTGGAGCCGGGCGAACGCGTCGGCTCGGGCCAGGGCGAGGTCGAGTTCGAGCTGCGCGAGGGCGGTGGTGCGGGTGGCGAGGGAGGCCGGCTCGGTGAGGCTGGCCCGGACGAGGTCGGTGCGCGCGGCCGCGGCGGCGATTGCCGGGGCGGCCTGGGACTGGAGCAGCACGTTCATCGCGACCTGCTGGGCCGGGCTGGCCCCGCCCGGGGAGGCGGGTGCGGCGGCGGCACCCCCGCGGCCGCCGGCGGTGGCCTCGAGGATCGTGATGAGGGTGGTGTTGCTGTTGGCGGTGAAGATCGTGCGCTCGTCGGGCGTGATGATGAGCAGGTGCGAGCCGCCGCCGGTGCCGAGGGCCCAGTCGAACTTCTGCGTTGCCGGGTCGTAGCGCGTAATCATCCGGGTGTTCTCGTGCGAGACGTAGAGCTTGCCGTTGACGACATTGAGGCCGTGGAAGGAGCCGAAGAGGCCGGTGTCGATCGACGGCGCGCGCTTTTGCCCGGCGACATCGACCACAGTGATCGCGGTGTTGGCCCCGGCGTTGCTGATGTAGGCGAACCGGCCGTCGGTCGCGACCTCGTGGGGCTGGGCCTCGACGGGGATGCGCGCGACCACCTCGAGCTTCACGGGGTCGATGATGGCCAGGCTGCCGGCGTTCTTCTCGCCGACGAGCAGGGCGGTCCTGGGGGTCGGGCCGAGGCTTTCGACCTCGGTGCGGATCTGGCCGCGCCCGCCGCCGCGGCGGGGGGTGGGCTGGGCGGGGGCTTGGGCGAAGGCGGTGGCCGTGGCAGTGCCAAGGCTCAGGCAAAGCAGGAGCTTATTCATGTTGAACGGAGGGTGCTAAGAGGTCGGCCCGCCGGTTAGGGCGGGCCGTGGAACGGGAAACCCAGCGTGGGCCGGGCGCCCGGTGCGGCCAGAAAAAACCACGGGAGGCCAATCTCCGCGCAGGGTTCGGAATTTACAGCGGCACACACACTCATACGGTCCGCTAACCCCCTCATGGATCCCAAGGACGTCCCGCCCCAGCCCGACCGGCGCGAATTCATCACCAAGGCCTGTGCGCTCACCGCCGGGGCGGTCGCGGTCGCCGTGCCGGCCGCGAGCGGACTCTTCGTGCTGCTCGACCCGCTCGGCCGCAAGGGCGGCGCCGGTGAGCCGGTGCGCGTGGCCTCGCTCGAGGCGCTGCCGGAGGATGGCGAGCCGCGGAAGTTCTCGGTGCTCGCCACGCGCGTCGATGCCTGGAACCGCACGCCCAACGTCCCGATCGGCGCCGTTTACCTGCGGCGCCAGCCCGGCGGGAAGGTGCAGGCCTTCAACGTCGTTTGCCCGCACGCCGGCTGTTTCGTCGATTACGTGGCCGGCGCGAAGCACTATCTCTGCCCCTGCCACAATAGCTCCTTCAGTCCCGACGGCCGCATCCAGGATCCGAAGAGCCCGAGTCCGCGCGGCCTCGACGAGCTCGAGACGGAGGTGCGCGACGGCGCGGTCTTCGTGCGCTACCTCAATTTCCGCGCCGGCGAGAAGGACAAGGTCCAGGCGTGATGAACTCTCTCCTGAACTGGATCGACCAGCGCACCGGCGCGAAGAAGCTGCTCCACGAGGCGCTCTTTGAGAACGTGCCCGGCGGCGCCCGCTGGCGCTATGTCTGGGGCAGCACGCTCGTGTTCTGCTTCACGGTGCAGGTCATCACCGGGCTCTTCCTCTGGCTCGCCTACAGCCCGGGTTCCCAGACGGCGTGGGAAAGCGTCTACTACATCCAGCACGTGATGGCCGGCGGCTGGTTCCTGCGCGGGCTGCACCACTTCACTGCCCAGGCGATGACGGTGCTCCTGCTGCTCCACCTCCTGCAGGTCGTGGTCGATGGTGCCTACAAAGCGCCGCGCGAGGTGAACTACTGGACCGGCGTGCTGCTGCTCGTGCTCGTGCTGGCGCTCTCGCTTACCGGCTACCTGCTGCCCTGGGACCAGAAGGGCTACTGGGCGACGAAGGTCGCGACCAACATCGCCGCCATCACGCCGCTCATCGGCCCGGCGCTGCAGAAGCTCGTCGTGGGCGGGGCCGACTACGGCCACCACACGCTGACGCGCTTCTTCGCCCTCCATGCCGGCGTCATCCCGGGCGCGATCATCGCTTTCATCGGCCTGCACGTTTACCTCTTCCGCAAGCACGGCCTCACCGCCAAGGAGCCGCGTCGCCGGCGCGACGAGCCCTTCTGGCCCCGGCAGGTGCTGTGCGACGCCGTGGCCTGCCTCGCGGTGCTCGCCGTCGTGCTCACGCTGGTGGTCATGAACCATGGCGCTCCGCTCGGCGCGCCCGCTGACCCGTCGGAGCAATTCTCCGCTGCGCGCCCCGAGTGGTATTTCCTCTTCCTCTTCCAGTTCCTGAAATACTTCCCGGGCGGCACAGAAGTCTGGGGCGCGATCGTCATTCCCACGGTGCTGTTGCTGCTCGTGGCGGCGTTGCCGGTGCTCGGCCGCTGGAACTTCGGCCACCGCTTTAACCTCGGCTTCCTCGGTGCGATGCTCGCCGGCGTGGCGCTGCTCACGTACCTGGCCGTCGCCGAGGACCGCAGCAAGCCGGAGTACGCCACCGCGCTGAAGGTCGCCGACTTCGAGGCGGAGCGCGTGCTCGCGCTGGCCGAGGCGCCCACGGGTATCCCGACTGCCGGCGCGGTGACGCTGCTGCGTGCCGATCCGCTCGTGCAGGGGCCGAAGCTCTTCGCCCGCAACTGCGCGAGCTGCCACCGCTTCGACGGTCACGACGGCCTGGGCGGCCAGCCGAAGGACAAGCAGTCGGCCTCCGACCTGAAAGGCTTCGCCTCGCGCGATTGGCTGATGAACCTGCTTGACCCTGCGAAGGTGGATTCCGCGGCCTACTTCGGCGGCAGCGAGCACAAGGACGGCGAGATGGTGAAGTGGGTGAAGAAGAACATCCCGACCTTCAACGCCTCTAGCAAGGAGCAGCTGCGCCAGGCGCTGATGGCGCTCTCCGCCGAGGCCGGGCTGAAGGCGCAGAAGGACGCCGACGCCCGTGATGCCGCGATTATCACTGCCGGGGCAAAGATCCTGCCCGGCGACGACCTCGGCTGCATCGAGTGCCACACCATCCAGGGCCACAGCGACGGCGGCGAAGCCCCCGACCTTACTGGCTACGGCTCGCGTAAATGGCTCACCGCCTTCATCGGCAACCCGAAGCACGAAAGCTTTTACGGCCCTCGCAACGACCGCATGCCCGCCTTCGGCGCCGACGGCCGCCTGACCGCCGAAGAGATAGGCCTGCTCGTGGACTGGCTCCGGGGAGAGTGGTACGTCGAGCCGCAGGCGCAACGTTGACCCCCCGGAACCAATCCGCGACAACCCCGCGGAGCACACGGGCCGGTAGCTTAATGGTTAAAGCAGGGGACTCATAATCCCTTGAGTGTGGGTTCGATTCCCACCCGGCCCATTCTCGGTGGACAGGGATCCGGCGTGGATCCGTCCGTGGTATTGGGGCCGCCCTCCTTGGTGCGCTCCCCGGCTTGCGGTTGCGAGGAGATCCGCTTCTGCTCCTCCACCCATGAACCCCACCTCCACACCCCGCGGGCGGTTTTTCCGCCTCCTTGCTTCCGTGTTGCTCGTGCTGCCCGCGCTGGCGTTTGCCGGCGCCGCCCCAGCGAAGACCTACACGATCGGCATGATTGGCAAGTCCCAGGGCAACCAGTTCTTCCAGGCGGCCCACGCCGGAGCGCTCGACGGTGCCAAGGAGCTGGGCGCAAAATACGGCCTGAACATCAAGATCGACTGGCGCACGCCGAATGAAGAGGATGCGCAGAAACAGGCCGAGACCATCGAGCAGCTCGTGTTGGCCGGCGCGGACGGGATCATCGTCAGCTGTTCCGACGCCAACAAGCTCACCGACGCGATCAATCGCGCCGTCGCCCGCGGCATTCCGGTCGTGACCTTCTCGGGCGACGCCCCGAGCAGCAAGCGGCTCGTCTCGATCGGCATCGATGACTTCCAGTGTGGCGAGCAGACATTCGAGGAGCTCGCCAAGCTGCTCAATGGCCGGGGCGTGGTGGCCGCCATCGACGGCAACCCGAACGCCTCCAATCTCCAGCAGCGGGCCGCCGGGTTCCGTGCTGCCGCCAAGAAATATCCCAATATCAAGCTGCTCGACGTCTATTACCACAAGGAGACGCCGCAGGATGCCGTCGCGAAGATCGAGCAGGTCATGCAGGCCAACCCCGACATCACCGGCTGGGGTTTCCTCGGTGGCTGGCCGATGTACACCGACAACGCCCTGAAATGGGCCCCGGGCACGATCAAGGCCGTGTCGGTCGACGCCATGCCCCCGCAGCTGCCCTACGTCCGCAGCGGCCACGTGCAGCTGCTGCTCGGCCAGGATGTCTACGGCTACGGCTACCGCTCGGTCGAGCGGCTGATCGACAAGCTCCACTTCAAGAAGGACCCCGCGAAGGTCGACGAGGCCAGCCCGCTCGTTGCGGTCACGAAGGCCAACGTCGAGGCCTACGCGAAGAACTGGGAGAAGTGGCTGCCGAAATAGGCGGCTAGGCCGCCGCCACGCCGGCCATGATCTCGAGCAGGCCGTGCTCGCTGAAGTTCTCCCGGGCGACCTCGCCGGCCAGCCGGCCCTCGCGCATCACGAGGATCCGGCGGCAAAGACCGATCAGCTCAGGCAGCTCCGACGAGATCACGAGCAGGGCCTTGCCCTCGCCGGCGAGTTCATCGAGCAACTGGTAGATCTCGGCCTTGGCCCCGACGTCGATGCCGCGGGTCGGCTCGTCGACGATCAGCACGTCGCAGTCGCGCGCGAGCCACTTGGCCAGCGCCAGCTTCTGCTGGTTGCCGCCGCTCAGGCTTGAGATCGGCGCCTCGAGTGAGGCAGTGCGCACGCGCAATCGCTGGGCGTAGCGGCCGACCAGTGCACGCTCGGCGGTGCGGTCGACCCAGCCGGCGCGCGAGAGCAGCGGTAGCGCGGCCAGAGCGGCGTTCTCGCGGCAATTCAATGGGAGCACGAGGCCTTGGCGTTTACGGTCCTCCGGCACGAGCCCAAGCCCGGCGGCCATGGCCGTATCCATCGCCCCCAGCTTCAGCTCTCGGCCCCGTACGAACACCCGTCCCGTGGCGGCGGCGTCGAGACCGAGGATCGCCTGGGCCACCTCGCTTCGGCCGGCGCCGACAAGGCCGGCGAGGCCGACGACTTCACCGGCGCGCACCGCAAAGTTGACGGCGGAAAAGTGGCCCGGGGACGAGAGGTTCTCGACGCGCAGGAATTCGTCGCCCAGCGCCCGCGTCAAGTGTGCCGGGGTCTGCACGAGCAGTTCGCGTCCGGTCATCTGCCGGACGACCCGCGCCTGGTTGGTGGCGGCGATCGCCTCTGTGGCGACGAAACGCCCGTCGCGGAGGACGGTCACGTGGTCGCAGAGCGCGAAGAGCTCCTCCATACGGTGCGAGACGTAGATGAGAGTGATGCCGCGGGCCTTGAGCTCGCCGATGAGGCGGAATAGTTCGCGCGTCTCGCCGCTGCTCAGGGAACTGGTGGGCTCGTCCATCACGATCACCTGCGCGCCGCTGCCGACGGCGGCGGCGATCTGGACGAGTTGTTCACGACCAGTGGAGAGGGTACCGATGACGGCATCCGGGTCGATGTCGGCGCCGATCTCGGCCAGCATCCGGCGGGCACGTTCGCGGAGCGCGGCGCGGTCGACCCAGCCGAGGGTGCGGCGCGGGAGGTCGCCGAGGCAGAGGTTCTCGGCGACGGTCAGGTTGGGGCAGAAGGCGAGTTCCTGGTGGACCATCGCGATGCCCAGCTGGCGGGCGGCGAGCGGCGAAGTCGGATGGATGACCCGGCCGTCGAGGCGGATCTCGCCCGAGTCGGCCCGGTGCACGCCGGCGAGGATGCGGCCGAGCGTGCTCTTGCCGGCGCCATTCTCCCCGATGAGCGCATGACAGCTGCCGCGCTCGACGGCGAAACTCACGCCGTCGAGCGCCAGCGCCCCAGGGAAGCGCTTGGTGATGCGGTCAAACTCCAGGAACGCCATGGGGCGCGCCGCCGTCTATTTCGGCAGCCACTTGTCCCAATTCTTCGCGAAGGCGTCGACGTTGTCCTTGGTGATCGGGACCAGCGCGGCGACTTCCCGGACGGCCGGGGGATCCTTTTTGTTCACGATCTTGTCGACCAGCAGCTCCACGGTGCGGTGACCCCATTCGTAAACCTGCTGGGCCAGCAGGACGGGAACATGGCCGCTGCGGATGTAGGCAAGCTGGGCGGGAAGGGCGTCGACCGAGACGCACTTCACGGTGCCGGGACGCCACTTGAGGGCGTTCTCGGTGAAGAGCGGCCAGCCGCCGATCATGGCCCAGCCAGTGATGTCGGGGTTGGCTTGCATGACCTGCTCGACCTTCGCGGCGGCGTCCTGCGGCGTTTCCTTGTGGTAGTAGGTGTCGCGGATCGTGATGCCGGGATATTTCTTCGCCGCTTCCTTCGCGCCCTGGACGCGCCGCTGGAGGTTCGGGGCGTTCTGGTTGCCGGCGAGGATGGCGACGACGCCGCGGCCGTTCATGAGCTTGGCGAGCTCGTCCATGGTCTGGGCGCCGCAAAGGATGTCGTCGATCCCGTAGGTGACGAACCGCTTGCTCGCCGGGGCGTCGGAATCGAAGGTCGCGACCGGCACGCCGCGGTCGACGGCGCGGTTGATGGCATCGGTGAGCTTGTTGGCGTCGGATACGCTCACCGAGATCCCGGCAGCGCCGGCCAGCACGAGCTGCTCGATCGCGTCGGCCTGCTTCTGGGCGTCTTCCTCGTTGGGGGTGCGCCAGTCGATCTTGATTGTCAGGCCGAGCTTGGTGCCGAGTTCTTTGGCAGCGTCCTCCGCGCCGACACGGGCGGCCTGGAAGACGGGGTTGCCCTGGGACTTGGCGACGAGACCGAGGGTGATAGTGCGCGGGGCCTGGGCGGCAGACAGCGGCACGGCGAGCGCCGCGAGGGCGGCGAGGATTTGGAGCGGACGTTTCATGGGGGTGGGGTGGAATGTGGCGCGGACCGCCACTATGGCGGAGAGCGGCTTAATCCGAAGTTAATTTGGATGGGGTCAGGCACTGGCCGCCGGCCGACGGCGGGCGAGCCAAGTATTGAGGTTGTCGAGCACCACGGCCGCGATGACGACCGCTCCAATGATGATCTGGCTGTAGTTTTGATCAATCCCAAGGATGACAATACCACTGTTGATCATCTGGATCACGAGGGCGCCGAGCACGGCGCCGAGGGCCGAGCCCTTGCCGCCGGTCAGGCTGGCGCCGCCGACGACGGCGGCGGCGATGACATTGAGCTCGTAGCCCTGGCCGTCGCCGGAGGTCGCGGCTCCGTAGTAGCCGAGCGCGAGCAGGGCGGCGATGCCAGCGGTGGCGCCGGAGATCAGGTAGACCCCGAGCTTCACACGCTCGACCCGGATGCCGCTGAAGCGCGCGGCGAGCTCGTTGCCGCCGATGGCGTAGACGCGGCGGCCGGCGGCGAGGCGGGAGAGGAAGATCCCGCCCAGCACGGTCACGAGCAGCATCACGGCGAGCGGCACGAGGCTGAGGCCGTTGCCCACCTCGTACCGGATGAGTTCGCGGAAGGCCGGGGGGAAGCCGCCGATGGACTGGCCCTTGGTCGTGACGAACGCGATGCCGCGCAGGATGGCCATGGCGCCGAGCGTGATGATGAACGGGTGGACACGCAGGGCCACGATCAGGCCGCCGTTAATCAGGCCGCAGAGCGTGGCGACGCCGATGCACACAAAGGCGCCGATCGAGACACCGACCCAGGGGGCGAGGAGGATGTGGTCGGCGCCGGGGCCGAACTCACGCAACGTCAGCGCTCCCAGCACCGACGCGAGGGCGTAGATCGCGCCCACGCTCAGGTCGATGCCACCGGCAATGATCACGACCGACATGCCGACGGCCATGATGGCGATGAAGCTGGTGTCCTTGGCGAGCTGGGCGAGATTCTGGGCGTTGAGGAACTTGTTCTTCTCCACGGTCGCCGGCACGCTCTCGCCGGAGGCGTTGGTGGTGTAGACCCGCTGCGGCAACCCGTCCGGCCCGGGGGCGAAGACCGGGGTCTGGACGCTGCCGCTGAAGACGGTGAGGAGCACCCCAAGCAGCAGGATGACCACGACGAGCCCGCTTTCCTGCATGCGCCCGAACGCCATCTTTGGGCTGGCCGGGGTAGGCGAGCCGGTTGCCCGGGGTTCGGCAGGCGGGGACATGGGACGACGTTGGGGGGAGCTTATCGGACGAGCAAGGCTGAGGGCGACGTAGGCATGCCCCGCTGGGGCAGGAACTTGGTACCGAGTCTGTCACCGAAGGGAACATGACGCCGCCGACATGATTCAATGGAGAAACTTTGTCATGGGAGCCACGTCTTTGCCATTGAGCCTTTTCGCTGATTCAGGTTTCCCCATCCACCCCACTGTCCGTTTTACACCCTTCCGTGACCCCCCATTCTCCAACCGCGCCCAAGTCCCGTGGGCAAGCCGCGGACATGCGGACGAAGCGCAACCTCATGCTGATGGGGTCGGCCGCGGTCATCGCGATCTACACCACGGGGTTCTTCCACACCGCCGCTGCCGCCGCCAAACTGGCCGCCGACGAGCATGGCCGCACCGACCCGCGGGGCCGTGGTGGCGAGACCGAGCCCGGGCGGGCTAAAACGGTCCCCGCGCCGGTCGCCACCGCCACTCTGCCGCTCGCGACGCCGGCGACCCCGCCGCCCACCGCGACCCCGAAGCCGCTCCAGACGCCCGCTCCCGCCCCGTTGGCCACACCGGTGCCGTTGCCGGTGGCGACCGCGCCGACCCCGGCGCCCACGCCGGCCGTGACCGCGGTCATCGCTCCGGCGGTTCCTGCCGCGACACCTGTTTCGGTTCCGAGTCCCGTCCCGACAACGCCCGTTCAGGTGGCGGCGCTCCCCGCCGGCCCGGCCCCTGATGCGCCGACGACCTCCGCGACCTCCTCCGTCGTTCCCGCCGCGGTCTCGGCCGTGAACAAGAAATACAAGGACGGCGCCTACTTCGGCTGGGGCCGCTGCCGTCACGGCGACCTCAAGGTCACCGTCGAGATGCTCGACGACAAGATCGTCTCCGCCGAGATCACGGAGTGCTACACGCGCTACTCCAAGAACGTGATTTCGCGTCTGCCGAAGCAGATCGTCGACCGCCAGAATCCCGACAAGCTCGACCGCATCTCCGGGGCCTCGGAAAGTTCCGACGCCTATTATTTCGCGGTGCTGGAGGCTTTGAAGGCGGCGAAATTGTGAGCGCGGGCGGAGCCCAATCGGCGGCCCTGATGGGCACGCTGGTCACGATCGAGGCCGTGGGCCCGGTCCCGGGGGGTGGGGAGGGCGAGCGTGACGCGGTCGTCCGGCGGGCGCTGGACTGGTTCCGGCGGGTGGAGGCGACCTGCAACCGTTTCGATCCCGAAAGCGAACTGCGTCGGCTTTCCGCCCGGGTCGGCGAAGCCGTGCCCGCCAGCCCGCTGCTGTTCGAGGCCGTGCGCTTTGCGCTGGCCCTGGCCGAGGAAACCGACGGGGCGTTCGACCCGACGGTGGGCGCGGCGCTGGAGGCGCGGGGCTTCAACCGCCATTACCGCACGCAGCTGCCAGCGGGTCCTTTCCCCGGGCCCGCTGCCGCCAAAACCGCGACGTTCCGCGATGTGCGCCTCGATGAGCGCCGCAGGACGATCACCCTGCTGCAGCCGCTGGTCCTCGACCTCGGGGCGGTGGCCAAGGGCCTCGCGATCGATCTTGCGGCGCGGGAATTGCAACCGCTCCGGAACTTCCTGGTCGATGCCGGTGGCGACCTGTATCTCGGCGGGCGCAATGCCCAGGGCCGGCCGTGGTCCATCGGCATCCACCACCCGCGGCAGCCCGGCGAGGTCCTCGAGACGATCGAGGCCGAGGACACCGCGGTGTGCACCTCGGGCGACTATGAGCGCCGCGCGCCGCAGCCCGGGGCCGGCCACCACATCATCGACCTGCGCACCGGCGCTGCGGCCGGGGGCGCGGCGAGCGTGACCGTGCTCGCGCCTTCCGCGATGGTGGCCGACGGACTGGCCACCGCGGCCTTCGTGCTCGGGCCGCAGGCGGGAATCGAGTTGCTCGAACGTCACGGGGCGGATGGGATCATCGTGACCCCGGCTCTGGAGCGCTTCGCCACGAGCAGTTTCCCCTCCCATGAGTAACCATACTCCCGTCCCACCCCAGTCGGCCGGCGCAGCCCTCCGGCAATTCTTCCGCAAACCCAAGGGGCTGCTGATCGTGGTGTTCGTCGCCCTCCTCGGGCTCGCGGCGGTCCTCGGTGATCGCTCCATGATGGGGCCGGGGCTCTTCGCCGCCATGCTGGCGGCGGCCGTGGTCGATGCACCGATCCTGCGTTGGCGCGATGGCCACTGGAGTTTCCCGGATGGGGCGCTGCTCACCGGCATGATTGTGGGCATGATCATCAGCCCGATCGAGCCCTGGCACGTCTCGGCCGTCACGGCTGTGATCGGTGTGGTCAGTAAGTACCTCCTGCGCACGCGAACGGCCAACATCTTCAACCCCGCGGCGCTCGCCTTGATCGTCTCCTACCATGTCTTTGGCTCGGCGCAGAACTGGTGGGGCGCCATGCCCGAGGTTACCCCGTGGGCGCTCGTGGCGCTCATCGTGGGCGGCGTGTTCATCACCGACCGCGTGAACAAGATGCCGCTGCTGCTCGCCTTCCTCGGCGGCTACTTCCTGCTGTTCACGATTTCCTCCTGGATCGGCGACCCAGCGCACTACGTCGAGGTCTACCGCCAGCCCGACCTGCATGCCGCGCTGTATTTCGGGTTCTTCATGGTGACGGACCCGCCGACCTCGCCGCCCCGGGCGAAGGAACAGCTGATCTTCGGCGCTATCACCGCCGTAGTCTGCTACGCCTTCTTCCAGCTCATCGGCCTCGTCTACTTCCTCTCGGCCGGCCTGATGATTGCCAACGCCTGGGAAGCCTGGCGCCGCGTGCGCGCCCATTCCGAGCGCGAGCGGCTGAAGGTGCACGATACCCGGCATCCGCATCCGGTGTGAAATGTGATGGCGGGATGGGACCACGGGGGGAGGGGGAGAATGGGGAATTTATCTTGGAGGCTACGATTTTTGCGATTTGCCGGCCCGGATGACCCAGAGCTCGGGCCGGGCTGACATGGTGACCAACTGGCCGAGGAGGCGCTCGTACCTTTGGTCGAGAGCGGAGGCGCGATCGGCCATGAGATATTGAAACCGTACGGACAACTCCAAGTGGGTCTGCGTTTCGGCCGCTTCGCCCTCGGCATCGTTGAGTTTGGCCACGAAGGCCGGCCCATACCGACGTTTTCGCCAGGCTTCGGCAATGTTGGCCGCCACGGACCGTGCGGAGCGTCGTACCTGATCGGTCAGCGAGTATCTTTCGTTGGAGGGGAAATGGTTGCTCGCGACCTGCACTTCCACCGCGAGATCCATGGCCTGCTGCCAAACCCGGAGGTCCCGATGGCTGCGGAGCCGCTCGGAGGGACCACGAGCCATCGAACTTTCCCCGGCTTCGTCCGCTCGAACTCTGTTGGGCATAGAATGATTCACACCCACCAGAACGTAAGAACCGCCCCCAATCTTTCACCCAAAGTAAAAAATCTTTGCCGCCCTCACCCCCTCACCGAGTCCCCCGTTCCCGTTGCCGGCCTTTTTCATTCGCGGGCAGCGCGTCATCGTCGATGCCGACCTGGCCCATTTCTACGGGGTGGTTACCGGCGAACTCAATCGAGCCGTCCGACGAAACCGTGATCGGTTCCCACCAGACTTTTCCTTTGTGCTTAGCAAAGAAGAGGTTAAAGACTTGAAATGCCAATCTGGCATTTCAAGTTTGAGCCATGGCGGACGACGAGGAATGCCCACAGTCTTCACGGAGCAGGGTGTCGCCATGGTCGCGACGGTGCTGCACAGCCCGCACGCCGCCAAGGTCTCGGTGGCCCTGATCCGCGCCTTCGTTCAGCTGCGCGAGCTGCTGTCCACCCACCGCGAGCTGGCCGCAAAGCTCGCCGAGCTGGAAAAGAAACTCGAGGGCCACGACGCGGCGATCGGCAATCTCTTCGAGGCGATGCGCCAGCTGCTCGCGTTGCCCGAACCGGATCACGGGCGGAAGATCGGATTCAACCGGGAATCAAGCTAGGCGTTGCTATTCCGGATCGACCTTTTTGTCAGCGCGCCGCAGCCACGCGAACGGCGCCCACATCTGGCCGAGGTAGCCGGTGGGCATGGGCTCGTGGATGCCAAAGTTCTCCGGCCAGCGGCCGCGGGGCATGTAGTAGGTGCCGAAGAGGATGTCCCAAAAGGGGAAGAGGCCGGCGAAGTTCTTGTCCCAGGCCGCGCGGTCCTTCGAGTGGTGCCAGCGGTGGAAAACCGGCGTGGCGATCACGGCGCGGAGCGGACCGAAGTCCCAGTTCACGTTCGCGTGCAGGAAAATCGCGTAGAGCGTGAAGACCGGCGCGGCGGTCAGCGTGACGGTCGGGTTGTAGCCGAGAAGCAGGATGGGCGTCGACTGCAGCAGCTTGTTGATCATCTCGTTCACCGGGTGGACGCGCAGGCTACCGAGCCAGTCGAGCTCCTCGGAGCTGTGATGCACGGCGTGGAACGGCCACCATTTCCCGCGGTGAAACAGCCGGTGCGTCCAGTAGCCGGCGAGGTCCGCGAGCAGGTAGATCTGCACGGCCTGCAGCCAGACGGGCTGGCGCGCGAGCGGGCCGAAGCCCTGGTACTGGCCGAGACGCAGCACGTCGACCGTGGTGACCTTTGCCAGGATCAGCAGGAGGAAGGGGATGACCGCCGCCACGCGCACGATGGGGCTCGTGATCAGCGCGGTCATGAACCAGTAGACGACGTCGGTGCGCCACCCTTTGCGCAGCACGGGCTGGGGGATGCCCCGCCCCTTGATCCGCCCGACGACGCGCTCGATCAGCAGGAAGAGCACCGACAGCACGAGCAGCGCCCCGAGGACGCCGAGGAAGGTGCGGTCTTTGTTCATGGGGCCCCGGACGAAACCTGTCCCACCCTGGCGCCGTGGGCAATACCGCGGAGGGAGAGGGAGTGGGAGACAAGGCGAAGGGGAGATGGGGGAATGGATCAGGTCTCCCCTTCACCCCGTCTCCCACTCACCCGCTCTCGCATCGCTCACCCGAGCCGCCGCCGCATCGTCTCCTGCCGGAACGCGAAGATCTTTTCCACGTCGCGCCGCACGAACAGGCGCTCGATCAGCGCGCCGCCGGGCACGGCATAGCGCACTTCGTCGCGGCACAGCGTGCCGCCGTCCTTCTCCACAAAGGTATGCGTGTGCTCCCAGAGGCGATAGGGGCCGCGGAGCTGGGTGTCGGCAAAGCGGACTGGCGGTTCCCAGAGCGTGATCTCAGTCCGCCAGCGGATCGGGAAACCATGCAGGCGAAGGCGGTAGTCGATGAGGGTGCCGGCCCGCATCGCGATCGGGGCGGGGGTGAGCACCTCAAATTTAAGCCAGGGCGGCGTGATGGCCTCGAGGTTCCGCGCCTCGGCGAAGAAGGCGAAGACCTCGGGGCGCGGCCGCGGCAGCCAGAGCTCGGCCTGGTAGGTGTGGACGGTCATGGATCGGGTCACCCGGCGAAGCCGCCGGTGATCATCAGCCGAATTCCCCGGCTTACGCGGCCGCCGCTCGCCAGATCGAGTGCCAGCAGCTCGTGGAACGCCACGATCAGCCAGAAAACCGCCTGGTAGGACAGCTTGGCGGTCTTGTGGCGCCAGGCCCGCTGGGCCAAGAACGCGCCAGGCCAGCCCCCCAGGAGTTCGATGGCATGGAGCCAAAATTCCGGGACGCGCCCGCCCCGGGACTGGGCCGCACGCTTGTCGAACCACTGAAGGAGCGCCCCCAGCAGGGAGCTCCCAACCGCCGCGCCCCCAATCCACGGCCGGACCGAAGGCGCGATCTGGACCAGCGCCAAAGCGGGCATCACCAGCAGCGCGCCCAACAGGAACCAGGCATTTCCCGTGACGCCCACCGCGGCGGGCCGTGCGGACCCTTCGCTCACTGCCGGATCGTGATTTTTTTAATCACGGGAGCGGTAAGCGGCTCGCTGGGGATGGGATCCGCCCCGCGGCGCACGGGCACCTCGGCGAGCGCATCAATCACCTCGATCCCCTTGGTCACCCGTCCGAAGATCGAGTAGGTCGCGGGCAAGGGGTAGTCCTTGTGCAGCACGAAGAACTGGCTGCCGTTCGTGTTCGGGCCGGAGTTGGCGAACGCCACGATGCCGCGCTTGTAGCCCATGCCTTTCGCGTAGAGCGGCGAATCCGCCTTGATCTCGTCGGGAAACGTCCCGCCCCAGGCGCTCTCGCCGCCGGAGCCGTTGCCGTTCGGGTCGCCGCCCTGGATCATGAAGCCCTTGATGATGCGGTGAAATGTGAGTCCGTTGTAGTAGCCGCGGGCCGCGAGGAGACGGAAATTCTCCGTGCCCTTCGGGGCGTCGGCCGACAGCAGCTCGAACTCAAACGTGCCCTTGTCGGTCTCGACGACCGCAAAGGTGGGGACCGCCGGCACCGCGACGGTGGCGGGCGCGTTGGATTTCGGTGCGCAGCCCGTGAGGCCAACCGCCAGCGCGCCCAAGACCACGGCAAGGCGAACGGGGGAAATCAGGGAAAAATCGGCGGGATGCATGGCGCGAGTTCCTCGCGGGCGCCGGCCCGAGTCAACGCCGGGCCGCCAGTTGGTACTTCCTGCGGGCCGGGTTTCCCGCTACCCCTCACCAGTCCATGACTCCGCCCGATCCCTTTCGCCGCACGCTGGCCTGGCTTAGTGTCCATGCCCGTTTTCCCGCCAGCCGATTGCCGGCCAAGGCGGAGGCGTTGGTTTGCCTCGCCGCGCTGGCCGAGGCGGAGAATGCCCCGGCACCGACGCGTTTCCTGGTTCAGTCGCGCGATGGCGCCCGCGACGCCGCGCTGCGCGCCCACAAGCACCGGCGGTCGTTCGCGCACGACGTGTGCGACAACCGCACCGCGGTCTGAGCGGGCGGACCGAGCTTATTTGGCGGCGTCCGGTGTGGGCTCGGCCTTGGCGGCCGGCCGGTTGGATTCCCAGAAATAGTGGGCTTTCTTCGCGTCGTCGACATGCCGGAGTGCATCGCTCCGGATCCACCAGGCGGCGCCGGCGAGGAGGAGGAGCACCACGGTGGCGACCAATAGCCGGCGCTTCTTCGCCGCTTCCTTGTCCTCGTACGGATCCTCGAGCGAGCGGTGCGAGACGGGCGGCAACACCGCCATGTCGGTCAGGGCGGTGCCAAAGGGGATGTTGATCTTCACGCGGCCGTTCACGGCCCAGCCGTTGCCTTCCAGGATGGGTCCCAGTGTGCGCTGGCGGAGCTTGAGCCAGGCGATGGCCATCGAGGGCAGGGAGATCACCAGCATCACGCCAATGACCACGAGCGGGAGCTGCCAAATGGCGAGCTTGGCGAGGTTGGTGGCCACGGCGCCGAGGGCGCCACCGATCGCGCCGACGGCGACGCCGAGGGTGGCCACCGTGCCGATGTCGATTTTCTTGGGTGCCACGGCGGGTCCGGCCTTGTCGACATTGGCGGTTTTCTAGGCGGCGGCGGCGCGTTTCGCCACCTGCTCCTCGATCATCCGGACGAACTTCGTGTACGGAGCCCAGAACGCCTGCCGGATCGAGATCGGGTTGTCGACGATGCTGGTGATGATGGTGTCCCAGTCGCGGCCCTTGCGGTCGTAGAAGACGCCGTGCCGCCCGACGAAGAGGTAGTCGCTGTCGCCCTGCGTGAAGCAGGCGGCGATGGTCATCGGCGCGCAGCCCGGCCGGGTGCAGGTGCAGTAGGCGATGTAGGCCTTGCTCATCGCGGGTTGGGGCCGTCGACGCGGATGCATAGTTCGGTCGACCGGCTGTCGAGGTAGAGGGTGCCAGCCTGAAAGACGGCGAGTCGGTCGCGCGAGTAAAGGTCGGCAAAGTTGACGAAGTTGTGGAGCAGGGCGCGGAGGTCGCGGTGATAGCGCACAAGGCGCTCGACGTCGTTCACGGCTTTGAATTCCGGTTCGAGCGCCTGGTCGCGGGCGACGAGGGCGGCGAGCGCCGCTCGGCCGTTGCCGAGGAGAATCTGTTGCACGCGCTCCGCGCCCAGTTTTTCGACCTTGGCCCCGGCCTTGCCGGCGAGTCAGGTTTCGAACGGGGCGAGCTTGGCGTTGAGGGCGGTCCATTGCGCCTCCGTGAGGGTCGTGACGGTTGCACCCAGCAGCGGGGCGACGGCGTCCGCCTGCAGGCGGGCCAGCGCGCCGGCCCATGCCGGGTTCACACCCTCGGCTAGCGGGAGCGGCCGGCCGGCCTCGATCCGGGCGAGCGGGAAGCCGCTGACTTCGGCGGCGGTGATGGTCATGTCCTTCGCGGCGATCGCGAGGTACTCGGTCTCGCTGCGGTTCAGGGCGGCCATGGCGCGCGCGTCGAAGGCCGCGAGCCGGGTGCGGGCGAAATAGTCATCGACCTTGGCGCGCACGGCTTGGACGGCCGCACTGGCGGCGTTGGTGGCGGCGCCGAGCACGGCGATCTCGCTGTTCGTGCTCTTTGCGGTCCAGCCGGCGAACGCTTCCAATTCGGCGAAGAAGGTGTCCACCTGGGCTGCGGTTACGCCAATCGAGCCGGTGCGGTCAGGCGTGCCGCCGAGGCAGTCGACGATGTCTTTGATCAGCGCCTGCACCGCGGGGTCCTCGGTGGCCTCGGGGGGAATGACGCCGTCCCCGTTGAGCGGGCTGGCGGCGAAGATCTTTGCGGTGTCGGCGGCGCCGGCCACGTCGAGCGCGGAGGCATCCTTGCGGCCGAGGTTGGCGAGGATCTGCCGCGCGGAGGCGAGGAGGATCCGGCCCTCGGCGTTCGAATCATTGATCGCCGCGAGCGGGAGTTCTTCGGCGCCCTGCAGCAGCACCGCGGGATCCTTCAGGTGGGCGGCGGCCCACGCCACGGCGGCGAGCAGCTCGGCCACCCGGATGCGGCCGTCGTTGTCCGAATCGATCAAGGCGAGGGTTTTCTCGTCGAGCTCGAGACCTTTCACGGGGCAGCTCAGGGCCACCCAGAGCTTCTAGTCGAGCTCCTGCAGGGCGGTCAGGTCGGCCGCGGAACCGAGCACGACCTGGTCGAGCCCGCCGGTGCGGAAAAAATTCCAAGTATGGGTAGAGGCCATGGGCGGGAAACGTTGCCCCGAGAATCCTGGACTCCGTCCCGGTGGCAATCCCAGAGGCGGCTCGGGCGGCTCAGCCCCGGCGGAGCGTGATCACGCACTCCAGGTGCCGGGTCTGCGGAAAGAGGTCAAAGGGTCGCACCGCGGTGAGGGCGTAGCCGGCGGCCGAGAACGCCTTCAGGTCGCGCATCTGTGTGGCCGGGTCGCAGGAGACGTACACGACCCGCGCCGGACCGAAGGCGAGTAGCTGCCGGAGGAAATCCTCGTCGCAACCCTTGCGCGGCGGATCGATGACCACGGCCGTCTCCGCTGGGGGGAAAGGCAGGCCCGCGAAGATCGCTGCCGCGTTGCCCGCGCGAAAGTCGGCATTGCCGATGCCGTTGGCGGCGGCGTTCTCCTTCGCGAAGCGGATGCTGCTTTCGCTGATCTCGATGCCGGCGACCTGCTCAAACGCCGGCGCGGCGCTGAGCGCTAACAGGCCGCTGCCACAGTAGGCGTCGACCAGGAAGCGGACACCGGCCGCCGCCGCCTGCTCGCGCACATAGGCGGTGAACGCCGGAAGGATGAATGGGTTGTTCTGGAAAAAGTCGCGGGCCAGGAAGCGCAGCCGGAGGTCGCCGACCTGCTCGTGGATGACCGCATCGTAGTCGGTGACGACGCCTTCTTCCGCGTGCCGCAGCAACAACGTGGCATCGCGCTTGTACTCACCGGCGGCGAGCCGGGTCCGGGTCCGCGTGCGGACCTCGGTGAGCTTCGTGTTGATCTCCGGCGTGGCGATCGGGCAGGCGGGGACGTCCACGAGCTCGAATCGTGTGCCTTGGCGGAGGAAGCCGATGGGCGGCTCGGCCCCGGCTTCCCGCGGCGGCCGCGCGGAAAAATGCGGCGTGATCTTCGAGCGGTAGCCAAATTCGCGCGGCGACGGCACAACTGGCGCCACGGGGAACTCCAGGCCCGCGAGGTGGCGCAGCAGCTCGGCAACCTGACGCTGCTTCCACGCCCGCTGCTCGGAGTAGGCGAGGTGCTGGTACTGGCAGCCGCCGCAGCGTCCAAAGAGTCCGCAGCGCGGGGCGACCCGGTGCGGTGAGGGCGCGAGCACGGCGACCAGGTCCGCCTCCGAGAAATTCTTCTGGTTGCGGAAGACCCGCGCCCGGACCCTTTCTCCGGGGAGGGTGAAGGGGACCATCACGACCCAGCCGCCGGACTCGGTCGCTGGTTGGCCCGCCTCCTGGGATGGCGGCAGCACGATCCGGCCCAAGCCGGAACCGAGGTTGGTCAGCGTCGTGATCTCGAGTTCGATCTCCTCGTGGTAGGCGAACGGATGGTCGTTGAAGCGCTTCTTGGCCACAGCGCCACAGAGCAGACAGAGAAATCCAGTCGGGCGAAGCAGAAATTTGGCTGCGATTCTCCGTGCCCTCGGGGTCTCGGTGGCTAAACCCGAGCCGATGCCCGCCGAGAAGATCACCAGCCTGCAGAACCCCCGCGTGAAGGAGCTCGTGCGCCTGCGCGACCGCCGGCCGCGCGACGAGGCGGGCGTCTTCCTCGTCGAGGGCTACCGCGAGATCCGTCGCGCGCTGGAGAAACGGGTCGCCTTGCGGGAGCTGTACTTCTCACCGGATTGGTTCCTCGGGGAGAACGAGCCCGCGCTGCTCGCCCAAGCCGAGGCCGCCGGGGCGAAGCTGTTCGAGCTCTCCAAGGAAGCGTTTGCCAAGGTCGCCTATCGCGAGCGGCCCGACGGCCTCCTCGCCGTGGCGCCGCAGTGGCAGCGACGTCTCGAGGACCTCGTGCTCCCGGCCGCGCCCTTCCTTCTGGTCGTCGAAGCGATCGAGAAACCCGGCAACCTCGGCACCATCCTGCGCAGCGCCGATGCCGCCGGCTGCCAGGCCGTGATCGTGTGCGATCCGGTCACCGATATCTTTAATCCGAACGTCGTCCGCGCCTCCACGGGCGTGCTGTTCTCCGTCCCTTGCGTGGTGGACGAAAGCGCGCGGGTGCTGGCTTGGCTCAAGCAGCGCGGCATCCGCACCGTCGCCACCAGCCCCGCGGCCGAAAAGCTCTACACCGCGGCCGACCTGCGCGGCCCGCTCGCAGTCGTGATGGGCAGTGAACAGTACGGCCTGAGCAAATTCTGGCTCGAGAACGCCGACCTGCCCGTGCGCATCCCGATGGCCGGCCAGGCCGACTCGCTCAATGTCGCGATGGCCACGATCATCACGCTCTTCGAGGCGGTCCGTCAGCGGGGCTGAACCTTAGGGGACCGATTTGGCCGCCTGCAAGTGAGCGATTAGTTCCGCGGTACCCTGCGCCATCGTGATCCGCGGCTCGTAGCCGAGATCGCGGCGGGCGGCGGGAATATCGAACCAGTGGTGCTTCGCCAGTTCGGCCGCGATGAACCGCGTCATCGGTGGCTCGCCGCGGAGCGGCAGGATCCGCCATGCCCCCTCGCAAACGGCCCCGACGGCCGAGGCGGCCCCGAGGGAGATGGTTCGTGTGACCGGGGGCTCGCCCAGGCCGCGCAGCAGGTGATTGACCCAGTCCCAGAGCACCACCGGTTCGCCGTTGGTGATGAAATAGGCGTGGCCGGCCGCGGGCCCGGCGAGCGCCCGCTCGGCGAGGAGGTGGGCGTCCACCGCGTTCACGACCTGGACCATGTCCACGCGGTTGGTGCCCGACCCGACGATGCGCAGCCGTCCGGCCCGGGCCAGGAGACGGGGCACGAGGTGCGGGTCACCGACGCCCCAAATGAGGTGCGGCCGCAGCGCGACCGTGCGCAGCCCGGCCGAATTCGCCGCGAGCACCTCGCGCTCGGCGATGGCCTTGGTCAACGGGTACGGACTTGGGCAGTCCGTGGTGAGTGGTAGCGACTCATCGGCCCCGGCGAGGTCGCGCCCGTTGTACACCACGCTCGGCGTGCTCGTGTAGACGAGCCGCGGTACCCCATGGCGCCGGCAGCCGGCCAGGATCGCCCGCGTGCCCAGCACATTGGTGCGGAAGAAATCATCGTACCGGCCCCAGACCCCGACCTTGGCCGCGGTGTGAAAGACGGTCGTCATGCCCGCGCATGCCGCCTCTACCGCCGGCGCGTCGTCGAGTGAGGCGCGCATGAAGCGAACGCCCTTGGCCTCCAGATCCGGCGCCGGCGTGCGGCCCAGCACCGCGACCGGACGACCTTCCGAAAGCAGCCGCTCCACGAGGCGTCGGCCGAGGAATCCTGTGCCGCCGGTGACGAGGGTGCTCATGGTTCCCCAGGGAAGGAGGCCCGGCCGGCCGCCCAGCGCGCAAGCGTGAGCCGGTGAATCTTCGCGTTGTGCCGGACATCGACTGGGAACGCCGGATAAAAGTAGAATTTCCGAATCCCGACGGTCGTAGGTGAGGCCACGCCGAGCAGGAGCAGTTCGCGGGCGAGGGTCTCCGCCTCCTGGCCCCAGGCCTTCGATTCGACGACCAAAGCCGGCTCCTGCCGACCGCGTTCGCCGAGCCCGATCAGGGCGCAGCGCGTGACGCGGGGATGGCGGCGAAACACCCGCTCGCAGGGCTCGGTGAAGAACGTCGCTTTGGCCGTCTCCACCCGCTCGACCTTGCGGCCGCAGAACCAGAGTCGGCCGGTGCCGTCGAGCGTCCCACAATCTCCGATCCGGTGCCAGACGGTGCCATCGGTGCCGCGGATCTTTGCGCCAGCCGTCGCTTCCGGCAGCGCATCGTATTCCTTGGTGACCACGGGTCCCGCCGCGATGATCTCGCCGATCTCCCCCGCCGGCAGCTCGCGCGCCTCGGCGAGCGAGGCGATGGGGCCATCCGTCAGCGCGATGATCTTGACCGAAATTTCCGGCACCGGCCGGCCCAGGCAAGTCCCAGGCCCCGGGGACGCATCGCTGGAAAGGCGACCTTGCTCGGCCGCGGAGATCGTGGCGACCGGGAGGGACTCGGTCGCGCCGTAAGGACTGTGGAGCTGGCCGCCGGGCAGCCAGGCGGCGGAGCTTTCCCAGAGGGAGGCGGGCACCGGTGCGCCAGCGCAGAGAACGCGGCGCAAGCTGGGGAGGGTGATTCCTTGGGCCTGGCAGTGGGTGCTGATCTTGGCCCAAAGGGTCGGGGAGCCGAAGGAGTTCGTGACCTTTTCCTGCCGGATGGCCTGCACGATCTTCGCGGGATCGACCGTCGCGGGGCGGCTGGGATCGATCTCGGGCACGACGGTGGTCATCCCGAGCGCGGGATTGAACAGCGCGAAGATCGGCAGCATCGGCAGGTCCACCTCACCGGGCTGGATGCCGTACTTTTCGTGGATCAGGCGGACCTGGGCTGCGAACATGCCGTGTTCGTAGCGCACGCCCTTGGGCGCACCCGTCGAGCCGCTGGTGAAGAGGATGGCGGCGAGGTCGGTGGCGGAGCTGGGAGAAATCTGAGATTTGAAATTGGAACTGGCGGACGGCTCGACGAGGCGGGCGGTGAGCGAGCCGCTGGCGGGAACCGTGATCCCGACGGTGTGGAACGGGCCGCGGAAAAGGAGGCGGACCAGGCGGGCCATCGGGATCCCAACGAGGGCGCGGGGGCGGGAGCGGGCGACGCAGGCGAGGAAGCTTTTCAGACCCATGCCGGGGTCGATGACGACGGGCACCGCGCCAAGCTGGAAAAGGCCAAAGACCGCGGCGATGAGGGGCAGGCCGGCGCGGACCATCACGAGGGTGCGATCGCCGCGGCGCACGCCGGCCGCCTCCAGCCGCGCGGTCCAGGCGTCGGCCTCGGCGGCGAGCTCGCGGAAGCTGAGCGCGAGGTAGTCGATATCGCCGGCGGCGGTGCGGCCGCGCGGGACCTTGAGGGCGGGCGCGTCGGGCCGGTCCGCCGCCATGAGCCGGAGATGGCGCGCGATGTTGGCGTCTTCCGCGGCGGACACGGGCTCAGCCCTGGAGTGAGGGCAGGTCGCGGAGCAGGTCGGCCTGCCAGCGCTGGAGGATGGAGTCGAGTTGGTCCGGCCCGCGGGCGATCTGGGCGAGCTGGGCGCGGTTGGCGATCAGCGTGGGGTCGAGGCCGAGTTTCTTCGCCACGCCATCGCGGTCGGCCTTGATGCGGTCGAGGAGCGCGAGCTCGGCGTTGCTCATCGGCGCAAAGCGCTGGTCGCGGCCACGGCGGCGCGGGAGGGAAGCCGGGTCCTGGGCGAAGCCCGCGCGGACGGCGGCGGCGAGCGACGGGAAAAGGCGGTTGTGGCGGCGGCCGAGGTGGATGGCCTGCAGCACGGCCTCGGGGGTTGCTTCGTCGGCCTCGGCGGACGCGGACATCTTCAGCAGCAGTTCGTTGCCACAGACCTTGAAGGGCGGCACGTCGAGCCGCTGGGCCTGGGCCTCGCGCCAGTGCCACGCGGCGTGGAGGACGGTGAGGCCGCGACCGCGGAGCCGTTCGGACTTGCCGATGCGCCAGTCGTGCTCGGTCGCCGGCGCAAAGCCGGTGCAGCCGGCGTCGATCTGGGCCTGGCACTGCGCCTCGAGCCAGGCGAGGCGGCCGAGGCCCTTGAGTTCGCGGGTGAGGATCTCGCGCAGGGCCGGCAGGTGCCAGACATCGAGCGAGGCATAGTGAAGGAGCTTGGGCGTGATGGGACGCTTGGACCAGTTGGCCTTCTGGCCGGACTTGTCGAGGGCGACGCCGAAGTGCTCCTCGAGCAGCGCGGCGAGGCCGAAGCGCGTGCGGCCGAGCAGCTGGGCGGCGAGCATGGTGTCGAAGAGGCTGTGTGCCCGGAAGCCGCAGAGATCGTGGAGCAGGCGCAGGTCGAAGTCGCTGCCGTGCATCACGAGATGCTTTTTCGCGAGGACCGGCCAGAGGGGCGTCAGGTCCATGCCGGGCGCAAGCACGTCGATGAGGAACACGCGGCCGTCGACGAGGAACTGCAGCAGGCAGACCCGGTTCCGGTAATGGAACATGTTGTCCGCCTCGGTATCGAGGGAGACCTCCGCCACCTTCCCCAGGGCGTCGAGGAAGGGCGCCAGATCCGCCGAATGCTCCACCAGCGTGAAGTCAGGGGGGCGGTGGTCCGCCTTGGGATGGGCGGCCTTGGGCTGTGGGCCCGGGGCGCCGAACAGGCGCCGCACGGAGCCGGGTATGAACCGGGAAATCATGCGCGGCGGCCGGCGGGGCGTTCAGGAAGGGTCATCCGGTCCATTCCAACCGCACAAAAACCCATCGATCAATTCCGGAAGATGGTCGCTGTAACCCCCCTCAAGCAGGGCCGCGGTGGGTCGCCCGCTCTCCCGGAGCCAACGACCGAGGGTGGCGAAATCTTCCCCGGCGAGATTCATCTGGGTGATCGGATCCTCCCCATCGGCATCGAAACCGGCCGAGACGAGGACGAGGTCCGGGCGGAAGGCGAGCACGCTGGCCCAGGACGCCTCCAGCGCAGCCAGGTGGGCGGCGCGGTCGACATTGAAGGGCAGGGGCCAGTTGCGGCAATTGGCGGTATCGGCCCGGCCGGTGCCGGGATAACCGGCGCCGTCGTGCACGCTCGCGAACAGGATGCCGGCCCGCCCATCCAGGATCGCCTCGGTGCCGTTGCCGTGGTGGGCGTCGAAGTCCCAGACGGCTACTCGCTCGACGCCGCGGGCGCGGGCGGCCAGGGCGGCGACGGCAATGTGGTTAAGGTAACAGAACCCCATGGCGCGGTTCCGGGTGGCATGGTGGCCGGGCGGACGCATCACGCTGAAGGCCTTCTCGCCGCGGTCGAGGGCGAGCTCCAGGGCGGCGAGCGCGGCGCCCGTGGCGAGGCGGGCATGGGCCAGGATTTCCGGGTGGAATGAGGTGTCGGCGTCAAAGTCTGGTCCCCGGCTCAGGCGCTCGAGATGGGCCGGGGCATGGGCGCGGAGCAGGTCGGCCTCGGCCGCGGGGGCGGGCGTGCGCCAGGTCCACGCGGGATGCCGCCGGAGCAACCGCTCCTCGGTGGCCGCCACGCGCTGCGGGCGTTCCGGGTGACCCGGGGTGTGGTATCCCGTGCAGCGGGGGTCGTGGACAATGACCATGGCCGTCAGGCTAGGCATTCTGCTGTGGTCCGCGAACGCGATCTGTCCGCCCCGCCCTGAAAATTGCCGTGAGTCCGATCCGGTTTCCGCGTAACTCCGCGGCATGAAAGTCGTGGTGCTCTGCTCCGGCGGGATGGATTCCGTGACCGCGCTCCATTGGGCGCGGCGGCACCACGACGTGCGCGCGGCGCTGAGCTTCGACTACGGCTCGAAGCACAACAACCGCGAGGTGCCCTTCGCGGCGGAGCAGGCCCGCGCCCTCGGCGTGCCTCACGAGGTCGTGGAGCTGCCGTTTGTCGGGCGGCTGTTCAACTCGGACCTGCTCCAGGGCGGCGGCGAAGTGCCGGACGGGCACTATGCGGACGACAACATGCGCCGGACCGTGGTCCCCTTCCGCAACGCGATCATGCTCTCGATCGCGACCGGTCTCGCGGAGAGCCGCGGTGCGGAGGGTCTCGTGATCGCGGCGCACACGGGGGACCACACGATCTACCCGGACTGCCGCGAGGACTTCATGCGGGCGATGGGCGAGACCATGCGGCTCGGCACCTATGCCGGCATCCAACTCCTGCGGCCGTTCATCGCGATGGACAAGGGTCAGATCGCCGCCGAAGGCGCCCGGCTGGGCGTCGACTTCTCCCGGACCTACTCCTGCTACAAGGGCGGCGCGATCCATTGCGGCACCTGCGGCACCTGCGTCGAGCGCCGCGAGGCGTTTCTGCAGGCGGGGCTGGCGGACCCAACTGAGTACGCGAGCCGGGCGCCTTTGCCAAAAGGGCCGAATGCATAGGTCCTATAGGACCCATAGGATTTATTGCCGGTCATAGACCTCATGCTGATCTCGGAAATCTTTTACTCCCTGCAGGGCGAGGGCAGCCTCACCGGCGTGCCCTCGGTCTTCGTCCGCACCAGCGGCTGCAACCTCCGCTGCGTGTGGTGCGACACGCCCTACGCCTCATGGAACCCCGAGGGCGAGCCGCGCACGGTGGACGCGATCGTGGCCGAGGTGCAGCGCCACCGCCAGGCGCGGCACGTGGTGCTGACCGGCGGGGAGCCGATGATCGCGAAGGAAATCGCGTCGCTCGCCTCCGAGCTCAAGATGCTGGGTTACCACCTCACGATCGAGACGGCGGGCACGGGCGCGCCGGGGGGCATCGCGTGTGACCTGGCGTCCGTCTCGCCGAAGCTGCTGAACTCAACCCCGCATCAGGCTGAGCACGCGGCGTGGCGGAAGAAGCACGAGGCGATCCGCTGGCAGCCGGCCGTGGTGCGCGCCTGGCTCGAGGCCTATCCCTGGCAGCTTAAGTTCGTGGTAGCGGCGCCGGGCGACGTCGACGAGCTCGAGGGCATGCTTGGCTCGCTTGGGCGCGAGGTGCCGCGGCACCAGGTCTTTCTTATGCCCGAGTCGACCACGGCCGCGCGCCAGCACGAGCGGGCCGGCTGGCTCAATGAGCTTTGCAAGGAGCGCGGGTACCGCTACGCGCACCGGCTGCACCTCGACCTCTACGGCAATCGCCGCGGCACATGAGCGAGCCCCTGCCGAGCGCCGCGCCGGAGGTACGGCGGAGGTTCCGTCCGCCCGCCCGCAAGCTTTCCGAGGAACTGCTCCTCCTGCAGGAGCGGGCCAAGACCGAACAGATCGCCGTGCGCACGGTGATCGTGACGCTCGGGGCGCGGGCCTACTCGCTGCTGCTGATCCTGCTCGCGCTGCCGTTCATCACGCCGATCCCGCTGCCGGGACTGTCGACGCCGTTCGGGCTGGCGATCGCGCTGATCTCGCTGCGCCTGGCCCTCGGGCAGCGGCCTTGGCTCGCGAAGAGCATCCAGCGCCGGGTGCTGCCGCCGAAATTCTTCGACCAGATGGTGCGCTTTGCCGGGAAGATCATCGCGAGCTTTGAACGGCTGCTCCGGCCGCGTCTTGCTATCCTCACCGACTACGGCTGGCTGCGGCAGATCCACGCCGGTCTGATGATGATCGCCGGGCTCGCCCTGTTGCTCCCGCTGCCGATCCCGCTGACCAACACCTTCCCCGCCTGGGTGGTGCTGCTCATGGCCGGCGGCTTGCTGGAGCGCGACGGCGCCTTTGTCCTCGCCGCCTATGTGATGTTTGCCGCCGGCGTCCTCTACGTCATGCTGCTCGGGGAGGCCGCGACCCAACTCATGGAGCGCCTCGGGCACTGGTTCACGGGCTGAGCCCGGTCAGCGCTTGAGTTTGGGCGCGCATCCGCAGTCGCCGCCGCAGCCAGGATTCCGGCGCTTGGCCAGCGCGCGGCGCAGCAGCCAGCCCGCGGCGACGGCCACAATGGCGAGGGCAAGGACAGTTTGGAGTTGCGCGGACATGTTCAGAAGCCGAGGGCGGTGCCGGCCTGATGCACAATCAACGCAAGAATCCACGCGGTGCCAGTCATGTACGCGGTTTGGAAGAGCGGCCATTTCCAGCCGTTCGTCTCGCGCTTCACGATCGCGATGGTGCTCATGCACTGCATGGCGAAGACATAGAAGATCATCAGCCCGAGGCAGACGAGAGGGGTGAAGAGCATGCGGCCGTCGGGCCACCGGGCCTGGAGCAGGGCCTGGCGGAGCGGCGTGGTGTCGTCGCCGGCGGTCTCGGTGTTGAAGACGACGCCCATCGTGCTGACGAACACCTCGCGGGCGGCAAAGGAGCTGACCAGGCCGATGCCGATCTGCCAGTCGAAGCCGAGGGGCTTGATTACCGGCTCGAGCGCGTGCCCGGCCATGCCGGCGAAGCTGCGGGAGAGTTGCTCGGAGGGCGGGGTGCCCTCGGGCGCCTTCGGGTAGGTCGAGAGGAACCAGAGCACGATGCTGATCCCGAGGATGACCGTGCCGGCGCGGCGCAGGAAGATCCAGGCGCGCTCGAGCATGTGCAGCGCCACATCGTTCAATCCCGGCAGGCGATAGGGCGGCAGCTCCATGATCATCATCGGCGGCACGCCCTTGAGCAGGGTGCGCTTGAAGAGCCACGCGAAGCCGAACGCGCCGGCCGTGCCGAGGAAATACATCAGGAACATGATCCCCACCTTGGTCGTCAGCGGCACCCGCTCGCCCGGCACCAGCGCTGCGATCATCAGCAGGTAGACCGGCAGGCGAGCCGAGCAGCTCATCAGCGGCGCGACCAGGATCGTCACGAGCCGGTCCTTTGCGTCCTCGATCGTGCGCGTCGCCATGATGCCGGGGATGGCGCAGGCGTAGGAGCTGAGCAGCGGGATGAACGACTTTCCATTGAGGCCCACCCGGCTCATCAGGCGGTCCATGATGAACGCCGCGCGCGCCATGTAGCCGGTGTTCTCGAGCAGGCCGATGAAGAAGAAGAGGATCAGGATCTGCGGCAGGAAAATCACCACGCCACCCACGCCCGCGATCGCCCCGTCGGTGATCAGGTCGCGCAGGTCGCCGGGCGCCATCGCGCCCTTCACCCAGTCGGACAACGCCGCCATCCGGCCGTCGATCCAGTTCATCGGGTACTCAGCGAGCGTGAAGATGCTGACGAAGATCAGGCACATCACCGCGCCAAGGGTGACCCAGCCCCAGACCGGGTGGGTGACGACGGCGTCGATGCGGTCGCTCAGGTTCGGACCCTGGTGGGCCTCGCCGGCGTGCACCACCTCGGCCGAGATGCGGCCGATCGCGTCGTAGCGTGAGGCGACGAGCGTGCCGGCCCAGTCGGTGCCGTCGGCCGACCAACGTTTCTGCCAACCGGCGAGGATCTCGGCGGTGCGCGGACTGAGCGGCGTCGAACCGGCGACACGGACGGAATCCTGGTCGGTGAGGAGCAGGAGCGACTCCGCGCGCGCAATCAGCGGGAGCTTGGCGTCGTTCGTGACGAGCGAAGTCTGGATCTCGGCCACGGCGGGCGAGATGGCGGCGGGGACGTCCCACGCGTGTTTCGAGAGCGGCAGGTCGGGGCGGCTCATCGCGAGGCGGAGCTCGATCAGGCCCTTGCCGCGGACGGCCTCGCAGGGGATGACCGGCACGCCGAGTTCCTTGGCGAGCTTGTCGGGGAAGACCTTCATCCCGGCCTCGGCGGCGAGATCCATCATGTTGAGGACCACGATCACGGGACGGCCGAGGTCGAGCACCTGGTGGACGAGGTAGAGGTTCCGCTCGAGGTTGGTCGCATCGATGATGCAAAGCACGCGGTCGGGCTGCGGCGTGTCGGCGCGGCGGCCGAGCAGCACGTCGCGCGTCACGGCCTCGTCCGGCGAGCGGGCGGCGAGCGAGTAGGCGCCGGGCAAGTCGATGACGGTGAGCGGCTGGCCGTGCTGGGAGTAGGCGGTGCCGACCTTTTTCTCGACGGTGACGCCGGGGTAGTTGCCGACCTTCTGCTTCAGGCCCGTGAGGGCGTTGAAGAGGGTGCTCTTGCCGCAGTTCGGATTCCCGACGAGCGCGTAGACCGGGGCGCGCTCGGGGACGTTGCGCTTCGGGGCCGGCGGCGTGATGTGCGGAGGCAGTTGCACGGCGGGAATTCCAGGTGGTCAGGCCGCGCCGTCGGCGAGGATCTCGACCTGGATCTGTTCCGCCTCATCGCGACGGACCGAAAGCAAATAACCACGGAGCTTGAACTCGAGCGGGTCGCCCATCGGGGCGGCGCGAACAAAGGTGACGACGGTGCCGGTGAGCAGGCCCATCTCGCGCAGGCGGACAAAGGTGGCGCCGGTTTTCGGGAGGTCCTTCACCCGGGCGCGGACGCCGGGCGGGAGCGCGGAAAGGTTCGTCGCGGACATCGTCGGGAGCGCGCCGGGCCGGGCCCGCTCAGGCGCGACGCGGTTCGGTGATCCGGGAAGACACCGGGAGGTGCTCCACCAGGATGTTCATGGCGGCCGAGTGATTGAGCGCGATCCGGGTGCCGTTCACTTGGCACAGGCTGGTGGTCGACCCGGAGATCTTGGTGACCAAGGCCGCCTCGCCGAAGCCCATCTCGCGGAGTCTTTGACAGAAGCCTTCGTCGCCGGTCAGGGCCTGCACGCGCCCGACCGCGCCAGCGGGCAGCTGGCAAAGGGGGAGTCGGGCGATGGGAGAATTTGCAGGCAAGGGTAAGTAAATGAGGCCTAGTTGAGACTAAGTTTCAATGTCATTAAGCATTCCCAACTCCTTGTCAATGGGGCCTCCGCCAGATCGGCACAGAGAAAGGCCACCCGCGTGATTCTGCACGGGTGGCCCTTCGCCTGGAATTGGCTTCTGGCCTTACCGGCCTGGGTGCGAGCGCCGGTATTCCGCGCTGGCCCGCAGGGAGGCACGCACGTCCTGGCCGGTCCAGCTGAGTTGGAGGAGGCGGTTCCGGTAACTCGCCAGACCGCTGGCATCCGGTTCGCGTCCGAGCACCTCAAGATAAGCTTGGCGCACAATCCGATCCGCGCCCTCGAGCCGGAATTCCTCCCCGCGCCGGATGTTGTCGCGCACCATTTGCTCGGTCCAACCCTGGGTCATAAGAAGATCGCGGAAAACATTCGGCCCCCGCAGGTCGGGCTCGCGGCTGAGCAGGTCGCGGAAGGCGCTCCGGATGATCTCGTCGGCCCGGGCGCGGATCATCCGGCCGTCGTTGGAGTCGTCGCGCCGGCCGCCCCCAAAATCGCGCCGGGTGTCCTCGATTCGGAGCGAGGAGATGCGATCGTTCCAGTTCGCGGCGACGCTCTCGGGGAGCAGGCGGTCCGCGAGGTTGCGCACGCTCTCCGTCACCCGCAGCACGCGCCCCCGATAGCGGGAGTCCTCGTACAGCAATACCTCCGCGCCGCCCTCGATGCGGATCGACGAGATGCGGTCGTTGATGATGCCGCCCTCGTCGAAGCCGAGGTTCGCGAAGTTGTCCACCGCGTCCCCCGCATAGAACGTCCGCGACGCCCCGCGGAAATCGGCGTTCTGGTACACGGTGATGCGCGGCTCGCCGCGGCGGGAGTTTTCGGCGTGCGGTTCGGCGAGCACCGTGAACGGGACCAGCGCCAGCAGGGGAAGCAGGAGGGTTTTCATGCCGATGAGACGAGGGTGGGGGCGGGTCTATTCATCTTTTTGGCCGGTTCCGGTGCCGGGGTGGGACCACCCCTTGCTTGCGGCGGCGCCACCCCGCCGCCAACCTCAGCGGCCCCGTAACCCCGCCCCGGCCCTGTGCCGGGTTTCTGCCATGAACTCCCCGCTTTCCCGCCGGCGTTTTCTCACGCTTACCGGCGCTGCCTTGCCCCTGACGCTCGC